>NZ_JBVVOU010000007.1:0-313372 GCF_055807635.1 Bradyrhizobium sp. Kon56 | reverse complement strand
GGACACACCCGCTGAACGCGAGGGACTTAAGCGAACCACCTAAGACGGGACGACCTCGGGATGCCCCCCTCCGTCGCCCAGTCACCATGATCGATGGTCCCTGCACACACAACAAGAGAACGCTCCGAAATGGGCCTAAGAAGCTTGTTTTCAGACAGGTGTTGCACAAAAATCACGCAACTTCTTCTGACTAATTTCGGCCTAAGCTATTGTTCGATATAGAAGTTTCTGCCGCTCACAGCTGCGTGAGAGCCTGCCGAGGAATGGTCCCTAACGCGGGAACATGCACCTCCACTGCGATTGAGGGTGGGAATCGATTTGCGCTTAACGACGAATCGAGTGTCCGCTTCGCTGCCGCAGCGACCCATTCGCGACCGAGTGTTAATATGTCTAAGGTGAGCAAAAAGATCTCAGCAGCGCCAAGTTGGCTCGGCCTCAATGAAGACCGTTCGTCTTTCGTGTTTCTGCCGGACCGGGCCGAAACCGTGCGAAAGATTTTCGAACTCGCGATCGGCGGGATGGGCAGCTACGCCATCGCAAATTATCTCGACGAACTAAAGGTGCCGACCTTCACCCGAGCGCTCAGCTGGGACAACACCACCATAGACTCGATGCTCAGGAACCGGGCGACCTACGGTGAGTACCAGCCGAAATCCTTCGCTGCAGGTCATAAGAAGGGTATCCCGAGCGGCGCTCCAATTTCCGGCTATTACCCTGCAGTCGTAGACAAGACCACTTTTGATGCTGCGCAGGCGGCGCGCCAACAGAATCTGGCGCATCGTGGGCGAAAAGGAAATGATCTCGCTAACATCTTCGGTGACCTATGCTCATGTGCCTATTGCGGCCGCAAAGTCATCTTCCATCGGATTTCGAATGTGCAGGTCCTCGTATGCGAGCAGGTCTTGAATGATGGCGCCTGCAGCCGCTCCGCCTGGACATACAAAGACTTTGAAATCACCGTCCTTGCTTTTCTGGCTCATCCGGCATTGCTCGAACAAGCAAGCTACGACCTAAAAGCAGGGCTGCTCGATCTTGTCGAAGAAATCAAAGGCCTCTCTTCCGATGAGGGGCGACGCTATGCGAGAAGAGTGAACATCACAGTTCTACTCAAGCGGATTGTCGCTGGCCTCCTAATTCACAGTGCAGGAAATCTCAGACTGCCTAGACATTCCTCGGCACAGATCCGGAAGGACATCGCAGGGAGATTTCTCGCGATTCACCTGCAAGAGGGGCCGTCGTACACTTGCCTTTCAATAGGGTAATCAATTCGCGTGCAGGTGGCGCCACCTGGTGTCGATTACGAAGGGTACTCGCCAACGAGGCCCCGTGGGTCGTTCGCTGCAGGCGTCCAAGTGCCCGCAGCCTTTCGGTTTCTGGTAGCGAGCGCTCCGCGCTAGCGACTCATCAACGTGTGGGTGTCCGTCACCAAGCCCGGCCGCTGCACAAGAAGTGCTGCGACCGCGGCCAGAAGCAGCATTGAGGCTACCATGATGGCGATCCACTTTCTGTCATCCATGGGAGCCAATGCCGGCCGCGAGGTCTCGTTCCGCAGCGCGGCGGGCGCATGCGTTAAAACAACCCCGCCTGTGATCGCGGAAGCATGTAGCGGATCGTGAAGGAAGGTCCATCGCCGGCTGATGGCGCATGGACGACCTGGTCACCGACGTTTTGCAACTGCCGCATTGCCTCGCACGCCATTGAGTGCAGGTTCTCGTCTGGGCTGACGACGCGGTGCAGCTCGCCGGCATTGATCTCGACGTGAGGACGGCCCTGCCTGGCCGCCCTGGCAATCTGAGCCTCGAGTTCCTCCCGGAAGTCGTCCATTGTCGCCATCGTGGCCCCCGCTGGTCGTCGCAGCCGTGCGGTCCGACTCGCATTCATCCCGGCTTTCCTCTGCGACGCAACCATAGAGCTTGGACCTTGGGAAATTTCCCAGGTGCCCGGCCCGGCGCCAGGCGCTACAACTTCCGGTCGTTTGGTCGGGGACGTAGCGGTATGGAAGAATTGGTTGCCCAGCTCGAGAAGTTTCGGGCGGAGGTGGAATATTGTGCTCGATTGTCAAGAACTGCGCCCGACAGGCAGACGCGCGCGCTGTTCGAAAGGCTCGCTGAACGGCTCGGAGAGATGGTGCAAGAGATCGAGACGACGATCGCCGCGCGGACCAAGTTGAGTGGCCGCTGGGAATAGGTTCGATAAGAAAACGTCGCGAGCTGAACACCCTTTTCGGGTGAGGGAAAATTCCCTATTCGTTCTCACATGTCAGACGACCTCACCATGCGACGCACCGTGATCGGCGGCGAGACCGCGCCCGACGATTACGAAGTGATGTGGGACGAGCTTTCGATCGGACGGATCTTGCGCGGCGTCGGCGTCGGCGGCACCAACGGGTGGTCCTGGTCGGTCTTCCTGCCGAACGTGCCCCAGCGCGACCAGCACCGCGGCGGCGCGGGCAGCCTCAGCGAGGCCAAAGCGCGCTTCCGCGAAGCGTGGGAGGATCTGCACGGCCAGATCGGCTATGACGAGATCAGCAAGGCGCGCGAGATCCAGGGCCGTCGGCGGCCGTGGCACCGGTAGCAGACCCCTACGTCTGCGACACGACTTGCCCGCTTAACTTGCGTAAAGGCGCCCATCCAGCGCGCGTTGTATGCATGCGAATGCTGGGGACCGAATCAATGCTGAAGCGAGTGACCAGGACCGAGCAGCATCCACGCTGCGACAACTGCGACATCCCGACAATCCTGAGAACCTTCATTCTCGACACCGGGTCCGGTCGCGAAGTCGGGGTGTACCAGTGCCCCAACTGCGCAAAGCTGCACTGGAAAGAGTGAACCGCCTCCGTTGGCGGATGCGTTCGCGTTCGCAATGTGTTCGGGGCGGATCAAATTCCTTGATTTATCTCAACGTAAGCACAAAACGAAAACAGGCTGAGGCGGTCACATAGGGGCTTGGTCGCCGGAACTGGAACCATCATTGTACGTTGATGGAGGCAGAGTCTTTGGTTGGTGTAGGACCATGACGCAGCGCCGCAGGATCATCCAATCTTCCCCGCTGGAAATAAGGCTAACGGAGGAAGCGAAGCGCCTTCGCGAGAAAGCCAAGGAGGTCCCGCCGGGCGCGGCCCGCGAAGCACTTCTTCGCCAGGCGCGCCAAGCTGAAACGGGCTCACAGATGTCCGCGTGGCTTACATCTCCGGGACTGCAACCGCCCAAATAGGGCTGTATAGTTTGCGAACTCCGGGCGCGGAACGATCAGTCATCTCTGACGATTAGCGCTTAGTTCTGTGGAGTTTGCGTATGCGTTCCTCGCCCTCGATCGTGCCGGAAGGCTGTGATCAGACGGTCTACCTGGTGAAGGACGATCTGGGCCGCCACGGAGCAGTCTGGCGCGAGGCCGACGCCGAGGCGACCGACCTCGAGACCGTCATCACTGACCTGATGTCAGGCGAGTACAGCCACCCGGTCCGGATCATCGCCTTCAACACCGCCGAGCGCTGGTCGGAAGACGTCTCCGAAGATGTCGCTCGCGAGATCCGCCGGCGGGTCGACCTGCAGATGGCGGACGTGCCCTCAGGCCTGCAGGATTTCGTTGAGCGGCATGAAGGTCATCACCGGCAGCTGGCGTTGCGGCTGGCTTAGCCCGCATCGTCCAGGACGAATTCAATCCTGCCCTTCACGATCTCCGTTAAGGTCAGACCGTTCTGGATGACGGGATGGCCGTCGACCATCACGTAGCGGCGCAACCAGCCTTGCGAGCGATCCGCGGTGACGACGCCGTCTTGATCGAAGCCGTCAAGCCTGATGCGCAAACGATGTCGGCTTTCTCCCAGATTTTCAAAGGCCGAATAGCCCGGGTCGCCCTCATAGACCGAGAGTCGGTCCAGCGAGATTTGGCGCATTCTATGCTCCTCCGGATTCGCAATTCGGCTTTTCGGCTCTTATCTCCAACCTATGCCTGAATTCGATTACTGTAAGCCCATTGCCGCCAAAATCGTTCCCGCCGGGCCCGACTGGATCCACGAGGTCAAATATGACGGCTATCGCGGCCGCGTGGTCCGGGACGGCCGAGAGGTCAAGATCCTGTCCAAGAGCGGGCTCGACTGGACGTGGCGCTTCCCGTGGATCGCCGAGACTGCGCTGAAGCTGAAGCAGCAGCGCTTCATCATCGATGGCGAGATCTGCGTGCTGGACCTGCAGGGCATCTCCGACTTCAACGCCCTGCATTCGAACAAGCACAACGACGAAGCCCAACTCTACGCCTTCGACCTGGTTGCGATCGACAGCGACAACGTGCGCGAGCGGCCGCTGTTCGAGCGCAAGGCGCGCCTCAACAAGCTGCTGGCGCGACGTCCGGAGGGCATCTTCGTGGCGCCGTTCGAGAAAGGCGAGATCGGCCCGGGGCTGTTCGAGGCCGCATGCCGCATGGGCCTCGAGGGCCTGGTCTCGAAGCACCGGGAGCGGCGATATCGGCCGCGCACCTGCGACTGGGTGAAGGTAAAGAACCGGCGGCATCCAGCGTTTCGGCGGGTGATGGATTCATTCTAGCGGCCGCACCTTCAGAACGGCGCGCGCATCCGAAAGCGGGCCCGTTAAGGTTGCAAAAAAAGCATCCAGCCGGGCTTATTTTACCTTTCTTGCTAGCTTTTAGTTGAACATGCGCCGTCCGCCCTTGTGGGTTGCGCGGACGCCTTGTAGTGAAGGAGGAACGATAAGAACTACCTCAGAATGCGGGCGGGGATGCTCTATTTCACTCCAGAATACGCGCTGGTGTTCCTGCCGCTGACCCTGGGCGCCTTTTTTGCCACGCGCCGGCTCGCCGGCAATACCTCGGCCAAGATCGTGATGATCGCAGCATCGCTGCTGTTCTACGGCCTCTGGAATCTCCCAAGCCTCCCGGTGCTGCTGACCTCGATTGTCATCAACCTTTGCTTCGTCGACGCGCTGTTTCGCTTCGAACGCCACCGGCGGGCAATTCTGATCGGGGGACTGGCGTTCAATCTCGGCCTGCTCGCGTTTTTCAAATACGCCAACTTCATCATCGCCAATGTCGACCTGCTTGGCCTGCACCTGACGCCGATCGAGATTTTCCTGCCGCTCGGGATCTCGTTCTTCACCTTCCAGAAGATCGCGCTGTTGGTCGATGTCTACAAGCGAAAGGTCTCGCGGCCCTCCCCGATCAATTTTGCGCTGTTCGTGACGTTCTTCCCGCAGCTGATCGCGGGGCCGATCGTGCATCATTCCGAGATGATGCCGCAGTTCGATGACAGGGCGCGATGGCAGTTCAACACCGATAACTTCAATCGCGGCATCGTGCTGTTCTGCATCGGGTTCATCAAAAAGCTGCTGATCGCAGATCGCATGGGACTCTACGCGAACAACGGCTTTGCGATGACCTCGCATGGGCCGATTGACGCCTGGTGCGCGGCACTGAGCTACACCTTCCAGCTTTACTTTGACTTCTCCGGCTTCATCGACATGGGCATCGGCAGCGCGTTGATGTTCAACATCACCCTGCCAGCCAATTTCCTGTCACCGTACAAGTCGCAGAGCATCCAGGAATTCTGGCGCCGCTGGCACATCACCCTTGGCCGCTTTCTGCGCGATTATGTCTATATCCCGCTCGGCGGCAGCCACCGCCGTGTGCTGTTCAACCTGTTCGCCACGTTCGTCATCGGTGGAATCTGGCATGGCGCGGCATGGACGTTCGTCGCATGGGGCGCGCTGCACGGTGCAGGGCTGTGCGCGCATCGCGTGTTCCAGAGGACGGGCTTGAGAATGCCGCCGGTCCTCGGGATCACGACAACGTTCTGGTTCGTTGTCGTCGGCTGGGTCTTCTTCCGCGCTCCGTCACTGGCCGATGCATGGTCGATCCTGACCGCGATGCACGACCCGATCGCCTGGCTCGATATTGCGCGGCATCCTGTTGAGCGCTTTCAGGCCGACCCAATGTTCACCCCGACATGGGCCTTTATGTGCCTGTGCTGTTTTGCGATCTGCTTTGCCCTGCCGAACAGCATGGAAATCATCGACCGTTATGAACCATCGCTTTGGCACGTGCCCGCACTCGGCGTCGGCACCTCGGCCGCCTTTGTCGTTGCCTTCTACCTCAATGCGCCGCCGCCGTTCCTCTATTTCAACTTCTGACAATGTCGATATCGAAGAAGACGTTCGCCGCGCTGCTCATCGCCTCCCAGGCACTTTGCCTTGGGACAATCCTTGGCGCGACGGAGGCGTTCCACCGGACCATCGTCATCCCGCAGCATGAACCGCGGCGCGTCCAGCTCGATGCTTATCTCGCGCACCCGACGCGCTACGTCGCCCTAGGCTCTTCCCAGGCGAACATGTCGCTCAACATCGATAGTCACGACTTCTACAATCTCGCGTGGCGGGGCGAGAGCATCAGCGAGGCCTGGCTGAAGCTGCGTATTCTTCTTCGAAGGGCAACAGTGAAGCCCGAGATCATCTTGCTGGAGATGAACGCGCCGCTCATGAGCAGCTCCGGTCCGAGCAGTCCGTATTTTTTCTACGAAGACTATGTGACCGGCGAAGACCTCACCATTGCTCGTGCCAGCGGAGCGGCGATTAAGTGGCCGATTCTCACCCTTACCGACAGTCCTTACCGGAAAGATATTTTCCGCCTGGCATCGGATTTCATCAAAGGCCGGTCTCTCGCCCCCGACCCGACCGCGCTCCACTTCGACATCCTCAAGAACGGCTTCTCTTACAACCTGCTCCCCAACAGGTCGTTTCCAGGGCCACCGGCACCCACACCCGACAATTTGAAGGTCAGTCAGGTCTTCGACTATTTTTTCAGGCAGATCATGGCAGAGGCCAAAGATCACCACATCGAGGTCGTCCTGATCTCAACGCCATTTTACCCAACACTCCGGCAGGCCTATGCGGGTCCGGGAGCGCGACAAATCCGCGAGTACATCAGCAACGCGCAGCGCGTGTTTGGGCTCAGGTACTTTGACTTCACTGCTTTCTCGGATGATCCATCCGACTATTGGAATGAGGACCACCTGAGTTTGAAAGGTGCAGCGAGGTTCGGCAGGTTGGCCGGCCACAGAATCTTTTCCTTCGACGAGTTTTAGCCTTGCGTCAGGTCATCAGCAGGATCGGCCTAGCATGCGGTTGCTCTATTCGGGGTTGAGATGGTAGGTACCCCCCAATCCGGGGGTTTTGAGGACTGGATTTTTTTGAAGGGGCGAGAAGGCAATGAAGGCACTATATCGCAGAACGTTATCGGTGCTCCCTGCGCCCATTGCCCGTTCTGTAGGCCTGTCGGTCGATTGGTTGAGATACCCGGCCGCAAGGTGGTCGCGACGCTATTATAACAGGGCAGCGCGTAAACCGCGCGAGGATCTGCTGCTGATGATCGTGCGGTTCTGCCACACCAACCGTCCAATCGAAGGCTACTATTTCGAGTTCGGATGCCATGAAGCAAACACCATGCGGGCTGCATGGAAACACACTCGCCACCTCTTCAACTGGCACTACGTCGCCTTCGACAGCTTCGAGGGTCTGCCCGAAATCGAAGAGATCGACAAACAGGCCATCTGGCAGCCGGGCAAGCTAAAGACCGCGGATGAAGAGTTTGTTCGCCTATGCCAGTCGGCGGGTATGCCGGCCGATCGTTTGAGCATCGTGAAAGGCTTCTACGACAAGTCGCTGACGAAAGAGGTTCAGGAGCGTCTGTCCGACCGCAAGGCTGCAGTTATCTACATCGACTGCGATCTCTACCACTCGACCGTCCCGATCCTGAAGTTCATCGTGCCGTTTCTGCAAAGGGGAACGGTCATCGTCTTCGACGATTGGGCCTGCTTCCATAACGATCCCGACAAAGGCGAGCGGCTTGCCTGGCGGGAGTTCACCGCAGCCAATCCAGATCTGAAATTCTCCAAGCTCTATGAGCAAGGCGAGTTTGCGGCTTTTGTTTCCTTGTAGTCAGAACAGCAGCTGATGGCCCTTCGTCTAGGCCGTCAAACGCAAAAACCCGCGCCGCCGGGCATGGCGACGCGGGCTGACTTGGAGGACGCTACGCTTACGAAGACGAAGAAGGAGAGGCCGGCGCCGGTTTTGGCACCGGATGGAAATCGACGTAGTAGTATTCGCCGATCTCGAGCTGCTCGGCAGCCTTGGGATTGTCGATGACGAATTCAGCGTTGCCCGTCGGCGTCGCCTTCTGGAACGACACGTCTTCCTTGGCGAGCTTCTCGTCATAGCTGCAGCTAAAGAAGGCCTTGATGCCTCCCCGTTGCTGACGAAACACATTGTCGAGACGCATCTTACAGCGGATGGCCATAGCCAGATCCTTTCTCGGTTGGATTGCCGGATCTCCGTCCGGCGGCGGACTCAGGGTTACGCGTCACCGCGCTTGAGGAGATCGGCGACCTCCCCAACCGTCAGCTTCTCGTCGAGTGGGCCAACGCAATCTCCGCATGGCTTGCGCTGCCGCCTGTATTTGTTGCGTGCACATCCCTTGCCTGCGCCGCGGCAGGCCCACAGGCGATGCTCGCCGGTCTCATCCTTGGCGAGGATCAGGTCGAGATTGTCCGTCGTCATTCGACAGCCGCGACCAGCCACGCCGCGACATGCGGCGCGATATCGGAGACTTCCGGCTTGCTGTCGCCGGGAGCCCACAGCAGCTTCCCGTCGCGATCACCGGAATCCCAATCCCGTGCGATCTCGTCAGCGATATCTTCTGGATCGAGACCGTAGAAGATTCCGGAGACAATGAAGGCACCTCGATCGCGCGCCGCGTCGAGATAACCGAACACGCGCTTGCGGATGCCGCTCACGTCATGCTTCCCGGTAAGAAGCAGCGGATCGACGGCCCCTGGTACCCCCAGATCGGCCAGACCATAGTGCGGCCGGCACGGTTCGGCTCGGTGAGCACGGCATCCTCGGGCACGTCCACCCAGACCATGACGTTCTTGTCGGCTGGATCGTTGGAGCGCGGGATCCGCACGCGGTACCGGACGCCGGCGCTCTGCCAATCGACGTCGCCGAGTGCATAGCCGTCGGCATCCGAACAGCACGGCCCCTTGCCGCTGCGCAAGGAGTCGAACCATGGCTTGAGTTCCGAATTGGCGAAGCGGCCGTCGTCCCGCGCGAGCACGAACGGCAGCGGCCAGCTCACTGCGACCAGGAGGATGAAGAAGGGCACAAGCCAGTCGCAGCGCATGGCTACGCCCTCCACGCCAGCACGAGGCCGGCATGCGGATTCACGATCGTGTAGCCCCTGATCGAGCGGGCATGGATGCGCGTCGCGTGACCACCCGAATTGGCGTCATAGGCAAGCCAGGTCCCGCCCTCAAGATGCGACTCGAGGACGAAGACGTGATGCCGGCGCACCGCCACCATGCCGGCACCTGGTGCGGTCCGCGGGAATTTGAACCAGTTCGCTGCCAGCCACAGCGAGCGTACGGGACTGCCGAACACGCGCATGGCGGCACCGCAGCCACAGAAGGCGCGGGCCGGACAACCTGTCGGATGCGGCTGGATCGAGGTTTGCGCCTCCACCCCGCGGATCCGTGCGACTGCCGCTGCGCGCGGCTTATAGATCTTCTGCGGCGCGCCGATCCCGATCTTGCGTGCGATCATCTCGCCGCGCGACGAAGCCATCACGCCCTCGCAGGGAAATTTCACATTGCAGTCGGGATGCGCCAGCTGCAGATGCTGATGGCGCACATGCCGCGCCTCCGAGGTCGATGAGAAAAATAGCGTCGCGCAGGCGAGCGCAATCGCCGCGAGAATGCGGTGACGAACCATGTGATGCTCCTTTGGAATTCAGTGGTTACGAGCGATCGTTATTTGCCGAGCAGCGTCTTAATGCCGAGCCAGGTTGCTCCGACGAGGCCGGTGACGATCGCCGTCAAAATCATGCGGAAGGTCAGGCTCTGCGCCTGCTCCACGCTTTTACGCCATTTGCGAAGGTGCTCGAAGTCAGCCCGAATCTCCTTGCGATCATCATCCTCCACGCCGAACGACGTCAGGATTGTCGCGACCGCCTTCATCACGACATCATCGAGCGTGTGACCGCGCCGCTCGGCTTCCGCATCCAATACGGCGCGAACGATGCGCGTGATGTCTTCTTCTGTGAGATGCGTCGCTGTCATCTTGTCCCCATGGCCCGATTGCCGCCGCGGAACAGCCCGCGGCGGCATGAGTTTGGATTTGCTCAGCCGGCGCCGTCTTCGGCGGTCGCGGCCGCAGCCGCGGCCTCGAAGTCGGCGTCCCATTGCACCTCGAGCTGCTGCAGCTGCTCGAGCTGGGCGGCCGTGGTCGACGGGTCGGCCTTGAGCGCGCCGATGATGTTGCGGACGATCGGGACCAGGTCCTGATATTCCTTCACCACCACGGGAATGATCGCGATCAGGGCTTCGACGATCTTCTCGATCAGCGCCGCATTGGTGCCGGCCGGCACCAGCGCGGAGATCAGGCCGAGGATGGTTGTGAGCATCGCGGTCAAGACGCACCTCCGATCTGGTATTGCGCAAAGACGCTCTGCAGCGTCCCAATGCTTTTCTGCAGGGCGTCGTAAAGGCCTGCCGGACCGAGCTGGCCCGGATGGTCCTTGAAGAACTGCTGCAGGTTGTTGCGGGCGACCCGGCCGGAACGAATGGCCGGGATGATGGTTTTGGTCGCGGACGGATCGCGACACACCGGCGTCGTGCCGTTGCACTTGGCGAGGCGCAGATAGTTGGTCGCGGTCACCTCGAGTCCATCGAAGATGTTCGATGCGACCAGGACGGCCTGCGGATTGACCGTGGCGCCGGAGATCGCACTGGCGACGGTCACCACCTTCTGCTCGATCGCCTGCCACTGCGCACAGCCGGCGAGCGCGAGGGCGAGACTCGCAATTGCGAGAATGCGTTTCAGCATGGTTTCCCCTTAGCTCGCACGGTGCGCATCGAGCGCAGCCTGGGCCATGCCGGGATCCAGCACCGTGATGGTCGCGGTGCCGCCGGCGCCGGGCACGACGACCGTCGACGGGCTGGCGCCGACGGCCGCGGCCTGCGCCTGCGGATTGGCGGTGCGCGAGGCGTAGAGCCCCGCGACGATCGGCGCGGCCACGCCGACCAGCACCACGACGTCATTGACCACGGTGCCGGCCGCCGCGATGGCCTGCGTCAGCGCCGCGGTGTCGATCTTCGACCCCAGGCCGAGCATCAGGACAGCGCCGGCGGCGCCGCTGGCCAGGTTGCGCGTAAACGCGTTCACCTGGGCTTGTTTGGGAAGCCACATTGCAAAACCTCCGAAGATGTCAGGGATGCGCGAGAACCGTCACGCGAGCGGATCAGGGCCGGTCAGGAAATGAGGACAAGACCGGCAAGGATGCAGAGGCCCGCGATCACGGCGACCACAGGCAGGCCGAGCGCGGCAATGATGCCGCCGGCGATGAGCGAAAGCGCGAGCAGCAGCGCGGCGGTGCGCATCAGGCTGAAGCCTGGTCGACGAAGCGAGCGGCGACATAGCCGCCGGCGACCCGCAACCATTTGCTGTTGCCGTTCATGACCTCGCCGCTGACCTCAACCTTGTCGCCCTTGAACAGCACGCCGACGATGGTCGAGGCCGCCGACGCATTGGAGCGGACGTTGAGGCCGTCGATGTTGACGGTACCAGGGCGCGCAACCTGGTGTGGCACCTGCGCTGCGACCGGCTTGTCCGCGACCAGCTTGGCGACGCCGGCGCGGAACATCACCATGTCGAAGCTGGGGTCGTCCTTGCGCCCGAGCGGCCGGGCATATTCCTTGTGGCCAGCGACCATGCCGACGCCGGCGCCGATGTGATCGATGATGGCCGCGCAGACGCGCATATAGGCCGCCATCTGCACGTCCGGCCAGGCCTCGGCGCGCGGCCCCTTGGTCTCGCCAGTGTTCTCGGCCTCGATGCCGATGAAGTGCGAATTGCCGTCGGTGACGCCCTGCCAGGATCCGGCGCCGGCGTGCCAGCCCTTGCCGGCCGCGATCATGTAGACCTTGCCGGACCGGCCGAGGCCGATGTTGCATAGCGGCCCGCCGAGGTCCGGCCGGCCGTCGACCAGCACGTTGATGTCCGGCAAATCGCCGTGCAGCGGCCCGCAGGTGTGGTGGCAGAGCACGCCCTGCACCTTGCCCATGTCGCCGTGGCCGCGCGTCTGCCAGCCGTCATGTTCGAGCACTTCGAGGCCGGCATCGCGCAAGCATCCGGGCAGCCAGGTCAGGCTGTAGGTCATCACCGTTCTCCGTGTTTGGTCGAGAGGATCGTTCTTAAGTCGCGCGCTCAGGTTCTGGCCGTACGCAGCGCGGCCGAGACCGCCGCAATCCATCGCGGGCCGGCGGCTGACAGACGCGCGCCCTCCGGCAGGGACAATTGGCTGAGATCGGCATGAAGAAACTGAAGTCCGTCCGGATGTTCTGGGTCGGTTGAGAACGCATATTCCACAGCCAGCGTGCCCCATGATGTGGCAACACTTGCCGTCTTGACGCCATCCGCATCCGGGCCGGGCGCGATGCTGTCGACGGTCAAATCAGTCATCTTCATGCCTCAATTTTTACGGGAAGCTGGCGATCGCTTCGCTTAGATTGGTGAAGTTCGTGCCGTTGCCGTTGAGACGACCGGCGGTGACGCGAATCCCCATGCCCGCCGCAGACGCGTAGAACGCGGTCGTGCAGCTCTCCGAGTAACAGTCATCCCAATTGATATGGGTGTTGGTGCCGCCGGCGTTGCTGTTGCCGCCAAAGCCGGTCTGGCAGCCGATCGATTTGCAAGAAATCAGGTTGACGGCGAGATTGTTCGATGTCGTTCCGTCCGGCTCGTAGTCGACCCCATAGGAAATGTTGCCGACAGAGTTGCCATAGGAAATCTGTGTGAACGTGCAATTGACAGCATCCCCATATTTCGCTCCGAAGAACGAGAGGGCATTTCGGCTTGGATTATTGATATACAGGTTGTCGAGCTTGAAGTAGACCGAATTACCTGAAGTGTTTGATGCACCCCCGACGGAAACGCCGTCTCCTTCGCAATCATAAATCTGGATGTCGCGAAGTGTCGTGTGGGCGCAGCCGATGACGTAGATCATCGCGGCATTGCCGACGCCTGAGGATGTCGTCAGCGTGCCGTTGGCACGTCGCGCAGTCGCGTTGCCGCGGAAGTAACCGCCGAGAATGGTGACGTTATCGGGGCCTGCCGCAGTTCCCTGCGTCGGATCGGTCAGATTGAGGCTCGACATGTTGTTGCCGGCGATCGGCGATGCCATCAGGGTCGAACCTTGGCAATTCAACAACGTATTGGCGCGCGCGTAGAGACGCCCGTTGAAGATGTAGGTTCGGCCGCCGAGGTCGCCGATCGCGCCCGAGCATTTGTCGAGAAAGGCCTGCAAGCCGCGGGTATCGTCAGACCGACCATCGCCCGCGCAGCCGAGCTGCCACGGATAGTAAGTCGGCCGAATGATCGCAGGAGCATGAACTCCGCGGTTGGCGCCGAAGTTCATCAGAAGTCCCCGCCAGTTGCCGCGACGTTGAAGGTCTCGGCGTTGTGGGTAGCGGCCCGCAGCGAGTAGCCATTCGGCAGAATCAGCGGCAACGCCGACAGATCAAGCGTCGCCGTAAATGCTGGCGTCGTCCCGCTCGGCGTGATCGCAGTAACCTGGACCTCCTTCCAAAGCCGGGTATTGGTGCCGTCATTGATGTAGAGACGCACCATGCCGGCCGTGGTCGTGCCTGCCGCGGTGATATCGATACGATCAAAGCGCGAGCCGCTCGAGCCGGCGGTGGCGACAGTTCCGATCGTGCCGGTGCCGTCCCTGTTGGTATTGGCGGTTGCGATCTGCGCGAGGCCGAGCTTCGGCGTCGCCGCGAAAACGGGCGTCGATGACATCTGGGATGATCCTGTCTCTGGAGGATTGAGTTTCGATCAGCTGAAATTTTGCAGCAGGAACGTCGGGTCGCTGCCCGTCGGCCCCGCCGATCCCGTGTCGCCCTTCTGGCCGACCGTGTCGAACCGCGCGATCACGACATCGCTGTTGGCCCAGCCGCCAGGGCCGGCCGTGTAGGTCAGGTTGAAACGGTGATAGCCGGACGGCGCAGAGTCACCCGTGACATCGTAAGTCGCCCACTTGGTGTTATCTCCGCGCTTCTCCATCCGGAGGCGGTTCTTGATCGACGAGGTCGACGTCGCGACCGAGGCAAGCACAGCGGTGATGTCGTTGAGATAATAATCGGAGTTGTCGACGAAGACGCGCGTCGCAGACGCAACAGCTGCATTGTTGAGTTGCAGCAAACCCGGCCCCGGATCTGCGTCCGTCGTCGTCGACGAGAACGTGAAGAAGAACGTCAGCGCGCCGCCGGGCACGCCAGAGACCTCGGGATCGGTCTGACCGACCTTCCAGATCTCGAGGCGCGAATAGATCTCTGTTGCCAGACTCGACGGCGCGCCAAAACCATTGACCGCCGTGCTGGCACAGCGGTGATGAAGCAATAGCGTTTTCGATGCACCAAGGGAGAAATATGCGCTGCCGATCGAGCGCGTCGGATTCGCCGTGCCCACCACCTGGCGCTCCGAGGTGCCATAGGCAATCACGGCACTATCGGTCTCGTTATAGAGCCGCGACTTGTGCTCGCCGCAGGCCGAGGCCGGGCACGACCAGACCGCGTAATAGGTCCCGGCGGGCAGCGTGATGCGGTTGCCGGCAAAGGTCGAGGCTGCCACATCGTTACGCATCGCCGTGGTCAGATCTCGCACAGCCCAGACGCCCGACGAAAAATTGCCACCCGACGTGCCCGAGGTCTTCTGATCCTCGAGGATGATATCGGGTGCGCCGCTGGCTCCGCCGGTCGCCTGCCCGTTTGCGGAAAACACCAGGCGCAGCTGCGTCCCATCGTCGAACAGAAGATTCAACCCGCCTGCCTTGGTCTCGCCGCCGGTCAGGCCGTCGCCAAAGGCATCCACAACGGCTCTAAAACCAAGCCCGTCGATATTGATCGAGAGCGCGGTCGGATTGTCCGCGATCGGAATGTACCAATAGGCCTTGTTGCGCGCATAGGCCGTCTCGGTCGGGCTGCACTGCGCCGTGACCGCGCTCGGCGAGCCGCCAATATTGGACAGCCAGCAGATCGAGCGGCCCCAGAGCGCGGCGACATTGCCGTGCACCTGGTTCTGCCAGTCGATCGCGTCGAAGGGCGGCGTGCCGCCATTGTCGACGGCAGGCACGCCGCGCAGCGTAGCAGTCATGATGGAGCGATCCCTTAAGCCGCAAACAGCTGCGGCGCTTCGTCGACGAAGGTGATGTCGGCCGTCATCTCGGACTTCGGCGTGACGTCATAGACGATCATCCGCTTGTATTCCTGGCCGAGCGGCCCGAACACGACCAGCGCGCCGGCGGCGAGCGCGCTCGGTCCCGGATCGACAAAAGGCACGGCGAAATCGACTTGCGCCGTCTCCGGGGAGAGGCCCGTGATCTCGGCCACCAGCACGGACTGCGTGCGCAGGCGAATGGCGCAGCCGGTTCGCTCCCCGGAAAACGCGTCGTGATAGGAGGAGAAGGCTGCATCAAAATCGCTGAAGGCGTCGTCCCCGCCGAGCGGCACGGTGCCGTCGAGCACGAGGCCGGTCACGTTGCCGCCGCCATCGGTCACGATGGCCTTGATGTAGGCGCTGCCGGCATTGCGCGCGATCACGTCATAGGACACGCCGACCAGGTCGCCGCGGCGGATGACGAGATGCTGGCGATTGGTGGTGCCTTTGTAGAAGTTCATGCGAAAACGCAAATTGCCCAGATCAAATTTCGCTCGCGCGGTGATGTCGGCGGCCGCAACCAGGCCATCATAGCGGATGTCCTCATAGCGACCGTTGTCGACGGTCGCGAGCGGATCGAGCACGACGATCTCGTTCTCCTGGTAGTCATTGTCGACGTCCGAGAACCGCGCCCGGAAGCCGTCCGGCCGCTGCGCAAAGGCCTTGGTCCACTGAAAGCCGCTCATGTTGCGCGGTGAGAAGGTCTGAACCGGCCCATCGGCCGAGCGGTCGCGATCGAGAATGATGCCCCATCTCTCGCTCTGCCGCGGCCGTGCATACCCGGATGCTGCGATCATCGTCAGCACGTCGACCGCGTTCTTACCCTCGCAGACGGCATTGACCGTGTAGCCCATCGAGCGCCAGGCCAGCAGATCGGCAACGTCGAGCATCTCTTCAGGCAACGGCCGCGCGTTCAGCGCGGGGTTGACCAGCACGTCACGGTAATGCGCGGCCGGATTGTCGGTCAGCGACAGTTCGGACCAGCTCGTGCCGTCCCAATCATTAACGTAGCCGTTGGCGAGCACGGAAAATTGTCCGATCTGGCGGTTCTTGGCGCGTACCGCGACATGCGCGAAATCCTGCGACTGGATCGGATGGCGATTGTAGATGCTGGCAAGGCGCTGGATGACGCAGGTGTTGTGCAAATTCGCCGTGCCGGACGGCGTCGACAGCTTGTTGCCGTTGTCGGTATTGACGAAATAGCCGAACAGATCGTGCACCTTGGAATTCAGGTTGTAGGTCGTGGTGTTGAAGATGGTGGTGTTGTAGCCGTAGCCCTTGATCACCTCGATTTCCCACTGCCCAACCGGAAACTGGCTGCCGGACAGATAGACCTCGACCCGGTCTCCGAACAACGCGATGTTGCGAACGCCAGAAGTTGCGACATTCCCGGACGACAGGTAGTCGTCACCGGACCCAGTCGAGAAATAGGAGTCGGCCGTCCAGCCCGTCGTCGTGGGCAACAGGACGCTTTGGCCGGGAACGCCGCGGTAGGCCAAATATGGCGCATTATCGCTCGCCGGGATCGGCATGACGCTCGGCGTTGGTTGAAACATCAGCTTCAGCACCTTCTTGAACGCTGACGTCGAGCCATGGGACATATGGATTTCAGGGCCATTGATCCAGCTGGTGGTGCCACGCTGCCGCATCCGGAAACGGACCGGGCAACCACGGACCACGCCGGGTGCGTCGTCGACCATCAGCCCCTCGGTCCAGGTCAAGGTGAGCCAGATTTCGTCGGGCGATTTGCGGCTGATGACGCGGTGCCATGTCGGGATGCAGGTCTCGGGCAGACTCTGGTTGTCGAGAACGCCGGCATCATCCTTGTCGACGACGTAATTCGACAGCGTGATCGAAGGACTATCCGTCTTGCTGTAGCGCTGGACGAGCGCAACCCGCTCCGACGCCGGGAGCCCTTCGGATACCTCGGTCTGGAAATCATCCAGCGTCCCGACGTCGAGCCCGTCGCTCTGCATCGCGCTGATGGCGTGCGGACCGGCGAGCACGAATACGCCCTCGACGTACTCGTCATCACCAACGAGCTCGATCAGAGGATTGCAGCCGAGCGGCGGGAAGACGCGCATGGTGCCGACGACGCGCGGAACCCCGGCGCCGGGCGACAGCAGATTTCCGGACAGCGACGCCGTGCCAGGATTGGTGCCGGACGGAGCATCGCTCGCTTGCGTGCTGTTGAGCGACGGCGGAGGAGTCAAAGCTGCGATGGCCAGCGAGCCACCGACCGAGATCGCCGCCGATGTCAGCGCGCTCGCCGCCGCAAATCCCACCGTGCCTGCGGTGAAGCCAAGCGCGCCAGCCGCGAGCGGCCCCGCATAAGCGGCAGCCACCACAATCGCAATCAGCGCAGCGATACGCAGCGCGGCCTTGGCACCCCCGCCGCCGCCGCCCTGCATCGGTACGTGCAACGTCACCAGGATCTCACGGCCGGCGGCATACCGCGGCCGCACCCGAAGCCAGCACTCCCGCGGCACCTCCTCACCATTGACGCAGACAATTCCAAACTGCGCAAAACCACGCGGCAGGCCATCCGTGGTCGCCACGATCTCTGCCAGCGTCACACCCGGCAGCACGACGCGCCGGACCGCGCGATCGCTGAAGGGCCGATCGCGATAGATGACCGGAATCGCGGATGTCGTCATGCAAGGCTCGCGTGGCGATAGGTTTCGAGAATGCGGAACTTGACGCTGGCATGATCGCGGCGAACGCAGACTGCCGCTGTCGTCTCCTCGACGTGCAGAATGTGATCGCCGGATACGACGACGCCGCAATGCAGCTCAGTGCGGCGGCCACCGGCGCCGAGACGTCCAGCCATCAGCACCACATCGAACGGCTGCCAGGCCTCGACCATCGACCAGACCTTGGCCTGCTTCTCGGCGCGCAAGGTGCGGGCGACCGCCGCGAGCTCGCGCGCGGAGATCTCGCCATAGGTCGGCAGCCAAAGCTCACGCTGCTCGCCCAGCACCAGGCGCACCAACCCCCAGCAATGGCAGCCGGCGCGATCGAAGCCACTGGCGACGAAGGGGATGCCGTTATAGGCCTCAGTCCAGCGCGGAATGCCGGTCATAGATAAAGCCCCGGCAACCGATCCTGCGTGGTGCGGATCTTCGGCCATGGCTCCGCCGAGTAATCCAGCCCGGTCAATTGCCCCTGAACCGACATCTGGTCTCCGGTGACATTGGCCAGGTAAAGGTGATCGGCGGCATATTCCACGGTCGGCGTTCCGATCGGGTTGCGCGCGTTGTCGGCATCGAGCGCGTCGGAGAAGTCCGACAGCGCCAGCACCTCGATCTTGATCTTCGGGCTATCGATCAGCGGCAGCACTTCGAGGCCGACACGCTGCTCCACATCCGGCAACGTCACCTGCGCCTGCGGCGCTCGATCGTTGTCGGTGACCAGCTGGATCGCAAACGGGCAGCCGTAATAGAGCTCGCCGCCATAGCGGTAGTTGACGACCTTGCCGTTGGCGATCGAGTAGCCCTTGTCGTCTTCGCTCACCACCCGGATCGGCGTCAACAATTCGGGATGGGTGATGGTGGCAAATACCAGCGCGACCTCGGCGGACTGCTGCGCCTCAACCTCATTGCGGAACGCCGCCGACAGGCGGTTGAAGATGCGGGCACCGCGGCCGTTGATAACCGCCATGCCGGCCGCAGCGCCGATCGCTGCCGCTGTTGAGCGCCCCGGACCTGCAGCAGCTCCGATGCCCGATGACTGGCCAATCGAAGCAAAGAACGACCGGCCGGTCCCGGCCGCGGCGCCGACACCAGCAGCAGCACCCGCGGTGGGCGTGATGGCGGTTGCGACCACCGACGAGCTAGAAACGCCTGCAGCCGCCCCCGCGCCCGCGGCCGTTGACCTGCCGGTGCCAGATAGCACCGATGTGCCGGCCGATGCGCCAGTGGCCGCCGCGATCGATGCCCCGACGCCGGCAGCACTTCCCGCCCCCGCCGAGACGCCGACAGCCGAGACGACGCCGTCGCCGGAATCGGCAAACGCAACCTCGCCGAATGCACCAAACCCCAACATGGACTAGATCGCCTGGCCGCCGGTCGTCGGCGCCGTTGTGGCATTGCCCGGTATCGATGCCGCGGCGCCGCCGGCATCGAGGACCGAGTTCTGGTCAACGAGATAGCGCGTGCCGGTCGCGCTGCCGGAGTAAGTGACGCTGGCCGCAGCGATCTTGGCGATGCCGGTTGTGACGTAGAAGGCCGCACCGAAAGCAGGCGTCCCGGTAATCGTCACGGTCATGCCGCTGAGAACTGCATAGGAATGGTCCGCGCACCGCACGAAGCTGGCCGCAGCGCCCACCACGCTGACCGCGGTGCCAAAGATGAGACGGCCGAAAATCTGGGCAAAGAACTGCGCCGCGCTGCAGGCGCCGGCGCGGACATTGTTGCCGATGGCGACCTTGAAGCCGTTGATCGCCTTGAGGCCGTAAGCCGTGCTGCTGCGGATCTCGCAGCCGTCGATGCTGATGGCGCCGTTGCCGTCAAATACCAGGGTGTTGTCGCCGGTCGAATTCAGGATGACGTTGGCGGGCGTCGTGGTGTTGCCGATGATCGAGATCGTGCCCGCCCCGACCTGCGCGCCTGTCACCGTTGTGGATCCCGACGTCGTGTAGGTTGCATCGGCAAGATTGATCGTGACATTCTGGCCGCCGAGATCCAGCTTGCCGAACACCGTGTCGAGCGCCTTCTGCAGCGTCAGGAATGCCGCCCCGGATGTATTGGCGAGACCCGAATTGGAATCACTGCCATCCGATCGCACGTAGTAACTGCGGGCCGCGACAAGCAGTTCGCGACTATCTTCGGCGGCCGCAACCAGCGTCACCCGGGCCGCCGACGTCAGCGATAATTTTGATGTGCCCTTGGTGCCGCCGCTCTTGGAAACGATGACGGTGTTGCGGGCCAGCGACGTGCCGGATGACGTATAGGTGCAGCGCGTCAGCTCAAAATCCGTGCCTTCTTCAAGAAGGCACGTGATCCCGGCCCCGTCCACGATACCGGCCTCGGCGATCGTCAGCCACGCGTTGGAATAGGCTGCGCCCAGCGTGACGGAACCCGTCCCGGGTGTTCCCGAGACAGTCATCTTGGCGCGATTGCCCCTTGCCATGACCGATCAATCCCTGGCCGCGTTGGCCGCCCGCGCAGCGGCAATCGCATCCTTGACCGCATGGCGCGCCGCCAGCATGCGCTCGCGGATCACGTCCGGATCCGTGACGCCCTCGGCCTGGCATTCGGCGGCGGCGAACGCCATGGCCTGCTGAATCTTCAACGAGACGGCCTTCCCTGCCCGCATGCCGGAGGCCGATCCGATGGCTTCAACGATCGGCATGGTGCTAATCCTCCGTGATCGTCGACGCGGTCGACAGCCGCGGGGTGACGCCGTTGGAGATCGAGATGTTCGGCGTCAGCGTGCCGGAATAGAGGATCTTGGTGGCGCCGCCCGAGGCGACGCCGACCGAGAAGTGAGTTGCCGTGTTGCTGCCGCCGGTGCAGGCCGGAAAATCGACGTTCGCGGCCGGACTGGTCGAACCCGCGGTCGATGCGGTCCAGCCGCCGGTCGTTCGTGCCACCGCGACACGGGCATAGCTCGTATAGGTGCATTCGCTGGTCGATTGGGTCCCGGCATCGCCGGGATCGGCGGTGTGGAGCGCGACGTAAAGACTCGCCAACGGCGAGCTCGCTGCGTTGTCGGCGATGTTGGCGATCGCCGTGGCGTTAAAAATCAACTTGAGAAGGTCGTTCTCGAACGTGTCGCTCTTGCTCATGGCAGGCGCGGCTCCCCTTGGATGATGTCAGACAGTCGGCGAAAAACGATCACGGCAGACGGCGCAGCGACAGCGACACGGTTCCGAGATCCACCATATTGGCGATGTCGGAAAACACAGGCTCAGCCATGAACTTGAAGGTCAGATCGGCGCCGCCGATGTCATAGGGATGCTTGCGCGTGAACGGCAGCACGCCATCCTTCAAAGTGTCGCGGTAGAACGACAACAGCGTCTGATAATCTCCATAGATCATCTCCGTCGCAAACTGGACCTGATCGGACGAGACCGAGGTCGCGCGGTGCTCCAGCGGCGTGCCGCGATCAGGCTTGAAGCTCGAGACATTGCGATCGGGCGTCTGTTTGAAGGAGCCGGCCTGCGCCAATTGCGAGACGCCGGCGGGCCATGCTGCGGTCGACATGGCCTAGCGCCTGATCGTCGAGGGCTTGACGGCGAACCGGCCGCCGAGCGAACTGTCATGGGCGCCGCTGGCGATGTTGCTGTCGACGGCCTTCCGCACCATGACGTTGAGATCGACACCGCCGGATTCGTTCTTCTGCTGCTGGACCTGGACGTCTGAACCACTCGAATTGTCGACGTTGACATTGACCTGGACGCTTGGGTTGTTGCCTCCGCCGCCCATCGCCGCCATCTGGCCGGGCGTGAACACTCCCTCACCGCGCTTGGCAATGATTGGAACTTCATCGCCGGCAATGCCGCCGGTGTGGAAGCGCGCTGCATCAGAAAAATGAGACGAACTCACCATGCGCATGAACGATGGCTCGGCACCGACGATGCCACCGGAATGGAAACCGGGCCCGAAGAACGCGCCGCCCGTATTGCTCGCCAGGGTACTCGCCGACGCGGCTTGGGCCGCGGCGCCGGAAGATGGGCCAAAAATGCCACCCAAGCCACCGAGGCCCGACAACCCGCCCTGAAGCGATTGCATCAACGGTCCGACGACGTAGAGCTTGATGATCATCTGCTCGATGTCCCGGATGATCGACATCGTCATGTCGGAGAAGCCCTGCTTGACGCTCTTGGTCCCCATGGCGATATCGGTAAGTCCCGATGTCAGATTGCTCGACAATGACGACGATATCCCGGATAGGGCCTGGTTGGTCCGCAGCGCAGATGCCTCGACGCTACCCAGTGCGGTCGCCACATCCGGATAGATGCTCTTGAGCTGCTGCGCGATCGCGACGTCATCAGAAGAAAGTAGAGCCGTGTCGCGACCGAATTTGATCTGAGACTGCACCCGCGCGAGGCCGAGTGACTGAGCCGCAGCGGCGGCGCGATCGGACAAGTCCTTGAACTGCGTAGCATATTCCGACACGTCTTTGATGCCGGCGCGTTGAGCGGCCGACAACAGCTCAGCCATCGTCTTTGCCCTGGCCTGCTCGCCGACGGTCTGATCGATGGTCTGCGCCTGGGCCGCCGTCGTCGCGGTATGCTTCTCGATCGACTCGATGGCACGTTCGAGCGCATCTTTCTGATCGCTAGCCGCCTTCGTCGCGGTATCGATCGTACGGCTGTTGTCGCCCAGAACCTTGTTGGCAATCGTTGTGGTTTGGTTGACGGCCTGCTGGACGGCGTTCTGGTTTTGAAGCCCCGAACGCAGCCGGTCGACGGCATTGCTGTAGGCGTCCGTCGAAGACTTCGCACCGTCGTTACCGGATGATCCATAAAGACCCGTTGCATAGCCGACGGCTGCGCCGCCGATGGGACCGGTGACGGCGCTCGCCGCCGCGGTCACGCCGGCCTTCCATCCCGTCTTCATCCACTCCGGCATCTGGATCGTCGGGATCTTTTCCGCCAGCTTGACCACGTAGTCGACCGCCTGCGCGATATTGAAGACGATATCGACCCACGTCGATCGCAGCGCGATGCCGCCCTGCGTCAGCAAGTCCTGGATCGGATGCCAGCGCTGCTCGAGGATCTTTACGGCCTCGTCCCAGCGCCGCTGCATCTCGAGCGCACGGCCGATATCAGCGTCCGACACCAGCTGCGTCTGGCTGACCTTGTCCGCTGCAGCCAAGATCTTGTCGAGGTACTCGGAGTCCGTCCTAAGTTGATCGGCAACATCGGACCCAAAGGCAGTATTGGCCAAATCGATCGCCGCGAGGCGTTCGCCATCCAGCATGGCCTGGTGGATGATCGCCGCGACCGCCCTGTAGCGCTCCTCGTTCGTGTTGGCCTGCTGAAGCTGACCGGATCCCGGATTGTTGTTGAAGTTTCCAGCGTCCTCCAGCGCACCCACTTTCTTGTCGAGGGCACTGCCCCCGAGCGTGTCGGCCGACGAACTCTTCAGGGCTTGCAGCGACTTCGTGAGGTCGTCGACCTTGACGCTGAGACCTTCGGCGCCCTTCGAGAGGCGCTGGAAGAACTCCGGCGAGAGATCAACCTTCGCGGCATTGTTCGCGATCTGGCGCCACTCTTCCAACTTCTCGCCGCTGAGCTGCCAGGCTTCGGCTGCAAGTCCGATTGCGTCCTTGACCAGCTTGTAGGTCAGGATGATCGGACCGAGCACCCCCAGCACCCCACCAAGCACGAGCAAGCCGGCCCCAACGGCGCCGACCGTCGCGAGCCAGGAAGCCGCGTGGTCGATCGCGGCCTTGGTGCCGACCCGCAACACGTCGGACAGATGCGAGTGGGACTGCGCGTAATTGTCGTTCGCCGCGGTCATTGCAAGCGTTGAGCTCGCCACAGCCGCGGCCTGATTGATGGCGATCGACTGGTAACTGCGCTGCTGTTTCACCAGCTCGTCATAGCGAGACTGCAGTTTCGCGGTCCGCGCCTCGTTGATGTCGGTGGCCGCCGAGCCCTCGTTCAACGCCGCGGTAACGCCCTTCTGCGCCGCTGTGACATTGCCGATGCGACGAACCGCATCGTCAGAGTCCACCTTGTAGGACAGCCGGCGAACCGCTTCGGACGACGTAGCCATGGTCAGGAAACCCTCACGATGATGGCAGGCACGGTCACTTCGCTACCTCTCCGGCGATCCGAACGAATACGACGGCTGACGCGGCGCCTGCCACCGGTAAACGACCGCGTCGGCTGATCGTGCTGCAGCGTCGTTGCATTCGGCGGAATGACGAATTCTGACGTGATGCGCGCCACGTTGCCGAAGCGCGCCGCAGCATCCTTGGCAGTCCGCTCGTAGATCCGCGGCTGCACTTGAACGACGAAATCCCGCCCGGCCTTGGTCTTGCCGATCTCGATCCGCCGGCTGTACGGGGTCGTGTTGAAGAAGATGAATTCCTTCGCCGGCGGGATCTCACCCGTCACATCGATCTCGACACCGTCGGCAAGCACCCGATGCTCGCGCTGGTATTCGCCGGATGCTCGCGGCGACCGCTCGTCCAGCGTCTTTGCGATCCAGACCAGCACGATCGGGAGCATGTTCTCCCATTCGGCAACGATCTCGCCGTCGTCCGGCTTGACGTTGTAGAGCGCAACATCCTTGCGGCCATCGACCAGCACAGATTTCGCCACCGCATAGCCAAACCGAACCACCATCTCGGCATCGACGGTCGCGATTTCCCGCGCCACGAACTCGGCCACCGCCCTGCCGATCGAGACCGGCGAACGCTGATCGGTAAGTACCATCAGCTCGGTACCGGGCGGGTCATCATCGTCGAACGCCATCTTCACTTGCTGGTGGCCTTCGGTTTTTCTTCAGACATGATCGCGGCACGATGGTTCGCGAGTTTGATCAGCACCTTCTTTTCCCAAGGCTCGAGGTCGAGACACATTGCCGCGCACCAATCCTGAACATCCCGCCACGAAGCCATCACCGGCCCCATCCCGTTCGACGCAAGTCCCATCGAAAACTCGCCGAATAGTTCCCAGAGATACTCCAGCACCCAGGGAAAGGGCGGAAGATCAGGGTCTGCCTGCTTGGCGGCTACGGACTTTCCCAGTGCGGCTAACTGCCGAGCCGCCGATGCCGCGTGATCACCCTCCGTGCCGAGGTCATCTAGCTTTCGGCCGGCCCGCCAGATTGGCTCGGCGTACGCACAGAGGGCTTCAACGGCTTCGGCAAAAAATTTGCCGTGCTCGACGCTTCGACGAATACCTGTTGGAAGATCCAGCCCATGCCGGGCGGCGAATAGAGATCCGCAGCATTTTCAGGCGTGCACGTGACATCGATCGGTTCACCGGTTACGCGGTCGACGAGATACCAGGAATTCGTCAGCGTCGCGACCAGCGCAATATTCTCTTCCAGCTGGTCGTTCGGCTCGACCTTGCCATTGCGCGACTGCTTGATCCTTAGGTTGAGCTCCTTGCGCTTGCTCTTCCCGTGCTCGCGCGCCTGCGGACCGTCCGTCGACCAGACGTCGATATAGGCAACACTGCCAGACTTGTCCCGGATGACCTCCTCGGTCACAGGATCGATCAGCTCGACCCGAAACGGCTTGGACACGTCGGCGGCGAGGGAAGCAAATTTATTCATGGTCTCTATTTCCTTTGGCGGAAGGGTGAACGGCCTCGCCCGCCAGCGAGGCCGTCCGGTGACGTCACCGCCCGGTCAGGGCGCATCACTGCGGCCAGCCCGTGCGAGGATCCCCGTGTGCGGCGGGGAACGGATCAGATCTCAAGCGACCTCAGGTCGCCTCGGTGTCGTGGATGCGAATGGTCGTCGCGATATTGCCATTGCTGGACGACGTGCCCATCAATGCCTGGAAGGGGCAGGTCTGGATGATGCCGGCCTCGCCCTGGAGGGGTGAATCCGCATCGCCAAGCTTGATCCGCGGGAGATAGAAGCTGGCGGCAGGCGAGTTCGGGTTGTTGTTCGACGTGAGGAATGAGAGCAGCGACACTTCGGTCTCATCCTTGAAATAATTGATGAAGGTCGCATCCTCCAGCATGATGGTCGCCTGACCCGTCACATTGAGGCGGCCCAGGAAGACTTCCGGCACATAGTTCTGACCGACCACGCCTTCGGATGATGCACCGAGGGCCGCCTTGATATTGAGGCCGGTGCAGACCCCAACCCGCGTGCCCTGGAAGAACAGTGCGCCGTTGACGGCCGCGGCGAGGCCCGTTGTCGTTTCAGCCGTCGGCGAGGTGAAGAACGGCGCCGCGCCAGCTGTGTATACCTCCATGTCACGTCCCATGCCGGTGAAGTCGATTGTCGAAATACCGGTCGCGGGAAGCTGAAGGTTGAAGCCGTCGAAGCGGACTTCCGTGAACAGGCGCGCAATATCGATGTCCGCGAAGTAATGCTCGATCGCGAATTTGCGCGAGACATGGTTGGACGTCGGCATATAGACGGACTGACCGACCTCGCCGACGGTGAAGCTTGTGTCGGCCGTCATGGTGTCCGGCGCCGGAAACACCGTCACATCCCGATTCGACGTTCCGCCGAACGACAGGATCAGGAAATTCTTGGCGTTGTTGTCCGTGTCCGACATGTTGGTGAAGCGCATGATGCTCCCGATCCGGAAGCCCTTCGCGACCGGGTCGCCGGCAGCGAAGGTAAATTTCGACGTGGTGTTGTCCGCCAAAACGGATGTGAAATCCGTCTGATCGCCAGTTACGGCAACGGCAGCCGTCGCACGCAACACCGCACCGAAGGGCTTCCAATAAGTACCGGGACTGAATTCGCCCGCAACCGGACCGCCGGTGACGCGCTTCACGCCATGACGAAAATCGGTGATCTGCCGATGGGACGCCACCTCGTTCGACGTATAGGTGTCCTTCCCGAGCTTCAGCGTGCTGCTGACGCGCCGAAGAATCTGGCCGCCGGACGCTGCCGGATCGACGCTCGACACCGGCTGCGAGTTCGAAGAGATCACGCCGGTGGCGTATTCCTTCAGCGTAACGCGAGCACTTACGCCTTCTGCGAGCGGCATGGCAAATCTCCATCAGTGGAATGCGGCGCCACCACGACGCAGCGGGGGGTTACGGCCTTAGCCGATCTGGTCGAAGTGGAACGCGCACTCGGCAACGGCGCACTGGTAATTATTCACGGGCGAAGGCGACAAGCCCGGCACCGAAATCTTGCTGCCATTTCCGACATAGATCACGTCGGCGGACGTGAAGGATATCTCCGAGGTCCGCCAGCTGCGCAGCAGAGTGGCGATGGTCTCTGCGCGCCGCATCACATTCTCGGCGCCGACCTCCGAGCCGATCGGCGAGAACGTATAGGCCTCGATCACGCCCTGATTGCGATACAGATTGCGCCCCGCGCCGCCGCCGAACGCGACAGGGCCGCGCCCTGATCCGTCATTGCTGAACACAACGAATGCGAAGGGCGACGGATCATCCGGCAAGGTTGGGGCGTCATCACCCTGCCAATAGACTGGAAACGCAAGCCCCGTAACCCGCGCCTTGATGGCGGTGAGTGCTTCATCGGCCGTGACGCTCATCCGCGCACCTGAAGCTCGTAGGCACATAGAACGCCGCCGACGCGACGCGTCTTGTCGTCGATCCCGGCGATGGTGAGCTCCTTGCCGCGAACAGCGAGCTTGTCCGAGTTGAGCAGAGGCAGGGTGACGGCGCCCGTCTCAAGATCCTCCGCAAGCAGGATGATCTTCCAGTCGCCTTGAAGGATAGCCCCTACGATTTCTTCTGGCTGGTAGGAGAGCTCCCGCCCCCATGTGGTGCGCTCAAGCTTCGGCCGCGGCGATCCTGAGCCGTGGTACCGACGGACCGTAATCATTTCGAACTTCTGCAATTCGCGCCGATATCGCGCGCGGATTCGTTCGGCCAATGACATCAGAGAACCATGTTGCGGTTGACATAACCGCCATCGATCAGCCGCTGCAGGATGTCGGCCGGCATCTGTGAATCGGCGCCAGCATCGACCCAGCGCTCGATCGAGACCACATCGGGAATCGAAAGGCTCTTTTCCATCGGGTCGACGCCGTCGTCGGCCCAATAACCGCCGGCAAGCTGCGCCGCGATCGCCTTCAGATCGTCCGGCACCGTGTCATAGCCGGCGTCATACTCGACGACCGTTCGGCCGGACGCCCACCACGTTTCATTGTCGCCGCAAAGGCGGATGAGTTTTCCGGAGGCCGCGTCCACCTCGTAATCGATATCCTGCGCCAGAACCGATGTTCCGACCGTCACGGACACCATCTGGAAGATCGGCCGCCGCGACAAATACAGGCCTTGCTGCGCGCATGTCAGCCGCCAGGACTCGAGGCATCCCTCGAGCAGCAGGGTCGGCGGATGCACACCATCCTTCACCACCATGCAGGCCGAGGTGATCATCGCCGACACGCGCTTGCCGAGGACCTCAAGCTTTTCGTCCTGCGCATGGTCGTCAGACGCGAGTCCTACCGCGACGCGGAGCTCTTCGATCGTCAGCAGATTGAGATCGCCGGCGGGCTGTGTCACCTGGAACATGGGTCAGCCCGACAGTTTAGAGAGCAGCGGATAGAGGTCGAGGCGGACGGTTGAGCCGTCGGCGTTGGCCAGCGTCACGACCCCGTCTTCCGCAACATCGAGCGACGTCACGGCAGGTCCTGCCGGCCCGCGGGCACCGACCCCTGCCGGTCCACGTTCGCCCGCCTGGCCACGCTTGCCGACGGACGCCAGCAGCTGCCAGCCCTCTCCCGGACACGGGCCCGGGTCATCCCGCCTGGCCACGAACGATCCGCCGTTGAGCGCGACGATGCTGAGGCGGCGATAGTCCTTCCGCTCCGGATCGAAGGTGCCCTCGACCGAGGGCGAGACGCCATCGGCGCCCGCGCTGGCGATGCATAGCCAGTCGGCGTCCGGCGGTGACCGCCCAGTATCCTTCGAGGCCTGCCAGGTCGCCCCCTCATGCGTCACGACCTCGCCTTCGTAATGCACCCGGTCTTCCCATGCCTTGACCACGGGAAGCTTGCCCTCCGGCCCCGCCTCGCCACGCGGACCGCGCTCGGCCGGCGGCAGTGCCGCCACGGCGCGCTCGACTTCCTCGGCGATCAGCGGCGCGACATCATCGACCGTGACGCTTTTGCCGGCCTCTGCGGGCGGCAGTAGCGCTACCTGGCGCGCCACTTCCGTCTCGATCAAGGGCGCGACGTCCTCGACCGTCACGCTCTTGCCCGGCTCTGCGGGCGGCAGCAGCGCCACCTGGCGCGCCACTTCTTCTCCGACCAGAGGCGCGACGTCGTCGACCGTGACGCTTTTGCCGGCCTCGGCCGGCGGCAGCAGCGCCACCTGGCGCGCCACTTCCGTCTCGATCAAGGGCGCCACGTCCTCGACCGTGACGCTCTTGCCGGGCTCCGCAGGCGGAAGCGACGCCACCTGGCGGGCGACTTCTTCTCCGATCAGTGGCGCGACGTCGTCGACCGTGATGCTTTTGCCGGCCTCGGCCGGCGGCAGTGCGTCGACCATCTGCTGCAGCAAGGGCGTCAGTTCCTCGACGGTGACGCTCTTGCCGGCCTCTGCCGGCGGCAGCAACGCCACCTGCCGCGCCACTTCCGTCTCGATCAGCGGCGCCACGTCCTCGACCGTCACGCTCTTGCCGGGCTCCGCAGCGGGCAGCGCCGCCAACTGGCGGGCGACCTCGGCCGCGATCATGGGTGCCACATCCTCGGCAGAAACGCTCTTGCCTGGCTGTGCGGGCGGCAACGCGGCGACCATTTCCTGCAACAGCGGCCGCACGTCGTCGATCGACACACTCCTGCCCGGCTCCGCCGGCGGCATTGCTGCGACGTGCCGGGCAACCTCGGCGGCGACGACGGGCGCGATCTCTTCCGCCGTGGCCGGCCGCCCAGGTGCGCCATCCTTCAACGAGGAAAGCCGCTCCTCGAGCCGACGCTCCAGCTGCACAACGCGCAACTCGCGCTCCGCGTCCCGCCGGCCGAGATCCGCCAGCAGCGCGTCAATACGAAGCTTCGCGTCTCGCTCGATCGCACCGGCAACCTCGCCGAGCTCGCCCGCAAGAGCCTCAAGGGCCGATTGCTGCACGTTTGCGCCCCTTCCTGAAGATCGAAACGGCCTTCGCAGCATCGGCTGCATCACCATCAGTCGGCTGGTTAGAGCCAGCATCGTTTGCGGGCGCCGGCGCCTGGGTCTGAAGCTGGCCCGCCATACTCAGCGGGATGTCCTGCTGCTGCACCAGGATCTGATCGCCGCCAGGGACGGCCGGCAGATCAAGGAAGCGTCGGCCTTCGTTGATCCGCATCAAGCGCCGCGTTCCGCTCGACAACGCGTCGATCAGTTCCTTGAAGGACGACCGCATCATCGCGTTGGTATCGAACTCGAGGTATTCGTCCGGGAAGCCCCGAAGGCGGAACAATTGCCCGAATGCTTCCTCGATATGGTTGAGGCAGAAGCCGAGGCCCGTCGCTTTCCAGGACGACATCAACGCTTCCGTGGACGCGAACGGTGTGCCGCCGATGCCGAGAATTTGCAAAGGCGTCCGGAACGCCAGCGCGACGGCCTGATCCGACATCTTCAGCATATCGGCCAGTTGGCCGTCGCCTGCGCGAAACTGGATCTCCTTGGCCTTCAGGCCCCAGCTCAGGATCGGCGTGCCGCCGGCGTTATCGCCCTTCGTCTGGGCATCCCAGCGCTGGCGCAGTTCATCCGCTTCCTTCTTCTCGAGCTTTTGGTCCGTCTCCAGCATGATGCTGGGCCTGGCACCATTGAGATAGAATGCCACCTGCTGCGACAGTGCAGCTCCGGAGAGCTGCAGATCGAGCGCCGCCGCCAAGATGGGGCTGATGCCATTCAGCGGATGCATCGGAGTGTGCAGGCGAATGTGCAGCACGTCGCGCGCGGGAATTGGCATCGACAGATCGAAGCGTCGCTCCACGATCTCGTTACCGCCGAGCCCATAAAAAATCGAGCCATCTTCTGCGATGAACGGCTGCCCGTTCCGCATCCAGTGAATCTCAGAGATCTCGAACCTGTCATTTCGGATCGCCAGCCCGAACGCCTCGCCTTTTTCGTACAGCCGCCGGGTCATGTTGAGCAGCAGATCCGACATCGACTGGTAATCGTTCGGCTTGCGAATGATGCGCGACAGCGCGGAAGTGCGCACGCATACGCGGCCACCGGTCGCCACACCGTCAGAATCAAGCTCGGCGGCCCAATGATCTCCCGGGCACATCGCCACCGTCTGCGAATAGGCCGACACGCATGCCTCGACCATGGCGTTGCTGCCGCCATAGGGCCTGACCGAGTGCCCCATCTGCCACCAGTTCATGAACTTGCCGGCGGACGCGGAAAGCCAACCGTCCGTCAGGAAGTACGGCCCAGGGCGATATTGCCCCTCGGTGGACTTTCTGGACCACCGAGGGAGCATTTTGGTCAGCCAGTTGGCCATTGGCTAGGCGGGCTCGCCAGTAGCCGCCGGCTGCTGACCGAACTCATTCACAGGAAGGTCGGTCTCCTTGACCTCTTCCTGTTCAGGCTCTTTCGCCGCGGGCTTCCCTGCTGCCGCAGCCGCTGCATTGCCACCCGACGCGGCGGCGCCGCCGATCGTCTGCGGCTTTCCGTCTTCACCCATCGCGACTGCGAGGCCGTTCTGGTGGCGCAGCACGCCATCCTTGCCGATTTCGCAGTGGGACGGATCAGCCTGCGTGCCGTCCTGCAACAGGTACAGATTCTTCACATTGCCGTTCATGACGCGTCTTCCTTTCGAGAGTAGTCCTGCCCCATAAGCTTAGCCGTGATGCGGACAGAGATCTCAGGCGCGCCTAGCGCGTCTTGTATTGGAGATCGCCCTCGCCGGGCTTCATGTCTTTTGCTGCCTTGGCCGCAAGCTCAGCATCTGCCTTTGCTTTGGCCTCAGCCTCGGCCTTTGCTTTGGCTTCAGCAGCCCCCTTCGGATCCCCACCGGCTTTAGCCGCGCGCTCCGCTTTGGCGCGCTCCTTCGCAGCATTGACGCCGCGGCTGAGCGGCACCCCCGGTGATCGCATCTTGACGGCGACACCGCTCGCATCGCGGAGCACGCCGCCATCATCGGTCGAGCATTCGTTCGGATCGACCGTGCGGCCGTCCTCGAGCACGTACCAGACATCCTGCATCATCGAACTCCCTTGTTAGGCCAGCGCGGATTTCGTGGTGGCCGGTTTATTTGACCAACGGCGCAGGGCGCGCCGGCTGAGCGGCAACGCAGGCCGCCCCGGGGCTTTGACGCGCGCGATCTACTCCCGTCCCTCCCCCGAAAAGACAGCAGACAGCCCCGTCGAACTGACCCTATATTGGCCGTAGCTCTACAATTAAGGGGCGTTCATCAATGGACGAATCCGCGATGCTTCTCACCGAACTGGACCGGTGCAAGGCAGAATTCCAGCACCTGCAGAACGAACTCAATCTCGCCAGTGCCGCCGGGCCGACCGATATAGCAGCGCTTCAAGATATTGCACGCCGGATGAGCGGCATCGCAGCCCGTCTTGAGGCTGTGACGCGCGCGATCTCGAGAGGTACGGCCAGCGGAGTACATTGAGCACTCCCCTCCGTTCCCCCTGAGGGAGTGGACGGGAGCGCACCGTGAAAGCTAGGATATTGGAAGCAAGTGATGCCGGGCACGACTAAGCGGGGGCTAGCATGGAGGGCGGCAATTTCGTTCTGATGGGAAACATCTCAAGCCTGCGAAGGCCGAGCCTACTCCCTCCGGCGCCACAGAGCTTCATTCTGGCAATAGGCCGGGCGTTTGTTCTCTGGGGCTTATTCGAGGCTGAGCTTGAACAGTTACTTGGTGCATTGATCAGAGCATCACGATCGAGAGAAAAATGGAAGGCGCTTCCGCTAGCCGAGAAGGTTAAGCGACTCGAGAAGGAGGCTCGTCTCTCCTTTCGAGATCATCCAGTTCTCGCCATCATGATGGTTGTGGCAGTGGTCGAGATCAGGCGACTGCAGGACGTTAGAAACGATCTCATTCACGGTAGCTACTCTCTTGAGCTTGGACCGGAGCAAGGCGACCTGGCAGTCTGCGTAAGCAACCGCGGTGCGGAGAGGCGATTGACCGGGCAAGATCTAGAGGAATTTGCCGGCGATATAGGGCACCTCGGATGGCGACTACAGGCTTTTTGCCAGCCAACCTTTGCAGCGTTTCCGTCGCTACATTGGCAGGATCTCGATTTCCTCACTAAAATGATGCGGCTGACCGCCCCTGACGGGGAGTAAACCAAGCTATCAACTCGAACTTGCAGCGCGGGCTGAAGGACCTAGAATGAGGCCATTGTTAATGGTTTTCGGTTTTCAGTGGGCGCGATGATCGGTCTTATCGTACTTCTCTCGGTGTTCGCGCTCGGCTTTGCTGCCGGATATGGCCTTAGAGCAGTTGTTTCGCGTCTTCGGCGTAACCGCTGGAGGAACTCCATCCCGTGAAGAGTGCGTCGCCTCCTGAGCGGGACGAAAACCCTACCGCGGCGAGCCGAGGCCAAAGTACAAGAACGAACTACTCTCATTTGGCGAGCCACAGCGCAGTATTGTCCTGAAAGTACCATGTCCCGTCACATCGGATTTTTAGGATCCATCCTAGCAGCATTCTATTGCTCGGCCTTACCCGCCCAGGCCTCGACATGCGACGCAACTCAGCTCGCTGTATCGACCACTCCAGTAATCGAACAGTCACCCGCGAAACTCTTAAGAGCCCGCCAGCTTCAGACCATGACGGGATCATTCGATGTCGCCCTCATGGGCGACTCAATTGCCCACGCATGGCAAAGCCTCTCAGCTCGAGATTTTCCAGGCCTCTCGGTGGCAGGCCTCGGCATAGGCGGACAAACCACGCAAGAGATGCTTTGGCAGATCGAGACAGCTCGACCTGCTATTTCCCCGTCGCGCGTGATCTTGATTGTAGGGACCAACAATTTCGTAGAGCCTTCAGCAGCACCTTGCGGCATTGCTGCCGGAATAGCGGCTGTCCTCGACAGCATTCAACGAGCTTGGCCCCAAGCTATCATCTACGTGTTTCCTGTCCTGCCGCGGGGAGCTTCATTCTCCTTCAAGGCAGACGAGCGGCGCGCAACAAACGAAGCGATAGCGATCGATCTGGGGGCGAGAAGTAACACCAAATTTGTTCCTGTCGATGAGCAGGCCTTGACCTGCAACTGGTCACCACAGCAGTGCGAAAACTTCAACCGGGACTCGGTTCACCTCGTGAAGACTGGGTACGCTGTATTGCGGGCGGCATTGTCAGGACAAGGGTTTTGAGACCGATGGAAAACAGAATTGAGTGGATCGATATTGCAAAAGGGATCGGAATTTTAGCGGTTGCTGGCGGGCACATATTGGGTGCAAGCATTGCTGCACCTCTCTACCTATTCCATATGCCTCTGTTCTTCATCCTGTCAGGCATATTTCTCTCGTTCACGATGGACCTGAAAACCTTTCTGGTCCGCCGTTTTCAAAGTGTCATGTTACCATCAGCGATCTATCTTGCGCTCGTCGGAATCGCATTCGGAGCAACCAAGCTTGCCGGAGGCGATCCAGGTGGCTTCTTCAGCACAGCCTGGTTTGTCCCTGTTCTCATGCTGGCTCAACTCACGGTGTTCAGCGGTATGAAGTATCTCGGCCGCGCTCCTATTTACGTTTTGTCCGTGATTGCACTTTTGGCGAGCTACAAAATTACAACGACTATGCCACTTAGCCTGCAGGTCGTCTTGCATGCCGTGCCCTTGGTCCTGATCGGATTTGCTCTGAAGACTCGACTGGCGAGCCCCAGTTCGTGGTGGGCATTCGGATTAGCTATGTTGATAGCGCCCGCGCTGTTTCCTGCCGTCGCATACAACATGAAAGAGGGCTATTACGGGATCCCAGCTTTAACCTTAGCGCTCTCTCTACTCGCCTGCGGCGGGGTCTGTGGAGTTGCGTTCATGCTGCAATCCCATTGGTGGGCAGCGCCCTTGGCCCGTTTCGGCAAGCACTCGCTGATGATCATGTTCTTGCATCAGCCCGTGCAGATACTTCTGAAAAATGCCGGAATGGATTTTGCGCTGCTTAGATTCATTGTGACGGTCACCGTCTGTTATGCCGTAGCCGCACTCGTTGAGCGTTTGCCGGAAGGGGCCCGGCGAACGTTGGCGGTGGCTCCTCGAATAAAAGCCACACCACCCGTCCTGCGTGCAGCACCCCATTCGTGAGGGATCATCCTATCGCGCCTCTTACGCAAATGATCGACAATCTCAATGTGTGCTGAGGGCTATAATCGACCCGGGGGGCTGCACCTCGTAGCTGAAAAGCCGCTTTAGCCCATCCTCAACCTTAGCTCTGTCACCTTCGTCAGCCGCCTGCCAGCACCTGAGATTCCTTCCGCTATCCGCAGCCTTGGTGATCACGTCCACCCAAGCGCTGTCATCGGACATCGGCCCTTCCACTGAGCACTGCCCGCTGTCGCGATCGAATACGACCAAAAAGAACGATTTAACCATGGCGCGCCTTACAGTTGCGAGACGGCCCTTATAGTACTAAAGCACCGAGCGAAGAACAGGGGAAACAAATGGTTAAAGCAGCGGTCGACACATACTCGCCGTTCGACACGGGCCTCAAATCCACCGTCCGGCGCAACATAGTCCTGATGGCTGCGAAGCTCGGCTTGCGCCTAGAACGCCTGGAAGACACGTCACGCTTCGTTGCGGACGGATCGGCAAAGATCACCGACCTGTACGAAAAAGCCGTATCGATCCCCGGCATGGTCAGCCTCAAGCGCGGTCAGATCATGTACTACATGGCGCTGTCCACTGCCCACCTTGGCGGGGATATCCTCGAAATCGGATCATGGCAGGGCCGCTCAACGCTCTTTCTTGCTCAAGCCTGTAAGGATACCGAGACCGGCATCGTCCATGCCGTGGACACCTTCAAGGGCAACCCCGGCAACGAAAGCCTGTATGTCGTCGGCAAGGCCGATCGTTCTGACCTTTTGCCGAACTTCCTTCACAACATGAAGTCTTCCGGCGTTGCCGATCGCGTGACGGCGCATGCCAAGTCATCCGTCGAAGCCAGGGCGGAGATCAAGACATTGAGCCCTTCGTTTCGGCTGATCTATATCGACGGAGAGCACACCTTCGACGCGGTGAAGGCCGACCTTCAGGGCTACGCCGATCTCCTCCAAGTGGGCGGCCTGCTCTTGTTCGACGACTACTCGACCAGCTTCCCCGGCGTCGTGAAGGCCATCGACGAACACATTGCAGAGAACCCCGGCCGCTACGGTCACCGCGTCCAGGACGACAATCTGCTCGTGCTTCGGCGGGTCAATTAGACCGCGCCGGCCATTTGCGCCGTCCTTTTGAAGATCTGCTGAACTGTCCTCAACTCGGCGGGGGTGAAGCCGCGAGCCATCCCTGTGATGAAGTGCTGGTTGCTCGTGAAGACGGACGTTCCATTGCGCTTGCCGATAGTAAACGTCTCCGAGTTCACGGCAGAGCTGGCTTGCGTGAAGGAGTTGTTGGTGCCCAGCGTCGGCAGCGTGTAGAAGTTGACCTGGGCCGTAGTCGTGTGATTGTCGAGCATGATGCCGCAGCTTGATCCCGAGAAGCTAAGACCTTCGATGCTGCCAACCGCGCCCGCATCAGTTGGATTGAAGCCGTAGAGAAAATTGCCGGTCAGATCGTAGGCAAGCACGTAGATGTTCGACGTCGAATTTGTGCAGCTCATAAAGAGCGTGTCGTTGTTATATGCCACGCCTTGGAAGTTCTGGAACGGGATTGACGCAAGAGTGATAGTGCGGATTTTGGTCCGTGTCGTCAAATCGTACACGTGGCAAACCGTCGGATCGCAGTAGTCGACCCCATAGATGAGGCCGCGAACACTATCGATTGCGAGGCCGGATAGAATTTCACTGATCGCAGTCGAGGACACGAAGCTAAGATCGGTCGCCGAATAAAGGTTGATGCGCGAATTGGTATTCGAGCCTCCGCACGATCCGCTCCAACTGCAACTCGGAACGTACAGATTGCCGTTGTAAATGTCGATGTCGCCAGTGTGGTTGCTTGAGCCAGGTACGCTCGCGAAGGGCGTCAGATTGCTTGCGGAAGTCGACCAGTCAGCCAGAGCACGCTTATAGAGACCGGCAGTCGTTGCCACGTAGTAGAACGACGCATCGGTACACCACCCCTGAGCCTCTTGGGAGCCGGAGACGAAGATATTTGCGCCGGTTGATGTCTTGGCGCCAGAAAATAGTGTCCCGCCTTCGACTGTCGTATCGTACCCGGGCGAGCCGAAGCGGTTGCTGGCGTAGAGGCCCGCCTGCGCAACTAACGACTTCGAAAGGGACGCGGTGGACGAATTTCGTGAGAAGTCTTGCGTCTTCACCGATCCAAATGGGCCAATCGTGTAGTTGGTCTGGCCAAAGTCCCAGCCGCCGACCGGCGTTGCAACCGCGGTAAGAATATAATCCAGATGGCAGTTGCTGTTCTGTGTGAAGTTCACGCCATCGACGGCAGGATTGAACAGCGTGTCGATGAAGCCAGACACGCCATCGGGCGTATAGCCGCGATTAGCGACGAACGGGACCGTTCCGCTTACTGTCGCCACGCGGGTCGGTTTGGCGATGTCCGTGAGCGAAAGCGTGGCGTCAGCGCCGCCCAAAAGGTAGAGGGAATCGAACGCCGTCAGAAGCCCTGCGCTGCTCAAGGAGGACTGTAGGTATTGGCGTGTGTTGTGCGCTCCCCCAAGGTCAGTGGATGCGTTCAGTCGCGACGTGAGACGCTGAGTAAGCCGCCGCGTCAGCGGCTGGGTGACTCTAGCCACTGAACACGCCACAAGAGACGCCGGCCAGGCGGCTGAACCTGTAGGTCCCGGCACCCATGATGACGACTGCCAGCTTCTGCGCGCTGAGGCTATCGACCAGGAAATATTGCCCGGCATCATCCTTCAGCAGGATATCGACCCGGGCGCCGGCGCCGACCAGAGCGCCTGCTGCATCCTTCAGGCAAACGGTGAGCGGCGTGCCGGCGGCGACCACCACGTCAGCGGAGTCCGCAGCTGTCGAATTCGTTGCCAAGATCTGGGTGGGCATTCGCTCCGCTCCCTGTTGCGGTTCGAAGGAGCGCGACGATGCGCGCTCCCGCTCATTCGTCGGTAAACGACGGCTAGTCGGCCATCAGGATGATGAATGTGCCGGTCTTGGCGTTTCCGCCTTGGGCCAACACGATCTTGATGCGATCGCGACCGAGCGCGATGCGATCATTGACGGCAACGCCGGCGGCCGCATAAAGCGCGGCAACGCCCGCGGTCGAATGCGTTGCCTGGCGCGGCGCTTTCACGGTGGCCGCGTTCACGTCGCTCTGTGCCCAGATGGTCTCGCCGGTCGCTTCCGAGGTAATCGTGAAGTCGACGCCATCGACGTAGTCCGTTTTGATGTAGTGGATCTCGTGCACATAGCCGGAAAGCCAAGGGGAATAAGCGGTCGCGCTCCCATCGGCAGCGGTGGTCACGGGGACGGAATACCTGCGCAGAGCCATGATTCTAACCTTTCGTCATCAGTACGGAGGAATAGCCCTCTACCCATGTACAAACGAAAGCCCCGGCCGCATCGCTGCGCCGGGGCTTCCCGATACTGAAGGACGAGCGGCGAGTTACCAGGTGGTGCCGTTGATCCACTGCACCATGCCGGCGCGGCGCATCTTCCAGGAGATGTCCCAGAGCATGCGGACGCCGATGCTGGCGGTCTGCCAGAGCGAGCGGACGGGATCGGCCGTCGTCGGACCGGTACCGCTGACGATCTCCAGCGGGGTCGTGTCTTCCATGTGGATGGTCGCCTGCTCGGACACGTCGAACTCCGGCTCGCCACCGAGGGCAGTTGCGAAGTCGGCACTGCGGAGCGCGATCAGCCGGCCCGCCGTCGCATGGGTCGACTCGACGATGTTGATGCGCTTTTGGATCTCGGCGAACCAGTTCGGCTGCCCCACCGGGCCCGGCATCAGCGCGAGGTTGAGGCCCTGCGTCGGGTTCATGATCACGGTGATGCCGTCCGCCGCATTCGCCGAAACGAACGGCGCCAGCAGCGCCTTGAAGTCCTCGATCACGGCCTGGTAGTCGCCGCCGCCGGATCCGGTCGAAACCGCCGACACGCCGTTGAGCAGACCCGCGGGACGCACGGTATCGCCCGCCACCGCATCGAGCAGCAGCGGATCGAGCACCGCCGAGGTGTCCTCGAGGATGGCCTGACGGATCAGCCCCTCGATCGCCGGCGTCGACCGCTTGCCCAGTTCGCGCGAGAACGGGATGATGACGCCCATCTTCCGCGGCGTCATGCTGATCGAGTTCGTGGTGATGCGGCCGACGCGGATCGGCTGGCCTTCACCAACAAAGCCGCCGCCGGCGCCGCCCGCGGTGCGGCCCGGGATGGTCACGTTGCCGGCCTGGTCGAACGACAGGCCGATTCCCTTGTCGCGCAGCGCCGGGTAGATCGAGTAGCCGGTCAGCGCCTGGACGAACTCGCCGTAGGCGGTCTGCACCAGCTCCGATGCCCAGCCGGACACGGTGGTGGTGCCGAGGGTCTGATCCGCCTTGCAGATGATCGCAGTGGCCTCGTGGTCGGGATAGCGCTCCTTCAGAACATCGCCGATCGAGCGGCGCTCCGAAAAGGCCAGCGCGCGGACGACGACACCGCGGGTGATCAGATCAAGGCCCTTGACCTCCTTCTGCGCCACGCCGAGCGGACGGCGCGCGATCGCAGGCGCGGCAACGCCGTTGTTCACGACGCCTGCCGCGGCAGCGCCGATGCGGGCTTCGGATGCCTTGAGAACGGTCAGGGTGCGCTCGGACTTCTCGATCTGCTGATTGAGCTCGTCGATCGCGTCAGCATCGAGTTCGTCGACGTTGAGAAGGACGGTCAGCGCGTCCTTCTTGGTGGTGAGTTCGGTCTGCGCATCCTCGATGCGCTGGGCAAGGGTTTTCATGTTCAGGGGTGCCTTTGTGGCATGAGATGAGACGGCATGCTCGCCGGTGGCAGACACGTCCCTGCGCCTCACTTCGGCTTGCTCGCCAAAGGCCAGGGTCATGGTTTCGTCGGAAATGTTCAGCGACTTCGCCAAGGCGAGCGCCGCGGGGTTCGCAGGAACGGAGACCAGCGAGGTCTCGAGCAGCTCCTGCTTGGTGTACTTCTGCGGCCCGTAAGGCCGGTCCGGATTGATCGGCTCCGATTTGATCGGAATGAAACCGACCGACACGGCCCGCAGGATGCCCTGCTCGACCAGGCTGATCAGCTCGTCGATGCGCGCGCTGGTGCCGCGCGCCGCAAGCTTCAGCGTCCCGATCAGCTTGCCGCCGTCGATCCGCAGGTTCGACCATGTTCCGATCGGAAAGCCGTTCGAATGACCGAACAGCGCGATCGGGTTCTTCTTGAAGTTGGCCAGCAACCAGCCGGTTGCAACGATGATATCCCCGTAGCGATCGACCGTATCGTCGGACAGAACGAAGTCCAACCCGCCGTCACCTGCCACTGTCTTGAAGATCATCGTCATTGTCGTCTCTCCGTCAGGCAACCATGGCCGAGATGTCGAGCTTCGGCGTGACGACCGGATTCAGGCTCATAAGATGCGCCGCGTTGAACATCGCCATCAGCGGATCAATCTTGCCGAATCCGGCCTCATCGCGGGCAATTCGTGACGCCGTCGGCGTCAACACCACCTGCGTATTTCCTGTGCACCATTTGAGCAATTCGGAGCCACAGTGGATGAACGTGCGATCGGCAAGCTTACGCTCTACCGTCTTGTACGCGCCCATCAATCCGATGCCCTGACGCACCGCGTCGAGCTTCTCTGCATCCTGCGTCACGCCAATGCCGTTCAGGGCATCGACGATCGGCCCAATGCCGGCGGCGTCCACGCCGACCTGCGCAAGCAACCCCAGCTTCTGGATATGGTCCACCAGCTCGACAATCCACTTGATGTCGAACGGGAGGCTTCCTTCGATCGTTCGGTTCGGCGGGAACTCGGCGAGAAATGCTTGAACGTCGGGGTCGGTTTCCGCCTCTTCCGCGTCGCGATCGTGAAACCTGAAAACGGTAAGATCCCCTGCAGCGACGAACTTGCGGTATTCGTTGAGGTTCGCCTTGCGCCGAAACAGGCCTATCGTCGAGATCAATGCGTGAGCCCAACCGAGCCAACGTTTGGTTTCCCTTTCGCGACCAACGACGCCCACGCCTAGCAAGTCGTCCAAGCCGCCAGCGTCCAGTCCGATCGTCACCACTTCGCTGCGTGCCAGGATCGCATCTCGCGTCAGCGACGCGTCGGTACCGCGGTCCCAGACCTCAGCGCCCGCCCACCCGTCCGCACGCGAGCTAATGCCGGCCTGGACGTTGAGAAACTTCGCATCCCAGTCGATCAGCGAGGCCTTGCCACTGCGGGCGGCCTCCGCGCGCTTGCCGATCAGGAAGTTCGGATCGACCGACTTGCCCCAGTTGGGATTCGGAATGAACCAGTTCTCCGGCTTCTCGTAAGCCTTCGACTTGATCATCTCCTCGGGGAATTCGTAGATGATCGGCAGGCTCTGCGGATCCACCAGCTTGCCGTCGCGGATGTCGCGGAAGTCTTTCAGCTTCTGATCGAAGATGCCGGCGGGCGGCTTCGGCGACTGCGTCGTCAGATAGATCGCAAAACCCTCCGGACGTGAAACCAGGCCGCCCTCAGCCTCGCGTATCATCGACTCGGCGTTGGCCCGGGCGCCGAACAGCCACATTTCGTCGACCAGGAGGCCGATGGTCTTCTTGCCGGACACCGTTTCGCTGTCGGCAGCTGCGACCTTCAGGAACGCCCCCGTCGTCCTGTGTGTGATCAGCCGCTGGCTGTCCTGGACGTGCAGAAGCTTGAGCAGCTCCTCGTCGGCGCGGATCATGTCGCGCGCGGGGAAAAACGAATTGTCGGCGACTTCCTTGGTCGGCGCCAGGATGTAGAATTCGCCGCTCTCGCGCCAGTTCCGCAGTAGCGCGGTGACCATCACGCCGGCGGCCAGTGTCGACTTGGTGTTCTTCTTCGCGACGCATAGAAAAAAATATCGGATCAGCCGCTTTCCCGAGACGGTGTCGTACGAACCGAACAACGCCCGCGGAAGATCGAAGGCCCAAGGCAGACAGGCCTCGCCGATGGTCGGCCGCCCCGGCACATCGACGATCTTCAGATCACGGAAGATCGAAAGCGCCGCTTCCGCCTCATCCGGAAAGATCGGATCGAACGTCACCAGCGATTGCCGGTTGATGATGCGGCTCTGCCAATCCAAGCAGGCCGTCGACCACGTCGGAACGAAGTTCATTTACTGCATCGTTCCGGGCCGAGATGAACCGGGAGCTGCCGGCGGCGCGTATTTGCCGGCGGCAGCGTTGCGGGCGGCAACAGCGGCCTCTTCCTTCTTGCCCAGAGTCTTCGGCTGTAGTCCTTCCGGCACTTTCGCCACCTGCACCGTTCCCACTCCTCGATCGAGGAGCGACTTCGCGGCTGAAACCCTCGCGCTCTCGGTTTCGCCGCGGGTGGCGATCGAACCCAGCACCTCGATCGCCAGGTTGGCGTACTTGCGCGCCTCGACCCGGATCTCGTCGCCGACGACGGCCGCGGGCCGGATGCCGCCGAACAGAGACAGCTGCGAGAGGCCACCGACGTCGACGGAGGGCTTGCCGTAGCCGCGGTCGAGGATGGCGTTGGCCGCGTTCACCTTCGAGGACTCGCTCTTGCCGTGGCAGAGCTGCTTCACCAGCGAGGCGATCGCGCCGCGGGAGTAGGCCTGCGCTGTCGACTCGATATCGTCGGGCGCCGGCGCCGCCAGGGCCGCCTCGAGATCGAGCGCCGGCAACGCCGACGTTGCCTTGTGACCTTTCGGCTTCCGGCCAGCGCCAGGGCGTTTGCCGCCGCGCTTGGACTTCGGAGCCGTTTCGTCGCCAGAACTCATGGCCGTTTGATTTCTTTGATTGGGCTTCGATTAAATCAACGCTCTGGGCCCAGAAAAAACTTCTGCGCGTGACAACCCATGCGGTTCCGGCTCCCTATCAGTCGATTTTTTGACCTACCCCCCCCTGCTTCGGGCAGTTCGAGCAGCAGCGGTCTTACGCCCGTGGCATGTTCCGCATCGGAGCAGCACATTGGACGGATCGAGAGGCGCTCCACCATCAGCGATCTCGATGACATGGTCACCGTAGAGGCGGATCCCTTCGCGCGGCCGGTCCTTCGCATGGCCGGGATCTTCGCATCTGCGTCCGCGGACCTTGATGATCTGCCTCATCAAGGCCTTCCACTCCGGCGACAGGTAGAACGGCAGCGCTTCCTTCGGCCTGACCGAGATACGCGTGTCGCGCGCTGGCGGTCTCAGCTTCTGGCCCATCACCCGTAACTTGCCGGCCACATCGACCACCGTGAAAGGGCCGCCGCCTGCAGCATGCAGTCAATGCAGGCGGCGTAGCCAAGTCTAGGGAGGAAACGCCCAAGGAGGGCAGCGGCAACGCACAGGTGTGCAACCGCACACCCTATGCAAACACAAAAGCCCGGCACGTTTCCGTGTCCGGGCTTCAAACCATAGCTTCGCTAATGAAGCGACGTCTCGCTTCGGTCCACCACCTCCGTTCCACACCTTCGTTGCCGACAGGTACTAGGAGAGGCCCAAGGCTTTACGCAGTGACTGATTCCGTTCGTCTGAGTCAAGCTGTAGTAGACGATCGGGGAAAGCTGACCACGAATATGTCGCGACCACCTCGTTGTCACCGTTTTGCCGTTTGCCACGCGTGCGCTTCTTTTCGGGAAGCCGACGCTCGCCGTTCTCGACTGCCCTGATCAGGTTGATCAGCTCATCGCTGACAATGATCGCGCGCCGCCGCGCCGCAGATTGGGCATGTCGCTTGAGAAGGGTTGCGCGCTCACGCGAGACGCCGATCCCGAGAGCTATTTCATCAACGGTTCGTGCACCGAGCTGTAGCAGCACCATGTCCGGCTTAGATGTGATGATCTGGGACACGCCAGGGATTTCAGCGATACGAGACCAGTGCTGGTCGATATCCCAGACAAACACGAAAATGTAGCCCGGAAAGAGCAGCGACCGCCGCGTAACTTTTCGGCCACGTCGCACCTCGACGATTTCCTGTTCCGGGACAAATATCCCAAAACGGCGTTCCATCAGCACCTTCTGCACATTGTGCTGAGCAGGTTCGTAAGCTTCGATCAGATGCCAGCAGGGCCTCCTCCCCTCGATAATCTCTGCATTCCGCGGATCGTAGCTTTGCGCTGGCCTGAGAAGTTCAGCACGCACGTCCGGCGACAGGTTTTCGAACGCTTCCGCGATCGGCTTCATTCGGTAACTCCAACATCTCGATTTTCCCTGTCGATTTGCTGGCGGTCGGAAACTGTACCGATCGGGTACAGTTTTTTGGAAGAGCGATTGCCCAGATCGCTCTTGGGATGATCTCGGGAGGATTGAATTTAGGTCACTCAATCCTCCCGTTAGTTTCAAGTCATTGGTCTTAGGATGTTTTTACTTTCCTCTTGGGAGGATGGGAGGATTGGGAAGAACTCTACGCATACAAAGGGACATCAGTTATTCGTTTTGTAGTCGCTACGCGCGCGCACGCCCGCGCATGTGTATGCGGGAAGAAGCTCCCGTTTTACCCGCAACCTCCCATCGTCAATAAATCCAACATCTTAAAGCCGAATCGATTCTTCCCATTTCGGGAGGTTGGGAGGATCAGATCTCGTCATCGACCGCGTTTCCGTTGTCACCATCGCCGCCAGACACCCGAATTGGGTTGCCTTGGGAGTCGACGAAGTCGTTGACCGACTTGGTCAGCTTGAGGTCGAGCCACCACACGACGTCGCTTTGCTTGCGCTCATACCCGCGCTCATCCATCGCGAGAGAGAAACCGCGGTTCTTCCACGGCGTCTCACCGGACGATTTGCACCAGGCCTCATAGACCTGATGAAGGACGGACGACTGCACGCGATGGCCGGGCTCCTTGACGGTGCAATTCTCGAGGAAGCGGCCGAGCACGTCCGACGTCGAGAAGTACTTCGCCGTCGCGTCAGTGACCTCCTGCGGCTCGGTCAGGCCGTTGTCGAGCCATGAGCGAAGGCCATCGAGCATCCAGTTGAGAATGCCGCTCGCCTCGGCGCGAAGCTTGTCGGCCAGCTTCATGTCCCGCTCCTCCTTTGGAATCGTGACGTTGAATGGCACCAGCAGCAGACGGCTCTTGATGCCCTCGTCCGTTCCCGACAGCGTCGGCTTGTAATTGCCCTGGATCGTCAGCTTGAACTCGGGGAAGAAGGTGAAGAAGTCGCCCTGCAGATGGCGCGCATCCATCGGCTCGCCGCCGGTGACGAGCTTGATCAGCGCCTCGGCGAGCTTCGCATTCTTTTCTGGTTCGGATGCCCGCAGCAATCGGATGCCGGGCAACTTCGCCAGATCGGGTGTCGCCTGGCCGCCGGCGCGGACCTTGCCCTGGTCGAGAAAGGTTTCGATCGGGACGCTCTGCGCATAGTCGCCGGCGACGTGTGAGACCGCATTGACCAGCACGGATTTGCCGTTGCGGCCTTTGCCGTAAAGAAAGACAAGTTTGTGTGCGGAAGTATCGCCGGTGAGCGACAGACCGAACCACTGCTGCAGGAACAATCTCATCTCGAGATTGGGCTGCACGCGCGCGAGGAACTTTTCGAACTCCGGCGCCGTCGCGGATGGATCGTAATCGACGGGCGACACTTTGGTGATCATGTCCGCAGGGCTGTGGGCAGCAAACTGGACGTAGTCGCCGTCATCCCGCTTGCGGATCACCAGAGTGCCGTTGTTGACGTTGATCTTCATTCGGTCAGCATCGAGGTGGCCGATGCCGACAGAGAGATAGGGTGCTCCGCGTTTCGACAGCGCGCCGAGCTTCTGCGCCGACTCCGACGACCGGCCCCATCGCGCGATCTTGTCGGAATATAGGGTGGCGCTGCCATCCTTCTTGGTCTCGACCACAAAGTCACGGGCGCCATCCTCGGCGCCGTCTTCGTCGCGATCGCCGCTCGCAGCGACACACTCGGCCTCTTCCTGGATGGATCGCACGGTTTCGTGCTCGGCAATCATCACCCTTTCAGCACCGCTTTCGCTCGACCAACGCCGGTTATCCCATGCCAGCCAGCCTCGCTGCCGGCCCGGCGAGGTCGTGGCGAGCGCCGTATTGAATAGCAACCTGCCGCGCTGTCGCTCGCGAAACCGTTCAGCGTTGCCGAGGTCGGTCAGCGGAAAGAACGCCAACCGCATATGGAGCGCATCGCTATCCTCTGGTGGCGCCTCATCGCCTCCCCCGCTCCCCGCTGTCGCAGCAGCCTCCGGCCAATCTCCCATTTGGGAGGTTGCGAATTCGTCGCCCTCTGCGGGGGGCGCGGGGGACGGCGACGGCAAGGCAGCCTGGGAAGATGGCGGCGGCGGGTCCTCTCGATCGCCGGGGAAAGAGACCACATTGTCGCCCGCCTCTCGCGGGCGCCCATCCTCATGAGGTGCTCCAAGCGCCGCTGAAGCGGCGCGTCGCACCTCGGCCAGATCCCGGGGCGACTTCCTGCCAAGCTTCAGGCCAGCGGCGATCGCGCTCTTGACGGCCTTCGCGCCCATGTCGCGGATAAAGCCGACACCGGCGGCTGCATCCTCGAGCGAGGCCTTGGCGAAGCGCTCGTCGATCGCGCCGGCGCCCGCGAGCTGGCCGAGCTGCTCGGCGATCGCCGACAGCATGGGCGCGCGGTCGTCGCCCTCCGCCGCGCGGATCTGCGCCAGGCCGGCGTTAAGCTGCTCGAGTCCGAACTTGCGCTCGGCCTGTGCGAGGGTTGCGGGGTCGACGTCGGCCTCTGCCTGCGCATGGTCGGGCAAAGGCACGTCGCCTTCCGGCGCCGCATCGATGATGCTGGCTATGCGCTCGAGCGCGGCCGCGATGGCGCCTTGGTCGCCCTTGGCCTCTCGCAGCAGGTCGTCAAAGTCCAAACCGTCTGGCGCCCAGGCGACGCGAACCGAGCGTCCTGGCCTGGCGTACCTCGCGGCCGCGCGTGCCATTGCAAGCCTGGTCGTGAACGGGTCGGATGTTGAATCACCGAGCAGCACGAGCTCAGTGACGCTATCCGCGATGATGATCGCAGGCTCCGTCAGATCCGGCACGGCGCCCGGCACCTTGATTGGCCGCCCGCTTTTCTCGCTCTTGAGCGTTGGATGCGCGACCGTCGCCACGGCCTTGCCGGCCAGGTTACCGAGGTCGCACGCCGACCAGAAGGCGGCGCCAGACAGATCCTGCCCTCTGGCATCGAGTGCCATATAGACCGCGGTGGTCTTTTCGATCGCTTCGCCCAGCACCAGCAGCGTCGGCGCCGGTGGGCCACCGAGCGCGATGTAATTGCCCTGCTTAGATCCCCGCGACTTCTTCGCGTCGAGCAGGTCGCCGTCGTGCTCGAGCTGCAGCTTGCCCTTCTCTCGATCGAGATCGAGGTATGTGAAATGCAGGCCCTGGAATTCGCGGTCGGCGCTGATGATGGGCGCCACCATGGCAGGTCCACGGTGCACGATCGTGTCCTTATCAACGTGATAAGGCATCGCCTCGACACACTTGATCGGGGCCGCCCGATCGAGAGGTGCGGGCGGAAACACGAGGCCGCGTATGCCGGCATAGAGCTCAGCGGACGATCCTGCGAACGGATGGGCCTGATTGTAGATGTCCCGGACCGTGCGGATCTCGCGGGCTCGGTAGATATTGTCATCCTCGCGCCGCCGGCGATCCCGCTCGGCCGCCTCGGCCTTGAGCTCCTCGGTCTTCTTGCGGGTCTCTTCCGTGATAACGCTGCCGCGCTCCGGAGGTGGCTCGCCGTTGATCATCTCGCAGGCCTGCAAGAAAGATACGCCGCATGTGTGCATCACCATGGTGATGACGTCGCCGCCGGCGCCACCCCGCCGGCAATTGAAGATGCCCTTGGCGGGATTCACCGCAAAACCATCGGCTTTCCGCTTCTTGCCCTTGGCGTCAGAACCGCCACCACAGAGCGGGCACGCACCGACCCATTCGCGCGATTTCTTCGTGAGATTGGCCTTGACGTCGCCGCCCTGTGCAACATCCAGAATCTTGGCGTCGGCTGCGCGCCGGCGCCAGGCTTCGAAGGCATCGTCGATTGCCATCAGTCCGAAACCTCAACGTCACCGGCTGCATCGTCTTCTGTCGGCGCCGCCGGCGCCGGCGTCGCACTCTCGACGGCCAGCGCCGCCATCCGCCGCTTCAGGCGATCGAGCAAATCCTGGTCGCTGTTGATGGCGTCGATCAATCGCACCATGCCGGCGAAGTCGTCGCGGCGTTCGACCTGGTATGGCTCCGGCTCCTTGATGCGGCCGTCCTTGACCCAGTAGTCCTGGGTGATCTCGATGCGCTCCGCCTCGAGCATGGCAGTGCGCTGCATGCGGACGAGCGTGGTTTTGCCGGGAGGCTTCATCGTACCAAGCTCACCTTTTGTCGCGCGCAGAATCGATCGCGACGCGCACGGACAACGCCGGGGCGTTGTTGTCCGTTAGCGCTGCGCGATTATGGTTGATGTCGAATTTCCAGCCGTACCTAGAACCGTTGCGCGCATTGGCGCGTTGGTTCACGGCGTCGAGCCAGTCAAGCCGATCGGTGTCGGCCTTGACCGGGTCCGCGGCGACCAGCGCTCGCAGGTGATCGCGCTCGGCGCGGAGGTTGGCCCAGACGTCGTCAAAGGATGTGTTGTCGGAATAGCCCTCCGCGCGCTTCGCTTCGGAGAGCCAGCTTGCTTCCTTCCGCGCGTTCTCTTCGAGCACAACAATCCGGCGCATGGCCGCGCCGGCCGCGCGATCCGCCTCGTCCCGCTCCTTTAGCAGTTGGCCTGATGTTTTCTCGCGCATCAATCCGCCTCGCGCCCGGAGGCAACCAGCTGCCCGGCGCCCGCGCCGATCGGCACGACCCCGGCGGCATTGAGCCAGTCGTTGATCTTGATCAGCGTAAGGCGCTTGGCGTCATCGATGTCGTTTGCGGGGCGCCAGCTGGTGGCCGAGGCCTCGGGCAGGCTCAGTCGGAAGCAAGCCCGGTACCGGCTGCCGTCGAGCGGGCTGATCTCGCCGACCCGCACCTTGCCGAGCATCACGGCCTCGCGGCCGAGCGTCAGCGGCTCGAACGACACCACGCCCTCATGTGCCTCGCCCGCCATGCTAGTCCTGCCTCGGAATGTCGCCGACGTAGACCGCGACCGGCGGATGCTGATTGCCGAGAATGCGCAGCACCACGGGCGCGCCGCAGACGATCGCGGCGATCTCCTCCGGCGTCGGCAGCCAGGCCGTCTCCATCGCCGGCGTGCGCGGTCCGTTGACCGAACAGTCTATCGTGATGTCGCGCAGCGGCAGGCCGAGATAGCCCTGCCGCTGACCGATCACGCGCGTGGCATCCTTGATGCGTCCGATGTGCATGACCGTTACTTCTTCTTCGCCGGCTTTTTGACAGGCTTTTTGGCCGGGGCCTTGGCGGCTCTACGAGCCGCCGCAGCGCGCTTCAGCGGTTTCAACGCCTTTTCTGCCTTGGTCAGTGCATCATGCATCGCAGTCGCGATGTCCGGCTTGGCGCCCTTGGCATCAGCCACCGGCTTTTTGTAGCCCTCCGATCCCGGCCCCTTGTAGTGAACGGTGCGGAGCTCCTTTGGCAGCCAGCCGGTCTTCGCCAGATTATCCAGCGCCCACTTCCAGATGTCGGCTTTCGTCTTGCTGGCCAGCCTGCGCGCCTCGTCTGGATTGATCGCCTCGCTGATGGCCTTCAACACCAGCGGCTTCGGCGCGTTGGAGAAATAGTCCTTCGCATCAAACCGCTTCGCCATCGCGGCGTTGAAGACGTTCTCATCCAGCGCCTGTCGGATAGTCGGCAACTTGGTCCGCACTCCGTCGGGCATCGAGTAGGCCCGATCGGGCGTGATCATGCTGCAAATCGTCTTGGCCATGATCTCGGCCAGAGGTGATTCCGCAAGGAGAGGATCCCCGGCGATCGCGTCGCGCGTCGCCGTGATCAGCTGCGCCTCAAGGCGCTGGCGAAGGGCGTTCGAGACGACCTTGGATTCCGGCGCGGGCTTACCCTCGGCCGCAGCCTGGTTCGTTGCGGCTTTCTTACGCTCGGTCCGCTCGACGGCAGCGGCCGCTGCCTTTTCCTTCGGCTTGATCTTGCCGTACTCGACCTTGAGCTCACCGTTATGATCGATATCGACCCAACATCCGCTCTTGGCGCGCATCTCCTCCGTATAGGCCCGATCGAGAATTGCCGTCTGGATCTCCAGCAGCTCAGCGCGCGCCTGGACCTGGTCCGGGGTCATCTCGCCGATCATCAGGCTGTTGTCGTCGCCGATGATGTGATTGAGCTGCTCGATCCGGGCCTCTTCGTCCGCCGTCGGTGTCGGCTCGATTTTCGTCGAGCCGTAATCCCAAGAATTGTTCGGGCGCCCAGTGGTCGCAAACGACCAGCCCTCGCTCTTCAGCCGCTTGCAGGCCTCCTCCAGCTTGTCATCGGCGAGCTTCTTCAGAAGCTTCTCATCGGACACCTTGTGGCGATGCCCGAACAGGTCGCGCGTGATGATCTTGCCTTTTTTGGCCTCATAGGACTCGGTGCCCACGAAGCGCAGCAGATATCCGATGTTGTTGGGATCGACCTTGAGCTCGTCCTCGACTTCGTCCGCGTCGATCTTACCGTCGCCCCAGTTTTGCTCGGCGACATCGTTGCGGAGCTTCTGCAGCACCTTCTCTTGCTGCGCGTGATCGGCGGCGAGCGTGAACGCCTTGGCCGCCTCTTCATCGAACTCTCCCGATCGCCAAGCCTGACGGACCAGCGGCGACAAAGATCCCATGGCCAGCCGCTGGCGGATGTACTTGACCGTCAGGCCGTAATGCTGGGCGATCTCCTCTTCCGTCTGACCGCGCTCTTTCAGCTTGGCGAACGCCTCGTACTGGTCGACGGGATGGAGCTGCTCGGCCGTGATCGCGGTGGCGAGCGAATACTCGAATGCCTTATTATTGTCGACCTGGTGCAGGGTGCAGCCGATCGGCTGGTCCGCGCCATCGCCGTACATCATGCGGAAGGCGGCCAGACGCCGGTTGCCGTTGGCGACCGAAAAGAAGCCGTCGCCGGCATCCTTGACGACGAGGTTTTCGATCTGGCCGTTGGCGTTGAGGTTGGCGGCAAGTGCGGCAATGCCGTCATCGCGGCCGGCGACGCGGGCATTGATGCCCTCGCCGTCTTCGTGGCCGAACTTGAGCATCTTCAGCGGGACCTTGATATCCATGGCGGCGGAATCCCTTCAGGTTTTTGGGGGTGAATGTTGACGGACGAGTTCGGCACTCTCGCGGTATCGACGGCGCAAGATCTCGCGCGTGCCTTCAGGGCCGTTCGATCCGAGCGGGATCAGCACCTCGAGCATGGCGATCTGGTTGAGCAGGATCTGGCGCTCGATGTCAGTCATGGCCGACCTCGACCAGGAAAGCCGCGGCGCGGCCGAGCGGCGAGGCCGGCGAGCCGTCCGGGTTGCGCTTCATAGCGTGGAAGATGTCCGCCGGCGGGCAGCCGTACTGCAGCAGCATCGACATCAGGATCGCACTGTCGGAGACCAGCACGTCGATCGGCGAGTTGACCTTCTGGGCATTGAAAAAGACTTCGGCGATCGGACCGAAGCGCATCGCCGTCGCGCCGCAGCTACCGTCGCACAGGACCTCCCGGCCGAGCCCAACCTTGTAGCGTTGGCCTTCGTGCTCCATCGCGATGGTTTCGTGGCGCCGGCGGGTGGCGAGGCGGTGACGATGGGTCAATTGTCGAGCCCCTTCTTTTCGCCGCCCATGACGATCCGATCGCGCACGGTGCGCAGGTCGGCGATCACGTCTTCGATGTGCTCGCAGTTGATCACGAACTGTGCGTGCGCTTGATCCTGCTCGTCCAGCAGATGAACATGCACGGAGCGGCAGGCCGGGTCTTTGCAGCTTCCGATGCCGGTACTGTGTGCGTTGAAAAATGAGAGCTGTGACGTCATGCCGACACCCCTCCAAGCGAGATCGACTTGCTCGAAGCCTCGACCTGCCTGCGATCGAGGGCGCTGCGGCCCGGAAGCGGATCGCCGAAGAATGCGGCGGTCAGGGATTGGTGCTCTGCAGGCACTGGCCGTACAGCGCGAGCCGCGATATCCGCGCGAACGCGTTCTTTGCCGCGTTCGTTCTCCCATTTCGAACGCGAGCTTTTGGGCTGGCGCCCCAGTGCCTCATCGATGGCCGTCCAGAGAGCGCCTTCAGCGCGCATGCGCTTGAGAGTGGCCCATTCTTCCTCGGTCCAGACTTTCCGATTGACGCTCATGCTACGGCCCCCGTCCATTGGAGTTCGTCACCCCAGCTCGTCCATCCCTTGCGCGGACGCCTTGCCTGGAGCTCGAGGTAATCGCCTTCGGTGAGGCGTTCGATGCGATCGAGCCATTCGTCGGGCTTGCGGGAATGCTCCATCACCGGGGCGACGATCAGCTGACGCACATCGGCGTAGAGGCGTTTGGGGTTGCCCTTGGTGGCGAGCCAGCACTGCTCAGGGTTGGCGCGGGTCCAGTAGCCCTGCCCCATGTGCCAGGTGGACTTGTCCCACAGGCTCAACGCCTCATCGTCGCCGTTGGTCTTGATCCAGGTGAAGGCCGTGGTGATGTGCTTGAAGCCGTAATGGGCGATCAGATCGAGCGCGTCCTGCGGACACCAATCGACCATCCACATGTAGAGCGCAGAGTCATCGGCGGCGAGATTCCCGACCGGCAGCTCCTTGATCTTGTCGACCTCTTCGGTCTTGTAGTGGATGTTCGCCGACCGGCCCTCACCGGCCGCGGATCTGGTCAGGAATTTCCACTGCGGGTCCATGCCGATCGAGCCGAAGCGCTTGCCGGTCAGCGCCAGCGCGCCGAGATCGGCGACGCAGCCGCCGTTCAGGGTCCGGGCGGCATGTTGTGCGCGGCGATCGGCGATCTCGGCTTCCTTGGTCGCGGCTTGAATCGGATCGACCAGAATGGCGCCGCCGCCGCGGACTTTCTCGCGGGTGTGCTCGATCAGACGCTCGAAGTGCTCGTCATCGAGCGCCGCGGCCTTCTGCGCCCTGGCCGACAGCTTGCGGTCGACGCCGATCTCGGTGAGCGTGACCCGCTCGCCTTCGGGATCGTCATTCCGCCGGCGGCCTTCCGCGATCTGGCCGGCTTCCTTGGCGGCGGCGAGCAGGATTCCCAGACGACGTTCGGTTCGGGTCTGCAGCACGATCGCGTCCTCGAGCAAAGCCTTGTCCTGGATCTGCCGGGCATAGAGCTTCACGTGCTGCATCTCGTCGCGGATCGAGAGCACCTCGTCGACGCGGGTGGCCTCGGCAAGCGCGACTCGGGCGCGATCGTAGGCAGCGAGCTGCGTCATCGGCTAGACGTTGTCCTTGAGCTGATAGCCGACGCCCTTGACGTGATTGACCGTGAGCCCAATCGACGGCAGGGACTTCTTCAGATCGGTCGCCAATGCGATCACCATCACCTGGGCGCTCGAAGGCGCTCGGCCGTCCCACAGCTTGTCGATGATGAAGGGGAGCCCGACGGCATTCGGCCTTGGCTTCGCCAGGATCTTCAGGAACTTGGCTTCACGCGCGGAAATCGCGACCGTCTTGCCTTTGAAGGTGATGCTCTCTTCATCGTCGCCAGTGTTAATGACGACGTTGCCAAACGTCTCGCCGGCGGATGTCTTCGGCGCGGCCGGCTTTGTTGTCGCCTGGGATGACTTCGCGGGCGCCGCCAGCAGCTTTGGGCCATCATCCGGCGGGATATCGACTTCAATGCCGCCGTCGACCAGGCGGGCAGCCGTCCTCTGCTGCTTGCGCTGCAGCGTGCCAATGGCCGGCACCATGCCGAGCTTGAAGAAGAACGCCCCCGTGCGCTTGAATTCGCGTGCGCACGGCACGCCATCCTTGTCGTGCACGATGCGGAGCTTGCCGGCGTCATCCTCGGTACCGAGCAGAACGGCAAAGGATGCGTTGGCCTTGAAACCGGCCTGCTTGATCAGCTCAGCCGAGACCGCAACGACGGTGTTGCCGCGCGCGCTGATCGACAGACCAGCCGGTTGCTTGGTCTTGCCGACAGCAATCGTGATGCGTTCAAACGCCATTGCGAGTCTCCGTGATTGGAAATGAGTTGTGCTCGACGCCGTCGAGAAGACGACCGGCTGCCTTCTTGCCGACGCGTGCGACAAACTTCGCTCCGGCGTCCGGATAGAGCTCGGCTGCCCTGGCGACGTGGGGATGTGCGGCAATCGCTTGCCATCCGGAGTGCGGATTGCCCTTGGCATCCTCCGGGGTTGAGGGTGCCCATTCGCCCCACTGCTTGAAGAAGAAGGCGGTGCCGGTGTCAGTGCACTGATTGCGAAGACGCCGCGGCCAGTCGGGATGCATCGAACGGGCACTACGCCCGCTCTCTCCGCCGACGATGACCATGTCTATGCGGTGCCGCTGGTGTTCGTGCAACGCATCAAAATGATCGTGATAAGCTGGCAACCACGGCAGCCTGCCTGCGATATTGCGCAGGTTGATGGGTCCGAGCAGCGGCTCGAGCGAGAGAAAACGTATCGCCGCGGGCGTCGCGAGCAAGTCCGGGATCCGCTCGTCTGCCTCCTGCTGCCGCTCGGCCGAGACGCCGAGCCAGACGTTCGGATGAGGCCGCTGGATTCCATCCGAGCCACACGATAGGCCTCCGACGATGGCCCTCATCCGATCGGCGCGCTTCGTCAATAGCTGAAAGGTATGCTGCGGACACGCGCGCATGACGCTGAAGATGGCCGTGATCCAATCGACTGACACGAAGTCGGCGAAGATGTCCGTCATCGAGCCGACGAAAATCCGGCGCGGCTTCTTCCAGCACAGGGGTTGAGACAGCATGTCCTCGTCGAGGAATATCTCGATGTCGTCGCGGTGACCGGGCTTGAATGGCAGACCGGTGCCAAGACGCTTGTTGAAGCCTTCGGCATAGCAGTGCTGGCAACCGGTCGTGGCGTGCTCGCAGTGCCAACCGACCTTGCCGGTGTCGATGTTACGTGCGCGGATCGGATTCCAGCTCGCGTCGGTCCATTCGATTGCGGAGCGGTCTGCCATCAGCCGATCTCCGCGATGGCCGCATCACGGGCGGCGTTGAGCTCGGACATTTTCTCGATCGAGCCGCCGGCGCGGTCGGGGTGGTAGTCCTGCGCCAGACGCTTGTAGTTGGCCTCGACCACGGCCCGGGTCGCGCTGCCGCCGACCTGCAGGATGTCGCGCCAGTGCTTGCCCTTCGGCGCCGGCAGCGCCTGGAAGCCGGAGAAGGTCGCGCGCACCAGCGCGAGCGTGCCGTGGCGAAGCTCGACGCGGCGCGCTTCGATGATGTGATGGATCGCCTGCAGGTTCGCCGCCGGCGTGTCATAGCGGTCGACGGGGATGCAGACCTGCAGGCCGTCCCAGGCGAACCAGACCGCGACGCCGGGATCGGCGGGGCGATTGCCGGTGTTGATGGTCAGCGGGTTGAAGTCGATGTTGCTCGACAACACCGGGAATTCGATCTTCTTGCCGCTGTCCTTGGCGAACAGCTCAAGGCTCTTCTTGACGTTGCGCAAAGCGGTCTCGAAGTTGGTCTTGAACGAGCCCGAGACGCGGCCCTGCTTCCAGCGCGGGAAGCCGGACGGCCACTGCAGGGGATAGGCTTGCGCCTGGGGTGCGGAGTGATCGGCCACGGTTACACCCCATCTTTCAGGACGAGCGCGAGATCGGCGCGATCGAGCATGGCCTTGAAGGTGTCGACGGAGCCCGGCATGCCGAGCGCGCTGCCGGCCGCATCGCGAAGCGCGGCGGCGAGACGCCGATCGACCTCGCGGCGGATCTCTTCGGGCAGCAGGTTGACGCTCATCGCCGCGTCTCCTCGGAGACCGCGCGCTCATTGCGGAGCGCCTGCCATGCGGCACGCCGCAGCAGCGGCAGCGTGGCGCCGATCAGCATCTGCCAATAGTCTTGCGATTGCGGCTCGGCGAAGTAGGCCTCGATCGCCGTGCACATCACAACAGCCGGGCGCGTGGCGCGGATGCCGTCGCAGGGCGAATTGTCGGCGTGCTTGATCGCGGCTGCGACCTCGGAGAAGCCCGCCGGCAGATGCGTCGGGATCTGATGGACCGGACGCCGCATCATGTCCTCGGCGGTCGCGATCAGCACGGTCATGTGCTCGGAGAGCGGCTTCATGCGCGGTCCTTCTCGATCTGTCGGCTTTCGTGGCAAACGAGTTCGACCAGCGCGGCCATCACGGCGTGCCAGCGCTCTGCTCGCGTGTCGGTATCGAGCGATTCCGGGATCTTGCGACGGGCTGCCCTCATCATGGTGATGGCGAGCAGCTGGACCGGGACCAGGAACGTGCTGGTCTCAGGTGTCTCGACCACCAACAGATCAAGAAAGAGCCGGTCGGCGTTGTCGGCGAGCTGCTGGGCGGTGTGGCGGCCATCGAGATAGGCGGTCGCGTAGGCGACGGCGTGGCCGGCGATCAGGTTGGCCTGCTCGGCGCGGGTGAGATGTTGCTGCATCACGCCTTCCTCTTGGGAAAGGTGAGAACGACGGCCGTCCCCGACAGGGATTGGAGAGCAGGACGGCCGCCGCCCTCATTCCGCTGGTGGGCAACCGCGGCGGAATTCGAACGAAGTGGAATGCCCCAGGCGCGGAAGTCGCGCGCCACCAGGTGGCGCTCGCGTGGGACCGTCGGCATCTCGCCGAACGGATAAAGAAACGGGTCACCCGCCTCCGCCTCGAGGCGACAAGGACGGCCCCTCTGGCGGGCGACCCGTAGCGCGCCGGCTAAGAGCAGCGCGATCACGATGAAGGCGACGGAGAGTGCAACCATCAGAATGTTCACCGGCGGGCCCTCCGCTGCCGGGTCCAATGCAGGACGACGCCGAGCATGCCAGGCCAGCCGAGGATCAGCGTCAGGGTGATGATGATGTTGGCGATGCCGTCGATCACCTCGCCGCTGCCCGAAGGTTCGTCATAGACGCGCGCCAGGTGGCCGTAGCTGTAGATCACCATCCAGACCAGAGAGCCGATCATGGTGTAGGCGAACAGGCCGGTGATCAGGTGATGCACGATCGGAGACATCGAACAGCTCCATGGTTCAGGGACGCAGAAGCTCGCGTCCGGAAATGACCGAACGGGTGCAGCTGCAGGTGATGTTGGGATACGCTGGTGACGCTTACTGGGAACTGTGAGGCGCGCTAACGGCAGCGCGGCCTGTATTTGCCTTTCTTCGGCTTTTTGGCCTTACGAGCCATCAAGCCTCCGAGGTCGTTTCGTCCGACTTCAATTCGCGCATGCGCTTGTCGAGGATCCAGACCAGGTCTTCTCCCATGCCGACGCTTTGGCGGGGCAGCAGGCCCAGCACGATAGCGAGATTGTCGTAAGCGTCGGCCTTCGGCTTCAGCTGATCGACCTGCGCGCGCAGGCTTAGGATTTCCTGCTTGCAGCGGGTCATCATCTCGATGGCTTCACGGTTGTTGATCGAATCCCTCACGCGCCCCTCAATTCACCCGAGCCATGCCGAGCACGGCGCGCATCTCCGGCGAGAGGCGCCTAGCGGCATCCTGCCCCGACGGGCTGCGCACCCACTCGTCACTTTCTTCCTTGGTCGCATCGAACTCACCAGCGGCGACGCGCGCGGCGAACTTCGTGAAGCCCGCGCCCGTCAGCTCTTTGTAGAGCTGGGTGACCGGACATGCGTAGGTGTCGGCGTAGTCGTCGAACTCGCCGGTCTCGGCGCGCTTCGCGAACCCTTCGTACTGAACCTGGTGGCGTGTCGAGAGCGCGCCAACCTTGCGCAGCTCGGCGGCGAGCTTGTCACGCGTTCTCACGCCGCCCTCCGTGAATTGGTTGCAGGGGTCAGATTCGAACTGACGACCTTGTGGTTATGAGCCACACGAGCTGACCGGGCTGCTCTACCCTGCATGAAATTGGTTGAGCGTCTCTCCGCCCTGTCACCACTGTCCCGGCCTGCAAGGCTTGTGGTTGACCCATCTACGGCCCCGGGATGGAGCATGGCGCTAGTGCCTCTCGCGCTTCCGATGACAGAAAAAGAATTGGCACTGTCAAAGCTGGTTGCGGCACTCTCTCCGCCCGTCGCGTCCATTCCCTCAGACGTTGCAGTCCGCGACCCGACCACGGACGATCCTACTCGAACCCATGCAGGGCGGCCCGATGTCGCGACCGCTGATCCTGCGTTTGCCTTTGGTTCTTTCGCTCGGGATTCAGTCGTCGAGCATCTCGACGTGTACGACAGCGGCGACGCGAGCATTCGGCTTGCGATGGCCGTCGATGATGAGCTGTGCGCCGCGCTGCGAGAGCCCAGCGCGCTGCGCCAGGTTGAGCGCCGGCTTGTGCGGCCAGAGGGCCCGAACAACTGTTCCAAATTTGTTGCGCCGGGCCGACGTGATGTTTCTTGGAACACATGTTCCAATGTTCTCACTCGACACGGAGCGCCGCCGTGCTGTTGATTCGCCACCCATGACATACCCCCTACGCAACGCAACACTGTCGATCGAGCTTGAAGCGCGCCTGCGCAATGCAGCGCTCTACCTGAGGCGCACCAGGATATCTGCGACGACGGCGCAGACCGCGTCACCGGACGGGCGGCTCCTGCCCGACAGCCAGCGCTTCGCAGTCGAACGTCCGCAGCCGGTGCGTTGGGTGAGAAATTGTTCGGTGCGGCGGGGCACGGCGAACCTCGTAAGAGCGCCGAACGAGATTTTTTTCGGCCCATTTCTGGACCCGTTTTTGGCCCTCGACGTTCCGCGGCGGGAACTGGATGGCACGACGCGCCGTCTTGAATCACGCCCCATAACGCAACACTCCCATAAAACGCGATTGGTTCAGTTACAAATCCAGCTACGCAACCTCGCAGCGCGATGCACGCTACGTGCTGTGATGTTTCATCGCGGCACAGCGATGCACGATGATCACCGTTTGCCGCGCCGCATCTATGGTCCAATTGTGGACCCACGCATGCCGCGATTCCGTTTGCACTGTGTCGCCTTGTCGACACAGAATAGCCGCGCAACCGGCGGGTGCACGGAACGACATCCCGCCTTATTAGTGCGGGGGAAATTGCGTAATGGGAATTTTGGTTCGCCTTCCGGTGCGGCGTCATGCCCGGGCCTCTTCGGTCGCCTTGAAACCAAAAACGACTGGGGAGGCTTCAAGACCTTGTGCCGCTAGCGCATCGCGCACTGTGAGCAGATTGCCCTTAGAAATTTTTCCGCGCGCAACCCAATTGCTAACCGCCGATGGGCCGACGCCACAAAGTTCCGCCGTCTTGGCGGGACCGCCGAGCGCCTCAATGACCTTATCGACCGAATCAATCATGGAATCTAAATATTCACGTTCTGTGGAGTCGTCAACAGTTCACGTATTGGGAATAGCCACAAGCTGTGAACAGTGGCTGAATTCCCCAATGATTTCAGACCGGGACTTTCATATTTCCGTGGGGCAACGCCTCAAGCGGCTACGCCTTGCGCTGGGCAAGTCGCAGCTTGAGATCGCCAAAAAGCTCGGTGTCGGCCCCACCGCGGTCTCGAATTACGAAAACGGCACACGCGCCGTCGATCCGTTCCATGCCTACAAGCTCAAGGCTGCCTATGGCGTCCCCTTCGAATGGATCTTCAGCGGAGACGAGTCGACCCTCTCACCTCACCTGGCGGCAAAACTTGACGAGCCAACCAAGCCGCGCGGGATTACTGCCCCGGAGCGGGCGGCCGCCGCTCCTCGCGCGAAAGCGCGTCAACGGGGCTAGATTCGGGCTGTTAGCAGCCTTGCTCGGCGCGACATGGCCGATCAATCCTGTGGCCGCACAGGCCGTGAGGACGATCTACACGATACCAAACACCGTCCTGTGCGTATCACCCTTCCAGATCAAGGAAGGCAAGACTGCCGTCGCGGCACAGGACGAAAAATGGCTGCGAGAACTCGGTTGCATTGAGACGCCGGCAGGCCTGCCAGTGATCGTGATCGACGTGAACCGCCCGCTCAAATTCTTTCAGGTTCGCGTCCAGCCGATCCCCAGCGGCCCCGCAATGACCATGTTCGGATCGCTATTCGATTTCACGGAGCCGGCTGCGCCGCCGAACGCGCGGCCCAAATAGCGAAATTCTAAAACTTCACAGTTTGTGGATTTCTGATTGACAACTCCACATTCCGTGAATAGCCTGCCTCCCGTGAAACGCCTCACGGGAGCCTTCCATGCCGTCCGCCAAGCCGAAAGCCGCCCAGGCAGTCGCTCCCGCGATCGGCGACTACGTCGTGCGCCCCGCGTATGACGGCACCTGTGGCGCCCGCGTTCTTCGCAAGACCGGCGAGCGCTATGACGACCTCACGCTGCTCGGCACCTATTGCGAGACCGACGAGGGCGCCAAAGCCCTTGCATCGCTCTTGAACGACGCAAAGCAACTCGCCCATCGCTTCCATCTCATCAGCACCAGCAAACCAACCCCCAGCCACCTGCCGGAAGAATGGGTCAAGCACCTGATCGTTACGGCGGTCGCCCGGGCGATCGACGGCCGCGCCCGCTTCCGTTCGGCAGCGGCGAGGCTCGCGAATATGCCGAGCAGCTCCGGCTGCGACATCACCACTCAACCAGTGCAAGGAAAGTAGCGTCATGCGTACCATTGCCCACTTCACCAATTCTGTTTCCGCGAGCGTAGCGCCTCGTGGTTTCGGCCGAAGGGCCGTCGTGCCGACCAGCCCCGGCATGACGGCCCTGGTGCTGGTGCGCCATGGCCAGACGGCCAAGGCGATCCTCGTCTCCGATTGCGGCATTGCGGCCAAAGCCGTCTGGGTGCCGAAGGCGATGGTGACGATCGAGGTGCCCTCGGAGCGCGGCATCCTGATCGCGACGATGTCGAAGTCGTTCGCGGAAGCGAAGAACCTGCATCCGCGCTTCATCGATCCCACGCTGTTCAACCAGGCCACGCGCGAGGTGCTCGATCGCGCCGTCGCGCGCGCGGCCACGAAGCGGAATTTCTACCGCGGGCATCGCAGCCCGCATGCCCGGAACGACAGCCAGAACCTGTTCGCCTGATCACCCGCGCGGCCGGGCGGCGGCACGTGGCGTACCGCCGCCGCCCACCTCGCGATTTTCTCAACCGCCAGAGGACCACCGCCATGCAAATCGCCCGAATGCCGGCCCGCCACGCCGAGCGCCCTGCTAACATCATCAGTTTTGTCGGCGAGCGCGAGATCGGCTGCGTGATTGCCACGATCGCGGACCCGTTCGGCACCAGCGCGCGCTGCGCGTTGAGCCCGGATGGTCGGCACCATGCCATCGGATCGTGCGGCGACGTTGTGTGCTGCCACTGCGCGCGCATCTTTTGGGCCTGATGCACATGAGCAGCATCACCATCTACCCTTTGATCGACGGCTCGCTCTGCCTCGACGCCGTCCGCGCCCAACGCATCCACAAGGTCGCCGAGATGGCCTCGCGCCTGGTCGAGACCGGCGCCTTCGTCGACCACGGCGATTCCATCATGACGCTGGTCTCGTTCGGCTACTCGCCGTTCGAGGTTCACGCGCTGCTCGCCGATGCCCGGCAGACGGCGGCGGAGCACGTGGTGGCGATGGAGATGTCGGAGGCTGGGCAGTGATTCTAACTTACAAATATCGCATCAAGGATCGCTCCGCGCGCAAGGTACTGCGACGGCACGCCCATGCGACCAACCAGGTCTGGAATTGGTGTGTCGCGCAGCAGCTGGACGTCGAAGCCCGATACCACGCCGGTGCACCGAAGCGCAGGTGGGCGTCTCACTTTGATCTCGCGAAGCAATGCAACGGTGTCGGCGCCGAACTCGGTATCCATCAGAAGACCGTGCAAGAGATTTGCCGACAGTTCACCGACAGCCGCAAACAAGCCCGCCGTGCGCCGCGTTTCCGCTCCAGTTTCGGCAAGGCCCGCACCCTCGGCTGGGTCCCTTTCCTGAGACAAGGCCGGCAGATCGATGGCAATTCCATCACCTATCTGGGCAGAACCTATCGATACTTCGGAAACAAGCGTCGACCACTACCGCGCGACGCCAAGGGCGGCGCCTTCGTTGAGGACGCGCTGGGGCGCTGGTACGTCTGCTTCCAAGTCGAAGTCGAGCAAAAGCCCTCATCTGGCGATGGGTCAATAGGTATCGACCTCGGCCTAAAGTCGCTCGCGACATTGAGCGATGGGAGCAAGATTGAAGCCCCGCGCTTCTATCACGCAATGCAGCACAAGCTCGCGACCGCACAGCGCGCCGGCAATCGGCACCGAGCTCGCGCTCTCCACGCCAAGATCAAAAACTCAAGGCGGGATTTCCTTCATAAGACTTCGACGAAGCTGGCCCGCGATTACGCGTTCATCGCAATCGGCAACGTCAATAGCGAACAGTTGGCCAGGACACGGATGGCAAAGTCCGTACTCGACGCCGGCTGGTCCACCTTGCGGCGTCAACTTGCCTATAAAGCAACTGCATACCTCGAGGTGGATGAGAAATTCACGACACAGACCTGTTCTTGCTGCGGATCGACAGATTCCAGCGAGCGGCCGAAGGGTATCGCAGGACTGTCTCAGCGAATCTGGCGATGTTCCGATTGTGGGGCAACTCACGACCGCGACGTGAACGCGGCCCGAAACATCCTAGCTCGCGCGCGGAGTGCTCCGCGTCTCGATGGAGAAAGCCGGGGAAGCGTCGCTCATGGGTGACAACCGGATAAGCACGACCTCCTTTCGATTCTGCCCGTCGAAGAGGCGCATCCGCCTTTCCACAACTCAGCGCTTTGCGCTTCTCCAGCGCGAGAAATACCGCTGCCATCTTTGCACCGGATTGATCTACGTCGGTCAGGCATGGGACGTCAGCCACGATATCCCGCTGGAACTCAACGGGCCTGACGACGACAGCAACCGACGCGCGGCCCACCGCAAATGTCATCGCACGCACACGGCCACCATCGACATTCCGGCGATTGCTAAGGCGAAGCGCATCCATGCCGGCCATCACGGAGCGCGCGTCGCGCGCAATCCGATGCGCGGTGGCCGACAAGACATCCTGAAGCGAAAGATGGATGGAACGGTCGTGTTCCGCGACAGCGGCAAACCGGCCAGCTTTGGACGGAGGATCTGATGGGCCTCAGTGACGTCTGTTTCGATTTCCTCGCCGAGATCAAGGATGCCAAGCCCGGCGCCGATCGGCGTGAGGCTGTCCGAGACTTTCAGGATGCGATCGCCTTCTACGACGGCCCGCCGTTTCGATATAGCGACGAAATCGAGGTGCTGCGCTATGCCTGCTCGGAATATTTGTTGAGCGCATCACCCTCCTCCGTGGTCGACGAACCTCTGAGGCTCCTCGCGTTCGTTTGCGAAGCCATCCAGGAAAATCTGGACCTTCCGCCGGGCTTTAAGGTGCCTGTGTCATGAGCGGTATCAGCGTCATCATGGCAGGAGCCCTGCAGCGCGATTTGTTGGCCCGCGGTGTTCGTCATCTCGACTTCGATACATGCGAGCAGCTGGTCGCCGGCATGCTGCGCAGCATCGGCACGATCGAGCGCGGCACCCGCGACGACAGTGAGCCGCCGCAGCGATGCACCACCGACGAGGTCGACCTTGACGGCGGCTGCATGGCCTGCGGGGCGATCCAGGGCGAGACATGCCGGGGGCCCCGATGACCCAGCGCTACACCCTCGCCGAAGCCGCCGCCGAGCTGAAGGCCCCGTCGCCCCGTTGGCTGGCGGAATGGCTCCGTGCACACCCCCGGGATAAGTCCGGCGAGCCCTATTACACGCCCATGGGGCGGGATAAGGTGTTCCGCTCGGACGACATCGCCCGCATAGAGTTTGCGTTACGGGAGGAGTTGAAGTGCCGCTCAAGCTTAGGCCGCCGCGGAAGGGCAAGACGCCCAATTTCGAGATCCGAGGAACCTACCTCGGCTGCCGCGTGGAAGTTAGCAGCGGCACTCACAAACGATCCGTCGCTCGAGACAAGCTCGTCGAGATCGAAGAGTGCATCGAGAAGCACGGCCGATACCCGGCCCCGGAAGTTAAGCCTGATCCCGGGCGGCCGACCTTCCTGACAGCAGCCAACGCCTACATGCAGGACGGCGGCGAACGCCGCTACGTCCCGATGCTGCTGCGGCACTTCCGCGAGACGCCGATTGAGGAGATCGACCAGGTCGCGCTGGACGATGCCGCAGCCACCCTCCTGCCGCACGGCGCACCTGATTATAGAAATCGCGCGGTCTATGCGCCCGCCATCACCATCATCCGCCATGCGCTGGGCGACAAAGCGCCCGTCTTCCGACGCCCGAAGGGCTCGAAGGGTCGCCAGCGCAAGGACTTCATGTGGCCGGAGGATGCCAGTCTCATCCTGGCCGAGGCAGCAGTGGTCGATCCCGAATTCGAGCTCTATCTGCTGGTGCTGCTCTATAACGGCATCCGCAAGAGCGAGGGCCTGAATGCGCTGGCCGCCAATACGCGGCCGGAGGATCTGGCACTGTGGCTGCCGACCACGAAGAATGGCGATCCGCGCATGCTGAAACTGCGCGGCGACGTCGCGATGCGGCTGCAAGCCCATCTGGAGGCCCATCCGGGCCGCGTGCGGCTATTCCGCTTCAAGGAGGGCGGCCACTTCAAGCACCTGCTGCTGCGCGCCACAATGGCCGCCTGCGGGCTTCCGTGCCCCAAGCGCCGGCCGACCGGCTGGAAGAAGCCGCAGTTCAGGCTGGGCTTCGTCACCTTCCATATCTTTCGGCACACATGGGCGACCTGGATGCGGATGTACGGCGGCGCCGACACCAAGGGTTTGGTCGCAACCGGCAACTGGCGCGACGAGCGCAGCGCCTCACGCTACGAACACGTGGTCCCGCGCGCCGAGTGGGACCGCATCGACAGCTTGCCCACGCTGGGGACAGGACGGGGAAAAGCCGTCAACGACTGAAATTCACTCGTATATACAACAGGCGGCCAAAGCTCCCCCAATGGCTGGCCGCAACTTTTTTAGGGTGTACTTCGCTTAGTTCTGCGGCGCCTGCCGCGACCAGGGCACGCGCGCGACGGTGAAATCGCGCCATGTGCTTTGCAGGACGGGTTGCACCCCGATCGACGCGCGCGCCTGCCAGCCTGCGATCGCCGCCGCGGCGATGGTGCCGTCGGGCTCGGCATCAAGCCCGTCCAGCAATGATGCCGTAACCGCCATGTCGTTGACGGCGCCAAGCTGCTCCTGCAAGCCGGAGAGCCTTCGCGAGAATTTTCGCGTGGATTTGCGGTCTGCGAACAGCGGCAGCAGAAACTCGCTGAGATAGCGCAGCCGCTTGGTCGCGAGCCGCAGGCGGTGCAACTGTTCGGCGGAAAGCGACTTGAAGCGGCGGCCGCGCTTGAGCACCTTGGCGTATTGCGCCGATAGGATGCGTGCCGCGAAGTCGGCCGCGGGTTCGGCGAGCTGGCCGAGATCCTCGGTGGCGACGTCGTTGCGCCAGCCCCGCGCCTCGATCCAGTTGCCGAGGCCGAGCAGGAACATGGCGCAGCGGCGATCTTCGAGGGCGCCATGCGCCTTGCGATAGGCGTCGGACTGGCGCCCGGCCGCAGCCAGGCCCAGTGCATCGAAGCCCGCGACCGACGGACAGGCTGTTGCGATCTTCGGCAAGGTATCGAGCCGGAACACATCCCAGTCGCGCGCGGCGGAGAGCTCTTGCGCCAGCCATCTGGCTTCCAACCGTAGCGCATCGAGATTGCTGAGCGCGCCGACCGACCCCATCAGATCCAACGCCGATCGAAGCCGGCGCAGCGAGACGCGCAGCTGATGGATTCCTTCCGGATTGCGGCCATCCTCGGCCGCCGGCAGCGACTGAAGCAAATGGAGGAAGCAGGAACGCAGGATTGTCGCGAACGCCTCGTCCAATGTCACCGACGGATCGAGACGAAGTTTTCGCGGACGCCGCGCCGAGGGTGGCTTGTCGGCGGCAAGATCGAAGCCGCGTGCCGATTTGGAGCGAATGGACGGCTTTACGTCGCCGTGCTCCGCGAGCCGCAGCGCGATCTCGTAGAGCGCGCTCGCGCTGCCGCTCTTGAGCTCCAGCTCGATCTCGCTCACCGGCAGTGAACGGTCGCCGGCCGTCAACTCACCCCGGTCGAAGGCGATCTCGACCGTGCCTGACGGCAGTTCGATCGGCCGCGCATGGCGATGGACATCGGCAGTGAAGACCGATTCGAGCGGCTGCGCTTCCAGGTTGCCGCGAAGCTTCTCGGGAATGAACGGCATTGCCAAACCGAGATCGGGCGCAAGCGACAGTACCCTCATCTCCCACTCACCACGGCGGAGCGGATCGTCCACCGCATCGGTCTTCACGGTCTGCACGAAGCGCGCGCCGCTCTGACGAACGCGCAAGCTCAAGCCGTGGCGACGCAACGTCCGCTCCGGCGTGTCGTAATAGACGGACTTGAGATGTTTGCGCGCGCCCTTGTTGCGCGCGTTCATCGCGATCACAGGCGCGGCCTTGAAATGCGCCATGCGATCGGCATCGACGAAAAGCTTGAGCTCGATCTCACCGGCACCATGCGCGGCAGCGCTCGACCGCAGTGGTTCCGTTGCCGGTTCCGCGTCTTGCAATGGCGTCTGATCGATCACAGGTTCCGCGACGAGTTCGGCCGGCTCACGCTGCCTGAAGAAGCCAGCAACGACTTGCGTTCTCTTGTTTTCCCTTGCAACAGGATTTCCATCCCGCGCGCTCGGAGCCTTGCGAACCGGCGTTGCGTCTGACTTCAGCATTTACGGTAACATGACAGTTCGATGACAGAGCGCCATCCTATAGCCGGTGTGGCTCGCGAGGAATAGTCACGTGACGTCGCAGCGCCCTGCCGTCCACACGAGGCTGGGAGCGCACAATCCAGCTTGACCACAGGAACTAAATTGCCGCTGGGCACAGCAAGCGATCGAGTTGACTGCGAATCCCGCCCTTCTCGAAACCGAGATGAACGCGTCAGCGAGCTTGACTCATGCCAACCTTCCCGCAATCGGTGGCGATGGCGTCGAGCGCGCTGCCCTGTCCCTCCGGCCGTTGCTTCATCGGCTAGCGGCACAGGCAATCACAAGGAGTTGGCATGACGTCGTTCCGTCCCGTCATCGCGTTGTCCAGGGGCCTCGAAGTCCTTCGGGTGATCAATCAGGAACGGCAGTCGACCGTCGGCTCGCTGCACAAGGCGACGGGGCTGAACAAGTCAACGATCGTCCGCATGCTCGAGACGCTGGAACATGAAGGTTATGTGGTACGTCGTACCGAGCCGGCCAGCTACGCGCCGACGGGACGGGCGCTGCTGCTCAGCGCAGGCTATGATGAGCCGACCTGGATTGGCGGCATCGCCGAACCCATCCTGAACAAATTCCGCAAGCAGATCCATTGGCCGTCAGACATCGCGGTGCTCGATCAGGAGTCCATGGTCATCGCCCACACGACGCGCGTCGATGGATCGCTGCTGTTCAGCCGCCCGCCGGGTTTTCGCTTTCCCGTCCTCGGCACCTCGATGGGACGCGCCTATCTCGCCTTCTGCGAACCCGCCGAGCAGGAGCGCATTGCCGCACGGCTGGCCCTTGGTCCGGAGCCCTGGAACGATCTGGCGCGCAATCCCGGCAGACTTGCCAAAGTGCTGCGCACGATCCGTAGCGCGGGGTTCGCAGTCATGGACGAGACCTACAGCCGCCGCGTCTTCGGGGGCGCAGTGTGGGCGATCGGCGTACCCGTCGTTTTGCGGAATCGCCTGTTCGGCAGCATGAACGTGATGATGCTTCGCGAGGCGGTCGGTCTGGAGGACGGTGTGCGGCGCTTCGTACCGCCGATGAAGAAGGTCGCTTCCGCACTTGCCGAGGCGCTCGGTGCCAAGCTTGCTGCGCCGGGTTCTCCTGCAGGTCGGCGATGATCATTTCACACAGTGAAACGATATTTTGATTTCTTGACCCCCCTTCCTGCCCGTGTGACACCTCGTTGCGGCGGCTGCCGGCTGCCCAATGACACAGGGAAAAGGGGAGGCCGAAGTGCGGACATCCGCGAGAATTTGGGCTGCCGCGATGGCATGCCTGACGATGGCCGCTTCTGAAACGGCTTTGGCCGAAGCCTGGCCGACCCGGGCAATCAGGATCGTCGTCTCCACGCCGGCAGGCGGCATCACCGATGCCTTCGCCCGCGCCTATGGCGACTATATCTCGCAGAAGCTTGGCCAGCCGGTCATTGTCGAAAACAAAACCGGAGCCAGCGGTGCGCTGGCGGCACAGTCGGTGAAGGATTCCCCGGCCGACGGCTACACGCTGATGTACACGATCTCGTCCACCTTGCTCGGTAACCGGCTGTTGTTGAAATCGCTGGCCTATGATCCGGACAAGGATTTCACGATCGTCGCCATGACGCCTTCGGGGCATCTGCCGCTGGTGGTCCATTCCGCCACCAATGCAAAGACGATCGAAGAGTTCGTCGCGTACGCACGTGGCAACAAGGTCACGGCCGGCTCGTACGGCATCGGCTCGTTCGCACATATTGCGATCGCCGAGCTCAACCGGCAATTCGGTCTCGACATTTCCATCGTGCATTACCGCGGCGAAGCGCCGATGTGGCAGGATTTGGCCGCCGGGGTGATCCAGGCGGCGGTCGGCAGCTATCAGGCCGCGCTGCCGGTGCTCGATACCGGCATCGGCCGCCCGATTGCCGTGCCGACACCGGTGCGCATGAAGAAGCTGCCCGAGACCAGGACATTTGCTGAGCAAGGGGTCACGGGCAATGTCTTCCAGCTCATCAGTTTTACCGCGCTGGTGGCGCCCGCTGCGATACCGGCAGACCGGATCGACATGCTCGCCAAGCTGATGGTCGAAGGCGGCAAGACGGAGCGCGTGCAGAAGCTGCTCGATGCCTTCGGCGTCGACCAGCCGGCCATGGATCGCGCATCCTCGATTGCGCTCTACGAAAAGGAAGGGCCGGTCTGGCTCGAGTCGATCAAGACTCTCGGGTTGGAGCCGCAATAGCCGTCGCCGCGCCCAGCCGGGTGCGGACACCTCCTGGAGGTCAGACCCCGAGCACGTCCGCGAGCCGCAACTCGTCGGCGGCGGGATCCTTCAGGAACAGCTCGGCCTCGATCTCGTTCAGATGCGACAACATCTGCGCGCGCGCGGCCTCCCTGTCGCATTTGCGGATCGCGGAGACGATTCCGGCGTGATGATCGGTGCCGCAGGCCGGCGTGTCGTGCCGGCGGTAGAGCAGGATGATCAGCGAGGAGCGCGCGATCAGCTCCTTGAGAAAACCAAGATAGATGCTGTGGCCACTCATCTCGGCGACGAGTCGATGGAAGTCGCCGGAGAGGCGGACCGAAGCACGCGCATCGCCACGCAGCTCCGCCTCGCGCTCCTCGGCAAGATGCCGCTGGAGACGCCCGATCCAGGCCGGCGACACCGCGTCAACGGCGTGATCGACGATTGTCGGCTCGATCAGGCGGCGCGCCTCGAACACTTCGCGGGCGTCCGCAGGCGTCGGCCGCGCGACGAAGGCGCCGCGGTTCTTCTCGATGTTGACGATGCCTTCATGCGCGAGCTGTTGCAGCGCGGTGCGAACCAGCGTTCGGCTTGCTCCGTAGATCTCGCCGATCTCGTCCTCGCCGAGTTTCGTGCCGGGCAACAGGCGATGCTCGAGGATCGCCGCAGTCACACCTTCCCGGATGCGGCTGACGCGATCGCTCGCATCTGGCGCGTCGGATTTCGGTCGGGACTTGACGGCCATGGGGGTGAGGACTCGATCGTCGACGAGGGCGTTGAATCCTAATCGACCAGCTGTATCCAATCACAGGCGAAACTTTATACAATCCGCGCCTGTTTTGTGTGCACGCAACTGCGAAGGCAGCGAACCGCCCAAGCCCGTGGGATTCGATCTAACGATCTGACTCCGCTGCACTGTTTTGGAATTCGGCCGGCCGAGAACGATTCAAGCGCGATTGGCATGGACCTTGCGGAGAGAGGCGCAGCATCGCCCTCGCCCCGGACACGCCATGGCCACTCCCGCCGCCCTCGAACTGGTCGCCGTCACCAAGCGCTACGACACGACGCTGGCGGTCGACACCGTCAATTTGAAGATCCCGGCCGGCACCTATTGTTGCCTGCTCGGCCCCTCCGGCTGCGGCAAGACCTCGACCTTACGCATGATCGCCGGCCACGAGGCCGTCAGCGAAGGCGACATCATCCTGGGTCCGCAGAACGTCACGGATCTCGAACCCGCCAAGCGCGGCACGGCGATGATGTTCCAGTCCTACGCGCTGTTTCCGCACCTCACCGTGCTCGACAACGTGGCGTTTGCCCTGAAAATGCGCGGCATCGACCGGGCGACGCGGCACAAGCGCGCCGGCGAGTTGCTCGAGCTGGTGGCGATGACGCCCTATGCGGCCCGCCTCCCCGCACAGCTGTCCGGCGGCCAGCAGCAGCGCGTCGCACTCGCCCGCGCGCTGATCACCGAGCCGCAGATCCTGTTGCTCGACGAGCCGCTCTCGGCACTCGATCCGTTCCTGCGGGTTAGGATGCGCGGCGAATTGAAGCGGCTACAGCGCGAACTCGGCATCAGCTTCGTTCAGGTCACGCACGGCCAGGAAGAGGCGATGGCGCTGGCCGACCACATCGTGGTGATGAACCAGGGCAGGATCGAACAGCAGGGAAGCGCCCGCGACATCTTCCATCACCCCCGCACCGAATTCGTGGCGCGCTTCATCGGCGGTCACAACGTCCTCAGCGACGCAGGCAAACTCATCGCCGTGCGCGCCGATCAGCTCGGCATCGCGCCGTTCACTGACGGCGCCTTCGGCGCGCCCGCGCTACTGACCCAGACCGAGTACCAGGGCTCCTACATCGCCGTCTCGCTCACGCTCGACGACGGGACCGCCCTTTTTTCCCACCTTCCCGAGGCCGCCTTCGACGTCCACCAGTTCCGGCCGGGCGATCGCGTGCTGGCCATCTGGGATCCCGCCAAGGCGCAACGTCTGCAATAGCGCCGATCAATCACCGGAATGCGCAACAGAGGAGTGAGTGATATGACCGAAACGACCAGGAAGAAGGGCCTTAGCCGCCGCACGCTACTGAAGAGCACCGCGGGTCTCGCCGGACTTGCCGCGGGCTCCGGCGCCATCACAGGCTTTCCCTATGTAATGTCGGCCGAGCCGAAGGTGCTGCGCTATCTCGGCACCGCAGTGAACGAGGGTGACGAGATCTCCAAGCAGTGCCTGAAGGACACGGGCATCAAGATCGAATATATCACCGCGACCACCGACGACGTCACCAAGCGCGTGATGACCCAGCCGAATTCCTTCGACGTGCTGGACACCGAATATTTCGCGCTAAAGAAGATCGTGCCGTCGGGCAACATCCTTGCCCTCGACGCGAGGAAGATCAAGGAATTCGACAACATCACGCCGGTCTTCACCAAGGGCGTCACGCCCGGCGGCAAGAAGATCGGCGGCCAGGGCACCGCACCCTGGAAGGTGCTCTATCTCGAAGGCAAGGACTCCAAGAAGTTCGCGACGTCTGCCACCGAGTTCGTCACGCTGATCCCGACCGTCTACAACGCCGACACGCTCGGCATTCGCCCCGATATCATCAAGCGTCCGATCAGCTCGTGGGCCGAGCTGCTCAACCCCGAGTTCAAGGGCAAGGCCTCGATCCTCAACATCCCCTCGATCGGCATCATGGATGCCGCGATGGTCGTGGAAGCCACCGGCAAGTACAAATATGCCGACAAGGGCAACATGACCAAGGAAGAGATCGATCTCACCATGAAGGTGATGACCGAGGCCAAGAAGGCAGGCCAGTTCCGCGCCTTCTGGAAAGACTTCAACGAGAGCGTCAACCTGATGGCCTCGGGCGAGACCGTGATCCAGTCGATGTGGTCGCCGGCGGTGACGAAGGTCCGCTCGATGGGGATTGCCTGCACCTTCCAGCCGCTCAAGGAAGGCTATCGCTCCTGGGCCTCCGGCTTCTGCGTCTCCAAGGGCGTCTCGGGTGCGAAGCTCGAATGGGCCTATGAGTTCGTCAACTGGTTCCTGTCCGGCTATGCCGGCGCCTATCTCAACCGCCAGGGCTACTACTCGGCCGTGCTCTCCACCGCGAAGGCGCATATGGAGCCTTACGAGTGGGCCTATTGGATGGAAGGCAAGGCGGCCGAGAAGGACATCAAGGCGCCCGACGGCTCGCTGCTCGAGAAGGCTGGCGCCGTGCGCGACGGCGGCTCCTACGAGGACCGCATGGGCGGCGTCGCGTGCTGGAACGCCGTGATGGACGAGAACGACTACATGGTCCGCAAGTGGAACGAGTTCATCGCGGCGTAATCTGATGGACACGTCGGAGGACATTTTGCAACAGGCATCTCCGGACCTGGTCCGGGGATCGGAGACGGCGCGCCGCAGCAAAGCGGCGCGGCTGTCACCCTCCTTCATCTCCTGGCTCCAGGCCGGGCCGATGATGCTGGTGTTCCTCGCCTTCTTCCTGATCCCGCTCGTCTTCGTCGTCATCGTCTCGTTCTGGGACTACAACGAATACCAGTTGCTGCCGGCCTTCTCGGGCCGCGGCTACACCGACACGTTCGAGGGCTGCATCGCGCAGCTCCCCGATCTCTGCACCATCGCCAAGACTTATCTGAAGACGCTAAAGCTTTGTTTCCTCGTGTGGGTCATCACACTCTTCATCGGCTTCTGGGTCGCCTACTTCCTCGCCTTTCACGTCAAGTCGAAAACTTGGCAGATGGGACTGTCGCTGCTCTGCACGATCCCGTTCTGGACCTCCAACGTGATCCGCATGATCGCCTGGATTCCGCTGCTCGGGCGCAATGGCCTTGTCAACTCAGGCTTGGTGAAGACGGGGCTGATCAACCATCCCGTTGAATGGCTGCTGTTCTCCGAATTCTCCGTGGTGCTGGCGCTGGTGCACCTCTTCACCTTCTTCATGGTGGTGCCGATCTTCAACTCAATGGTTCGCATCGACAAATCGCTCATCGAGGCCGCCTATGACGCCGGGGCGACCGGTTTCCAGACGCTAGTCAACGTCATCATTCCCCTGGCAAAACCCGGCATCGTGATCGGCTCGATCTTCGTCATCACCATCGTGATGGGCGACTTCATCACCATCGGCGTGATGGGCGGGCAGCAGATCGCGGCCGCCGGCAAGATCATCGAGACGCGGGTGAATGCGCTGCAATTCCCGGCAGCAGCGGCCAATGCCGTGATCCTGCTCGTCATCACGTTCCTGATCATCACCATGATGTCGCGTATCGTCGACATCAAGAAGGAGCTCTAGAGCATGAAGGAAGGACGCCCGCGCTCTTTCTACGTGCTCGCGATCTTCTTCGCGGCCTACACGCTGTTCCTCTACGGCCCGATGATCGCGATCTATGTGCTGTCGTTCCAGGGACCGCAGGGCGGCCTCACCTTCCCGATGAACGGTGTATCGACTTTCTGGATCGCAAAATTGTTCCAGGGCACCGGCATCGTCGATCTCGGCGCCGCCTTCCGCCGTTCGCTGCTGCTTGGCATTATCGTGATGATCGTCACCGTCGTGCTGTCGGTCGCAGCGGGCATGGCGTTTCGCCGCAAGTTCAAGGCGCAAAGCATCCTGTTCTACTCCGCGATCGCGAGCCTCATCGTGCCCTCGATCATCACCTCGCTCGGCATCTCGCTTGAATTCCGCATCATCGACGATCTGATCAAGGCGCATTGGAACGAGAATTTCGAGACCTCGATGGGTCTGCTCACCTCGGGCCTCGGTGCACATCTGACCTGGACGCTGCCGTTCGGCCTTCTCATCATGTTCGCGATCTTCAATCGCTTCGATCCCAGGCTCGAGGAAGCCGCGCGCGATCTCGGTGCGACACCGTGGCAGGCGTTCCGTCATGTCGTGCTGCCGATCATCCTGCCCTCCGTGATCGGCATTGGACTGTTCGGCTTCACACTGTCCTGGGACGAACTCGCGCGTTCCAGCCAGGCGATCGGGGCGGTGAACACGCTGCCTCTCGATCTCCAGGGCCTCACCACCACCGTGACGAACCCCGACCTCTATGCGCTCGGCACCGTGATCTCGGCCGTCTCGTTCACGGTGATCGCGCTTGCGCTTGGCACCATCCACATGCTCAACAAGCGACAGGCGGCCAAAGGCTCGGACGCCGGCAAAGGGCTTGTCTGAGAAGGGGCTTGTCTGATCCGATGCGGCTTCACGTCGTCAATCCCAACACCACTGCGTCCATGACGGTGAAGATCGCCGCTGCCGCGCGCGCGGTCGCCCTGCCCGACACCGTGATCGATGCGCGCCAGCCCACGATGGGCCCGGTCTCGATCGAGGGATTTTACGACGAGGCGTTCGCGGTGCCGGGCATGCTCGGCTGCATCCGCGAGGCCGACCGCGACGGCGCGGATGCGCATGTCATCGCCTGCTTCGACGACACCGGCCTCGACGCCGCGCGCGCTGCGGCAAGGGCACCAGTGATCGGCATTGGCGAGGCCGGCTTCCACATGGCGAGCCTGATTGCCGCGCGCTTCGCCGTGGTGACGACGCTCGGTGTCTCCATCGTGCCGATCGAGCATAATTTGCGGAAATACGGCCTCGCCGAACGCTGCGCGCGCGTCCGCGCCGCCGAGGTGCCGGTGCTCGCGCTCGAGGAGCGCAACACCGATGCGCTCGCAAAAATCTCTATGGAAATCACGGCCGCGATCCGCGACGATCGCGCAGAGGCCATCGTGCTCGGTTGCGCCGGCATGGCCGATCTCGCCAATGAACTCGCCGCCACGCACAGCCTGCCCGTGATCGACGGCGTCGCCGCCGCGGTGACCTTGGCAGAATCACTGGTGCGACTGGGACTGAAGACCTCCCGGCTCGGGCCCTACGCGGCGCCGCGCTCGAAGACCTATTCCGGTCCGTTTTCGCTGTTTCAGCCCTGATCTCTGCCTCTGACGGGGGCACGGATGCCCTAAGGCATCCTGATTGTTGGTTTTTTTGCTCTTAGCCTCTTTTTGGTCCCATTCCTTGCCGACACGTAACGCTTTCGGGACGCCCCGGTAACCTCAGGTTGCCGGTCTTCGCCACTCACCAAGTTTCAATTTGGGTTTTGTCAGCGATGATCGATCTCGCAGAGGACACGCGGTCCCATCCCCTCCTTCGCCTTGGCGCCCAGCCTATCGCGCTGACCGCCGCCGCGCTCCTGCTCCTGATCGCGGGGGTGACCTCGATCGCGATCTGGCGTGCCTATACCGGTGCGGCCCCTGAGACCGACCGGGTGGTGGCGTCGCGGCAGCTGCAGGCTCGCACCGCACAGGCATCCGAGCAGCTGGTCGAGAAGACCAAGGGGCTGGAGGCAACCCAGCAGGAATCGATTGACCAGCTCCAGGTCGTGCAAGACCAGCTCCAGAGTGTGAAGCGCTTGCTCGCATTCCAGCAGGCCGACACCAAGCGTCTGTCCGAGCAGGTCTCGACACTCAACGAGTCCATCGATGGCCTGCGGCAATCCTTTGCCAGCGCCCGGGCGAGCGAGGCGGAGACTCCCTCAGTTACCCGCAGGAAACCTGCACGGCATCGTGTCCATGCCAGTGCACGCAAGCGCTCGCGCGGCTGAGCAGCCGGCGCCGCCACCCTTAAATTTTTGGACTTGTGAACTGGATCACATTCGCCCGTGTGATTCCAAGCGATGCTCGCCGTTACCGGATGGCGTGAGCCGATTTCAATGTCCGGGGCTGGCAAGGTCGTTGACGGTATATTGCGTCAACGGCCTTGTTTTTTGACGGGTACCGCCGCCTATTCGCAGACATCCACGGGGCGGACGCGCCAGCCCGATGGCGTCATGACGCGCTTCCGCACAACGTAGCAGCCGCCATAACCGCCATCATCGTATCCGGTACCATAGTAATATGGATTGCCGTAATACGGTTGGCCGTAGCCGTAATACCCGCCGTAGTAACCTGCGCCGGCGATACCGGCACCGATGGCGACGCCTGGCCAGAAGCCACCGCCATGCCAGTGGCCGCCATGACCCCAGCCGCCACCATGGCCCCAGCCACCGCCGCCATGACCCCAGCCGCCGTGACCGCCCGCTTGTGCCGCCTGCGGCATCGACGACCCAACCGCCACCACAGCCAGCGCCGTCAACATCATCTTCCGTAACATCACTCGATCCTCTGCGTGGATACCCTCCACGCTCCAAAGCAGGACCAAGCTAATCGGCTTGAGGCGTTCCTGACAGCCTCACTGTCTCACTTCCCCGCGAGCGTCAGCAGCCGCGGCAGATGCTCTTGAGCTTCTTGTCGAGCAGCCGGTTCTCGGCGTTGACGGCGGCGTCGGTGGACCCACCTGCGCCGGTCCCAGTGGTGACGCCGGGTGCATTCGCACCGGACGATTGGGCGGTCCCCAGACTGTTGGTGCCTGGCGCGGGAGCCGGAGAATTGGCGACACCTCCGGCCGATCCTGTGGAGCCGCCGGTGGCTTGCGCGAACGATGCGGCCGGCACCGCGGCAAGGGCGAAGATCACGATCACGGTCTTGATTGAACGGGCTATAGGCAATCTGGCCATTGAAATTCTCCTTCGCCGATCAACCGCCGCAGCAAGGACCGGTTCCGGAACAAATGCCGTCGCATCAGCTTGAAACCGGGAAGGCGGGCACGATCACGCGCAAGCTGATCTTCTGCTCCGCAAACAGAAAGGCGCAGTCACGATGAACGATCGCGATGCTTTTGCAGAAGGCGAACGCGCGGCGCGTAAAAACATTCCGGCGGAAGCCAATCCGTACCAGGACGGTAGCGATGAGCATGCCCTATGGTCCGCGGGGCACGAGAAGGTCGCAAGCGCAATAGAAGCGCGCGAGTCCGAAGGAAGCTGAGTTCACCCGATCCGCTTGAGGCCCTTTGTGAAGCGCGGTCCATTGGCGACGTAGAACTTCGCAGCACTCCCCATCTTCTGCACCTGAGCATCGTCGAGCGTGCGGATCACCCGCGCCGGCGAGCCGATGATCAGGGACCGTTCGGGAAACTCCTTGCCCTCGGTGATGACGGAGCCGGCGCCGACGATGCTGTTGCGCCCGATCCTGGCGCCGTTCATCACGATTGAGCCCATGCCGACGAGTGCGCCCTCCTCGATGGTGCAGCCGTGCAGGATGACGTTATGCCCGACCGTACAGTTCCTGCCGATCTGAAGCGGAAAACCGAGATCGGTGTGGCAGGTCGAGCCGTCCTGCACGTTGGCGCCCTCGCCGATCTCGATCCACTCATTGTCGCCGCGCAGCACCGCGCCGAACCAGACGCTCGCGCCCGGCTTCAGGCGCACGCGGCCGATCACGGTAGCGGTCTCCGCGATGAAGTAGTTGCCGTCGGCGGGAAGGTCGGGCGCCTGCCCGTCGAGCTCGTAGATCGCCATGAGGGTCTCCTGTCGCGTCAACCCCAGCCATAGCGAAACGGCGGCCTTGACGCAAAGGGCCGCCGCGCAGGCAGCCCTACAGCGGCGCGCATCAGACCAGAACGCCGGCCGCGCGGAGCGTCATCAGGAAGAAGGTGCCGCTCATCATGCTCCAGAAGCCGGCGATGACGGTCGCCATCATCACGAATTCGACGCGGCGGCTCTCCACCTGCCTGCCGCGCAGAGTATTGCGCATGATGATGAAAGGCGCCGCGAACACCAGGAACGGAACCGCCGCGAAGGTCTTCGGCGCCACGCCGTCCTGCAACAGACCGAAGCCGGCCGGCCGCTGTGCGACCGTCTGGTATCCGCTCACGAGCGCTCCCGCGAGCGCGAAACCAATGCCGATCGAGAAGAATGTGTTGAGAGCTTCAGGTGTCATCGGAACAGTCCGCCCTTACGCAACGCGAGGTACCTTCCTGTGACAAAGAGTGCCGGTTAACGCTACATTATCCTTAAGGGAAGGTTAACGCCGCCAGCCGTTCCACGCAGGCCTCTCTCCCTTCCCTGCAGCCGGCCAACGCTCCGCGAAATCGCCACCACGTGGCATATTCGCCGCTGATTCGTCGGCCATCGGCCGACTTCCGGCTCATTCGCGCGGCTCATGACGGTGTTTTCGGCAATTTCCCCTCAATCTCCCCGGGTGCGCACCCGGGCCCACGTCGTCCCGATCGTGCTCGGCGGCATTGCCGCGGTGTGCGCCGTCGCGCTCGTCGCCTATTTGTTGTGGCCGACCTGGGGTCCGAGCGGCGCGAATGCCCCGGACAAGTTGCCGGTGAGCGTCGGCGACACGCTGTTCAACCTGCCGACCAACGCGATCCGCATGAAGATCCAGCGCCACTCCGGGCCACAGGAGCGGATCGATCTCGACTTCCTGTACCCTTCGCTGGAGCCGCCGGGCGCGCCGAAGCACGTCACCGCCGATAGCGTGGATGCGGCGATGCAGCCGATCGACCGCATCTTCCTGTCGATCGCCGCACATCGCGATGCGCTCTCGCCCGAGCAGCGCGTAGCCACGATTTATCCGCGCTATCTCGACCAGGCCGCGGCAATGCCTCAGGATGGGCTGACGATGCGGATATTCCGCGCTGACACGCCTTACGGCACCGAGGATCTCTATTCTGCCGCAAGTCCCGCGCTGACCGCGCGCTGCACGCGCGATGGTGCGACGCCCGGCATGTGCCTCGCCGAACGCCGCGTCGGCGGCGCCGACCTCACCTTCCGCTTTCCGCGCAGCTGGCTGTCGCAGTGGCGCGATACGGCGGAAGCGATGGAGAAACTGACGGCGCAGCTGCGCGGCCCGAAGGGCTGAACGCGACCGCGCGACCTGCGCCTCCAAAACAAAAACTGCGAAAACAACCCCATGCACAGTAGCCAAGCTCCTGTAATGCTTCGTATTTTTCGAAGTCAGCTTCGCGCGTATGGTGTCAGGATGGGGCGGCGGTGAAGCTGTTGCTCGTCCTTGCGAGCGAAGCGAAGCAATCTCGGCTACATTGCCTTTTCATCTCAATGCACGATGCCGTGCTCGTCCGACTCACGGACCGAACCGGCAGGCATCCGCGACAGAGGTTAGTCATGATTCTCCGCAGAAGTGACGGTGTGTGGCTAAATGAACCGCAGCGATGGGCGGCAGAGGGTGATGACCTGCGGATCCTCACGGACAAGGCCACGGATTTCTGGCGCGAAACCCATTACGGCTTCAATCGCGATAGCGGACATTTCCTGGGCTTTCCGACAGGCGAAGCATTCACCGCAGATTTGCGTGTTCAGGGCGATTTCCGGGCGCTCTATGATCAGGCGGGCATCATGGTGCGCCTCGACGCGCATCATTGGGTCAAAGCCGGAATCGAATTGTCAGATGGCCGCGCTATGCTCGCGAGCGTGCTGACAAACGGGCAATCAGACTGGGCGACAGCACCCTATGAGCATAATGCCAGCGACTTCTGGGTCCGCGCGACCATCGCCAACGGTGTCCTTCGTCTGCAGGTTTCGGCCGACGGCAAATCCTGGCCCCTCATGCGGCTGGCGGCGTTTCCTAAAGCAAACTCCTACCTTGTGGGACCGATGGCCTGCACACCCGAACGGGCGGGGCTAGAAGTCGTATTCTCGACGTTTCGTCTGACACCTCCCCTCGGAAAAGACCTGCACGACCTGAGCTGAACATCACCCTCGCAGATATATGTTCTTGCAAGAAAGCAAAGGCATGGAGCCGCGCCCGCGCGGCCCCATTGAGCGAGACGATCGCCGAACTATTCCTGGTCGACGAGGTCGTCCTCGAGGATCGCCATCTGGAATTGGAACGAGCGATCATCGTCCTCGTCGTCGACGAAGAGCACACCGATGAATTCCTCGCCGATATAGACCTCGGCGGAATCATCCTTCTTCGGCCGCGGCACGACGCGGATCTTGGGATTGCCGAATACGCGCTTCAAATACGCGTCGAGCTTCCTAACTTCCTTGACGTCCACGGCAAGTCTCCAATCGAAATCTGGGTTGGCGCGGGTTTTAGGACGAGACGCGACCAACCGCCAGCATGAATTGCCAAAGAATTTTGGGACGAAAGGGGCGGAAAATCCGCCCCTTCCGACAAGCTCGAAGGCCCGCCTCAGAGGCCCATCTCAGAGTCCCATGGCGTTGATCATCTGATCCATGGTGCGCGACGGCTCGGCGCAGCCAGCTTCGCCGACGACCTTGGCAGGCACGCCTGCGACCGTCACGTTGTGCGGCACCGGTTTGACCACGACCGAGCCCGCCGCGATGCGCGCGCAATGACCAATCTCGATGTTGCCGAGGATCTTCGCGCCGGCGCCGATCAGGACGCCGTGGCGGATTTTCGGATGGCGGTCCTCGTTCTCCTTGCCGGTGCCGCCGAGCGTAACGCCATGCAGGATCGAGACGTCGTCCTCGATCAGCGCAGTCTCACCGCAGACGAAGCCGGTGGCGTGGTCGAGGAAGATGCCGCGGCCGATGCGCGCGGCGGGATTGATGTCGGTCTGGAATACCGCAGACGCCCGGCTCTGCAGATAATACGCAAAATCCTTGCGGCCCTTCAGATAGAGCCAATGCGCGAGGCGGTGGGTCTGGATGGCGTGAAAGCCCTTGAAATAGAGCAAGGGATCGATGAAGCGCGAGGTCGCGGGGTCGCGATCGTAGACGGCGACGAGATCGGCGCGGAAGGCGTTGCCGAGATCGGGATCGTCGCGCAGCGCCTCGTCATAGGTCTGGCGCACGAGATCGCCCGACAGCGCGGAATGATCGAGCCGGTCGGCGACTCGATGGATCACCGCATCTTCCAGGCGGCTGTGATGCAGCACCGTCGAATAGATGAAGGTCGCAAGCTCCGGCTCGCGATGGACGATGTCCTCCGCTTCGCCGCGGATCCGATCCCAGATCGGATCAAGCGTTGCAAGCTTTCCTCCCGGATTGACCTGATGCACTGCCATGAGATCTGCTCTTTCGAATTGGCTCGTTTCACTGGTTCTATAACACAGTCTAGGCGACAAAGTCCTGACGGGCTTGCCTGAGAGTGAACAGTGCGTTGTCCGGCGGGGGCATGCCAACGCGTTGAATCACAACAGTTTCTTCCGACACCCCGGGCCGCAAGGTCGGCTCAAAATGGTCAGGGTTTCGCCAAATTCAAGCCGGGCGGCGTCAAACTATTGGTGAATTCCGCCTCAACCGTTATTGCGGGCATGGTCCGAGTGAGGACGGAGCGGATTTGACCATCACCACCGATCATGTGCGCGCGGGCGCCGCGGGCTCACTCTGGCTGCGGCTCGCCGCCATCGCCTTGCCGCTCCTGTTGATCGCGCCGGCATTCTGGAACGGCTATCCGCTGTTGCAATGGGATACCGGAGGCTATCTGGCGCGCTGGTACGAGGGCTATCTCGTCCCGAGCCGCTCCACCGTGTTCGGCATCTATCTGCACTATGGCGAAAGTTCAGGGTTCTGGATCAACCTCGCGGTCCAGTCGCTGGCCACGCTGTGGCTGTTGCAGCTCACCTTGCGCGTGCTCTCGATGATGCAGACGTTCCGTTTCGTCGTGATCAGCCTGCTCCTGATCCTGTCGACTGCGCTGCCCTGGCTTGCGAGCATGCTGCTCACCGACATTTTTGCAGGCCTGTCGGTGCTGTCGCTATTCCTGCTGGTCATCGGTGGGCAGCGGACCTCGGCGCTCGAAAAGATCTCGCTGTTCGTTTTCACCGCCTTTGCCGCCGCGACCCACAGCGCCACGCTCGGCGTGCTGCTCGGGCTCTGCCTCGCCGGCTGGATGGCGCGGCCGTTGCTGGGGCGCCGACTTCCGATCGCCGGATTGGTCCAAGCGAGCCTCACCATCGTCGCCGGCGGCCTGATGCTGGTGTTGGCGAACCATGCCTTGTCGGGCAAATGGACGTGGACGCCCGGCGGCACCGGCGTCGCCTTCGGCCGCATGATGCAGGACGGCATCGTTGCGCGTTATCTCAATGACCATTGCCCACGCGAAAAACTCAAGCTCTGCCCCTATCGCGACCAATTGCCGGCGAGCGCCGACGAATTCCTGTGGGGCAAGAGCATGTTCAACACGCTCGGCCGCTTCGAAGGCATGAACGACGAGATGGGCAGCATCGTCGTGGGTTCGCTCGCCGACTATCCTGTCTGGCAGGCCGGCGCGGCGTTGCGGGCGCTGGGACGGCAATTGCTCCATGTGGCGACCGGCGAAGGCACCAATGGCTGGATCCCGCACACCCGCGGCATCATCGAACGTTATGTCCCCTCGCAGGCCGCGCCGATGCGCGCCGCGCGCCAGCAGAATTGGGGACTGGATTTCGACACCATCAACTGGCTGCACGTTCCCGTCGCGCTGGCCTCGATGCTGGCGCTGGTCGCGCTGCTGGCGCATGCCCTCGCGAACCGCCGGCTCGACGACCTGACCTTGCTGGCGGCGACCATCACGCTGGCGCTGCTCGGCAATGCCTTCATCTGCGGCGTGATCTCCGGCCCGCACGACCGCTACGGCGCGCGGATGGTGTGGGTTGCGACCTTCACCGTGCTGATGGCGCTGGCGCGCCGCCTTGGGGAAGACAGCAAAGCGCGGTGAGATTGGGGTGAAGCGCCATCGTGCCTGGTTTCGTCCGAGCAGCGATCGCGTTTATCCAGTAAGACCAGCGCATCGTTCGTTCTCAAGAGTGTTTGGAGCCCTTCATCGCCCCCGCAAATCGGCACACGCGGCGGGGCGGTGGCATGAGCACGACCAGCCGTTAGTCAGCCGGCTGCGTGAAAACGGACCCAAGTGCGAGACGGTCAGTGCCGTACAACCACTGAGGCGTTCCGCGGCTAGCTCTTTGTGCCGGTGCCGCCGGCACCGGAAGAATGATTTCGGAAGCGACCCTCCAGTCCTTCCCGACGCGAAGCCAGTTGCTGATCATGAGAAACGGCCTGGCTGTTCCATCTTGCCCCGCATAAGAGACGGTGATGTTCATCGGCACATAGGACTCGGCGACGTCGCGCGTCAGGCCGACAACCCTGAGCTTCGAAAAATCTGGCTCGAGTACGACCGGACCGGGCTACCGATATCATGCAGCTATTGATCAATCGCCGCGTTACCCCAAAAGCCGGCCCAGTTTCCCTCGGACGGGATCGCGCTCTTGGCCACCAAAAGGGCCGAGGGCGATTGCCAGAACATCCGATGCAGAGCCTTGAAATCATGCTTGTTTGCCAATTTCATCAGCCTTCCGAACTTCGATTTGATTGCGCTGAGCGTCGCAGCATTCAGCGGCTCTCTGCTGACGGCGGGAGCAGACGCGGCAGACACGGTGGTAAGAGCCACAGCAGTGAGGGTGACAAGAAGTGCCTTATACATGCATGAATGTCCATTCCAATGCGTCGCTCACATCATGACAACACTTGTTGCGTTCCGCGATTGGAGGTGTTCACGTCCGTGAGCTGAAGTGTCGTCAGGACGTTTCAGCACTCTACGGATGCCTGGCTTAAAATGGTCGAGCGGGAGCGCGCGGGCTCCCGGCGCCACAGCGCCGGGAGCGGTACCGTCACCTCGTGAGGGCGGCTTTTTCGATCACCTCAGCGACCTGCTTCGCATGGACGACGAGCGAGGCATGGCTGCCGGTGACTTCCGTCGTCTGGGCGTGGATCCTGGCCGCGAACGACTTCTGGGCCTCGGGCGCGAGGACTTTGTCCTTCGTGCTGATGACGTAGAACGTCGGCTTGTCATGCCAGGCCGCAACGTCGACCGGGGCTTCGAATGCAACGTGGTTCAGCGGAAGCTGCGAGTTGGCCAGGTGCGCGGCGATCTCCGGAGGAAGGTCAGCCGCGACGGCTGACGGAAACACCTTTGGATCGATGTACAGATTGCCCTTCGCATCGGGGTGGATCGCCTTGCCGCCTTCGGTCGGCGGACCGGCCTTTGCCAGCGACGCCAGGGATTCACCGACCTCCGGCGCAAAGGCGGACACATAAACCAGCGCCGAAACCTTGGGATCGTTGCCGGCTTGCGTGATCACCACGCCGCCCCATGAGTGGCCGACCAGAACGGTCCTGCCGGCTTGCTTCGCGAGCGCCTGTTTGGTCGCATCGACGTCGGCGGCGAGCGAAGTGAGTGGATTTTCGACGAGCGTGACGTTGTAGCCTTTCTTGGTGAGAATATCGGCAACCGGCTGCCAGCTCGTCTGGTCTACGAAGGCGCCGTGCACGAGCACGACGTTGTGGGCTGCCCCCTTGGGCAGTTCGGCGGAATGTACGGCTCCGACCAACGTCGTTCCGGCCAGGAGGACGGTGGCGGCTGAGAGGAGAATAGTTCGCATTGTTTGTTCCTGTTGGCATATCGGACGAAAGTAGTCCGGGGGAATGGACAGGCGTTTCCAGCAAGGTCGCGGTTCTTCCATCTGCCGTTGGCGAAATGGTTGCCGCACGTCCCGTCGGCCCGCCGTGGCATGACGTATTCCGTGGACCTCTCGGACGATAGGGACCAATCGTCCGTGTCTTGTGTCCGATCGTCCGCGGTTCTAGTCTCGGGGGATGGATATACTCACCCAGGTGCTCGATCGGGTTCGTCTCGGCGGGACGCTGCTCTTTCACTTCGAGCTCGGCCATCCCTGGCATCTTGAGTTGCCGGCGCGCCCCTACGCCCTGTTTCACTATCTCAGCCAAGGTTCAGCGACCCTCGCGCTCGAACAGGGAGAGGAAATCCAGATCACCGGGGGCGATTTTGTCGTCATCACACGTGGCGAGCCCCATGTGTTTTATTCGGATCGCCGGGCCGAGCCTTTGCGCATCGTGGATATCGAACGGTCGTCGCCACGCCTCGGATTCGTTCGTCACGGCAGCCGTGCAAAGCCGCTCTCGACCATGCTCTGCGGCAATTTCACGGTGTCGCGGCCGACGTTTGGCAGCGTGCTGGAGTTGCTTCCACCCGTGCTCTTGCTGAAGCCGACGTCCGACCGTGGTTGGCTTGAAGCCATCCTGCGCCGCATGATGAGCGAGTCCGCGCTCGAGCGTCCTGGCCAAGGCGTCGCGCTTTCACGACTGACGGAAGTGCTCTTCGTCGAGGTGCTGCGAAGCTGGATCGCGTCTCTCAGTCCCGGGCAAGGCGGCTGGATCGGGGCCATTTCTGACCCCCATATCGGACCGGCGCTGAAGCTGATTCACGAAAGTCCGGAGCAGCTTTGGACGCTGAGCGACCTAGGCCGTCGCGTCGGGCTCGGCCGCTCGGCATTTTCGGCGCGCTTCACTAGGCTCGTGGGCCAGCCCATGCAACGTTATGTGATCGAACGCCGGATGGCGGAGGCGGCGTTCCTGCTGGAAACCAGCGACGAACCGATCGCACGGATTGCCAACCGGATCGGTTACGAGACTGCAGCGGCGTTTTCGAAGTTGTTTCACCGGCACATTGGTCAGTCGCCCGGCCGTTACCGGGCTGCGCGACGCGCCGACGGAGCCCGTGCGCAGTTGGACGGATCGGAATTGCAAGTATCCGATTGACCTCGATAAAGCTGTGGCTTCGAGCTGAGTCTCATATGCGCCCTTAGCGAACCCCGATCCCTAGGTACAGGAATGGACGGTTGCCGAACGGAGTGGATGGCCCACTGTAACGAGACATTTCAGGATAGCTGAAACCGCCTCATCGCCTCAGGCGCGGCGTGAGAGGAAATCGAGCACGCCAGTCTTGTAGACCTTGTCGCCGACTGCGCGCATGTGATCGCGACCGGGAATATCGAGCACTTCCGAACCCGGGATGATGGCACCGAGTGCGCTGGCCGAACCCGCGACGTCGTCGGTGCTGCCGACCGCGATCAGCACGGGCACGTCGATGCGCGCGGCTTCGTCCTTCGTCATGAGATCGCGCGTGCCGCGCAGGCAGGCGGCCAGCGCCTTGCGGTCGGAACGGGTTTGGTCTGCAAAAGCACGAAACGTGCGTCCGACGGGATCGGAGACGTCGTCGAGCGAGGGCGCTTCCAGCGCCTTCGCGACGTTCTCGCCGGGCCCGGTGCCCTCGATCAGGCCGCCGATGCCGATGCCGCCAAGGATTGCCGAACGCAGGCGCTGCGGCTCGTTGAGGGAGAGCCAGGCCGTCATCCGTCCGCCCATCGAATAGCCCATGAGATCGGCCTGCGGGATGGCGAGGTGATCCATCAGCGCGAGCACGTCGGCGGCCATGGTCGGGATGGAGTACTGCGCGGGCTCGTAGAGCTTTGCGCTTTCGCCATGGCCGCGATTGTCGAGCGCAATGACACGGCGGCCGTTCTTGCGCAGCTCCGAGACCCAGGTCGGATAGACCCAGTTCACGTTCTTGCTGGAGGCAAAGCCGTGCACCAGGATGATCGGATCGCCCTCGCCTTCGTCGAGATAGGCAATTTCAACGGCGCCGTTGTGAAAGCTCGGCATCATCAGTTCCGCAATCTTGAGGGGAAGAGGTATCTTAGGCCGTGATGGCAGGGCTTGCCAGAACGGCTTCGGCGGCGATCCGCGCCTGGCGAAGTCGCCGCGCCCGTCTGCGATCGCACCAGGCCTGGGTCAGGCGCTCCGTCGTCGCCTTGATCGAGGACAACAGGCCGAGCAGCGTCAACGCCGCACCGAACAGCCAGAGTGCAAGATTGAACGCCCCGCCGATCAGCAGCAGCGCGCCGCGGCCGAGCAGCTTCAGAATCGCGCGCGTCTTGCCGCCCTGCGCTTCCGCGAGCCGCGCCGCGCGTGCGACGTCCTTGGGACCTTCAGCGATGCGCAAGCTATCCATCGCGCCGCGCGTGCCGGTCTTCTCGACCACGCGCGTAACATCCTTGCCGAGCCGAACCAGCGCGCCGGCCTTCTCGGCGCGGAACGCGGCCTTGATCGCGCTCAAGGTCTGGCCCGGCCGCAGCACCGAGCCGGAGGCAACCGCGTTCTGGAGCATCGGCGTATCGACGACCTCGCGCGCGGACCGGCCGGCCCATGCCGCTAGTCCCTCGCCGAGCCGGCCGACCTTGCGCGCGTCCTTCACCAGCGTCAGCCCGGCGCGAACCGGCGCGGCACCGCCGACGGAGACGTAGGTCACGGCCGTGACCGCGAGACCCGCGGCCGCAAGGCCCAGCACCAGGCGATCGGTCTCCTCGCCCATGGCGAGGTGCTTGCCCTCGCGGACGACGTCCCTGATGTCGCCGATGACGAAGAGATCGCCGGCCACGGTTCCCGACAAGCTCGCAACATCATCCGCGTTGCCGGTAACGAGACCGGTGGCAAACCGTTTTGCGAAATGCGAGGTGGAGTTTTCGGCTTTGACCGCGTCACCGACACGGCTCGGGAGGTCGTCAGGCAGCGCGATGTTGCGGTCGCGCGCCAGTGCGACAAAACTGTCGGCAAGATCGGCATCGCCCGATGCGAGCGCGACCTCGATGTTGTCTTGAATCAGGCGGTCGTTGTGCCGCAGCAGCGCGTCGAGCTTGATCTCTGAGAGCGCGGCGGGATCGTCCTGGGCGGCCAGAATCGCCCCGGCCTCGCGGGCGTGCGGTGCTACCTGCGCGAGCATGAAGCCGCATGCCGCGATACCGGTCAACGCTGTGCTGATTCGCAACCACTTCATGCGGAGAGCCTGGACGGTCCTGAGATCGTTGACGCCTAACGGTTGTCTTTCGTCGCAATTACGCTCGTCCACAGACATAGTATGCCAAAATTGCGACACAACGTCCCCGACGAAAGAAGGGCTTCTCTCAGGCCGCAAGATTGTGTCGAATTTGCATGAGCAAATGAGCATGGGGCATTGCGGAGCTTTCGGTTCCGCTGGACTAGCAATCATCTCCACCCACCAGTATGGTCCGCGGCGCCTTAATAATGCCGCGGCAGTCGTGATTGTGTCTGCCGCCATTGCCACTCCAGGATGAGTACGATGTCCGACCATGTCGTCCCGCACTTCCACAACGATGCCGGTGTCCCCGTCATCGAGATCGGCTCGCAAGAGTTCATGTGCGTGGGCGCCAACCCTCCGTTCGATCATCCGCACGTCTTCCTCGACCTCGGCAACGACAACGAGATCATCTGCCCGTACTGCTCGACTCTGTACCGTTTCGCCGCCGACCTGAAGGCGGGCGAAGCCCGTCCGCCGGAATGCGTCCTGAAGGACAAGGTGGCCTGACCGCTTCGATCGGCCAGGGGTGGCGCTCCCCCGAACGATTGTCATCGCCGGTGCCGGCATCGGTGGACTGACGGCTGCGCTTGCGCTCGCGGCCCGCGGCTTCCGCATCATCGTGCTGGAAAAGGCCGAGCGGCTCGAGGAAGTCGGCGCCGGTCTGCAACTCTCCCCGAACGCCAGCCGCGTGCTGGTCGAGCTCGGCCTCACCGAGCGCCTCAAGTTGCGCGCCGTGATCCCGGAGGCAGTCTCGATCATGAGCGCGCGGGCCGGCGGTGAGCTTTTGCGCATGCCGCTGGGAGAAGCCGCCGCCGAGCGCGCCGGCGCCCCCTATTGGGTGGTGCACCGCGCCGACCTGCAATCCGCCCTCGCCGGCGCAGTTTCCGACCATCCCGATATCGACCTGAAACTCGGCGCGACCTTCGAAGACGTCGCGCCTCACGTGAAGGGGCTGACGGTGGTTCATCGCAGCGGCACGATCCGGCGCAGCGATCTCGCCAGTGCGCTGATCGGCGCCGACGGTATCTGGTCGACGGTGCGCCAGCATCTATTCCCCGAGGTGCAGCCGCGCTTCTCCGGGCTGATTGCCTGGCGCGGTACGCTCGATGCCACGCAACTGCCGAAGGACTACACAGCGCGCCGGGTCCAGCTCTGGATGGGCCCGAATGCCCATCTCGTCGCCTACCCGATCGCGGGCGGACGCCAGATCAACGTGGTCGCGGTGCTGCCGGGCACCTGGAACAGGCCGGGCTGGAGCACGCCCGGCGATCCCCGCGAAGTGCTGGACGCCTTCGCCGCGCCGCGCTGGCCGCCGCCGGCGCGCATGATGCTCGCCACAGTCGACAGCTGGCGGAAATGGGCGCTGTTCGGCGTCCCCGACGACTGCCCCTGGAGCAAAGGCCCGGTCGCGCTGCTCGGCGACGCCGTGCATGCGATGCTGCCGTTTGCGGCCCAGGGCGCCGGCATGGCGATCGAGGACGCCGCAGTGCTCGCGCAGCATTTGAGCCCTGAGATCGCCGAGACCACCGCGGGCATCACGGCAGCGCTGAGACAATACGGCCGGACGCGCCAGGCGCGCGTGCGGCGGGTGCAGCGGACCGCGCGGCAGCAGGGCCGCATCTATCATTTCAGTGGGCCGCTCGCGTTCGCGCGCGATCTTGCGGTCCGCGCCCTCGGCCCGGAACGCATGCTGGCACGGCAGGACTGGATCTACGGCTGGCGGCCCTGACGCGAGGCGCTGATGTCAGGACGTTTCAGCGCACGGCTCTTGTCGATTTCGGGCCAGGATTGGCTGCGGGCGCCGCGGCGGCCGGCGTCGCCTCGGGGGGCGTTTCCCGGCACTTGTTGCGGCGCCAAGCGTCATCGGCCATCTGCGCCTGCCCGCGTACTGCGATGTAGTCGTTGCGATAGGCAAGCTCCGACACCACGGCGCCGCCCGCGCCGGTCTGTGCCTTGTCCATCAGCCTCTGCAAATCGCCGGTGCGGTTGGCGATCGACTTGCGCTCGCCTTCGAGCTGCTTGCAATCGTACAATTCGTACTTGGCGGGATCGGCAAAGGCCGGAGCGACCGTCTCGCTCATGCCGGCGCAGCCGGACAGCGCGAAGTCGGCCGCGAGCAGCGCGGCGACCACGCAGCACGGGCGCAGGCGATATTGGATCAAAGCTGACATGCCGGATGAATAGTCCCCGTCGATTGAGAATGCCTAAAGCAACAACAGATGTCCGGATTGAGGCTTTGCCTTGTGCCGCCGGCTCGCCTAAGGAAGAACCACCCCTCCGGCCTGCAAATGCCAATTCCAGACCGCCGGCAAGGGACTTAAGTGGCTGATCTCGTTGGATCAAGCGGGCATGGCGGAATTGGTAGACGCAAGGGACTTAAAATCCCTCGGCGCGCAAGCGCTGTGCCGGTTCGACCCCGGCTGCCCGCACCACGAAAGCTGCGCGGAGGATCCCGCCGCGCGCGGCGGCCGCGAGCGCTGATACCTCATCAATTCCTGTCTGCTCCTGCACCGCCTGCCAGCCATCCCGAAACGTTGCTTGTGCAACGCAGCATTGAAGATAGATAAGGGCCTCAAATCAGAGGTGAGCTTCTTGTCCGACGTCAATGCCGACGACTGGGTGTCCTCGGGACACCGTCCCATGGGTTTCCCCGAATTCGTCATCGTGATCGCGTCGATCATGGCGCTGAATCCGCTTGCGATGGACATGATGCTCCCGGCACTGCCCAATATCGGGTCGGCCTTCAATATCCCCGTCGCCAACCATCTTCAGCTGGTGCTGTCGACCTTCCTGATCGGCTTTGGCGCGGGGCAGTTCGTCATGGGCCCGCTGTCGGATCGCTTTGGCCGCCGCCCGGTGCTGCTCGGCGGGATGGCGGTCTATGCGGTGGCAAGCGTGCTGGCGATTGCGGCGCCGTCGTTCGAGACGCTGCTGCTGGCACGCGCACTGCAGGGTTTCGGTACCTCGGCGACTCGCGTGATCGCGACCTCGATCGTGCGCGACTGTTACGTCGGCCGCCGCATGGCGAGCGTGATGTCGCTTGCGATGATGATCTTCATCGCCGTCCCCGTGATCGCCCCTTCGTTCGGACAGGCGGTGCTGCTGGTGACGCAATGGCGCGGCATCTTCGTCGTGCTGATGCTCTACGGGCTGCTCGCGCTTGCATGGTCCGTGCTGCGGCTTCCGGAGACCCTGCCTGAGAGCGAACGCAGGTCGCTTGCGCCGGCCGACGTGCTCACGGCCTACTGGCAGACCGTGACCCATCGCCAAACCCTCGGCTATGCGCTCGCCGCCGGTAGCGTCATGGGCGCGCTGTTCGCCTACGTATTTTTGGCTCAGCAAGTTTTTGTCGGCATCTATCACCTCGGCCATTATTTTCCGCTCGCCTTCGCCGGGATCGCGGCCGGCACCGCCATTGCCGGCTTTCTCAATGCGCGATTCGTCGGGACCCTCGGCATGCGCGTGATCTCGCACGGCGCGCTGACGCTCTACACCGCGGTGGCGGGAGTGATGCTGCTGACGGAAAGCCTCGCCGCGTTGCCGCTTCCCCTGTTCATGGTGCTCTCGGCGCTGATGATGTTCTCGTTCGGCATGATGGTCGCCAACTTCACTGCACTCGCCATGGAGCCGCAGGGCCACATCGCCGGCACGGCGTCCTCGCTCTACGGCTCGATCACCACGCTGATCGGCATCGCCGTCGGCATGGCCATCGGACAAAGCTTCGACGGCACGTTGCTGCCGTTCTCGGTCGGCTTCTTCGTGTCGTCCCTCGCCGCGCTCGCGATCGTGCTGGTGGTGGAGAGAGGACGGTTGTTCAGGCCGCATCATCGCGCCATCGGCTGAGGAACTCCGTGGCGCTCTCGATGTTGTACTGCAACAATTTGAAAGGGCGCTTCAATGGAACCGAAACACCGTAAAGACCACGACGCCGCGGAACGGGCGGAGACGGAACGCACGCCGTCGAGCGCCGAAAAGACCGCCGTCACCGTGCCATTCGCGAGTGAAGGGCTCGAGCGGGTCCGCGACAGCCACTGCTGAGCAAGACGCCTATTCCGTTGCGCGCCTGCTGGCGCTGAAATCGTCCGCAATGCCTTCGGGTGCCGCGCCGCTTCCACGGGGCGGCACCGTCAGCACAACCACTTCCCGCGTGAGACCGGGCCGGCCCCATAGCTGCGCCTGTATGATAAGTTCCCGCCTGATGAAATGCTCGGCGCGCCCGGCCACCGAGTCCATCCACCGGCTGCAATCATCCTGATCGCGAAAACAGAGCGCGGCCCAGCCGCGCTCCAGCGTCGTCTTGTGCGGCAAGCCCCCGAGATATTGATCCTCGAACGGCCGCACGTGGTGCGGGTGGTCCGGGCTGTAGAAGGCTGTCGCGAAGGCCAGTGAATCGTCGCCGCTCACGGCGGCGAGCGGCTCGTCCGTCAGTTCGCGCCACTCGCGTGTCAATCGGCTCGCCGCTTGCGCGTAGAAATTGCGCCCCTCCTCGTAACCGTGATCGTTGCGATAGACCGCGTGGGTCGGCGCGGCGACGAGGACGGCCGTGAGCGCGACACCGGCCACGACCACGGTGAGGTTGACGGTGTAAAAGCGCTCGATTGAATAATTTGCGCCGCAGACCACGAGAATGGCGAACAGAAACAACCCTTGCAAAGCCCATAGCGACGGCAGATCGGTGCCCATCACGAGCGAGATCAGGACCGGCAGCGCAATCGTGCCGACGGCAACGTAAAAGAGGAGCCGCAGGCCCGGATTCATTGCCGCGAAATCGTCCGGAAACTGCTTCAGCCGCGTGCCGGCGATCAATACCCAGCTGACGGCTGACACACTCATGGCCGCCAACAGGCCCAAAAGGAAGTTCCTGACATCAGCAGCAGAACTCGCCGCAGTGCCGTTGGCATGGTTCAGCGCGTAGGTGAAGGTCGATGCCCCCGTGGTCGCGAGCCAATGAAGATGCGGTGACAGCGCCGCAAGCCCGACGACGACCGAAATCCAGGGCGAGGCGGAAGTGAAATAGGCGCGTCGCGCCGGATGCGCCAGCGCGGCAAACGTGAAGCTCGCGACAAGGAAGATCGAATAATATTTGCCGACCATGGCCAGTGCCGTCGTGCATCCCACGGCAACCGCCCACGACGCCGCTCGGGTCTCGAATGCGCGCAGGAAGCACCAGGTCGCCAGCGGCCAGACCGCCAGCAGCACCGCATTGGCGTTGAAGCGCTGGGCATGGAATTGATAGGCCGGCGTCAGCATCAGGAGCAACAGCACCAGGACGCGCTTGTGCCCCCTCACGAATTGCCGCGCGATCCGATCGACGAAGACCAGCGCGAGCCCGGCGTTGGCCATCGCCATCAATTGCAGCGACCAGTCGGTGAGCGGAAAAATGGCGCTCCAGCTCGCGGCAACCCAGCCGGTCAATGGCGGATGCTTGGGATAGCCCCACGCGAAATGCCGCCCCAGCGTCCAGGCCTCCAGCGTATCGGGGTGCAGACCGCTGCCGGCATAGGCGACTGCCAGATAGAGCGTCCAGATCCCGACGAAGCAGGCGACGAGAAGCGGCACGGCCCAGCCCGTCTCGACGCCATCGAGCCAACGCCGGAATGGCCGGCGCCATCGTGCCGGCGCGCGATCGGACCGTTCGGCCATCGCCTGGAATGCAAAATCGATCGGCACTGGAATCAAATGGAGGGAGGAAGATGATGCGCGAGCACGACACATCTAGTTCTGGATCGAAACAAATAGCAATGACCGCAGACTGGGAACGTTGAAAGCATCCGCTTTCTCAGCCGGCGTAAGGTCAACAAAGGACCGAGACTGGCAAAAGAGCGCGCCGCTGATGACAGCGGCGCCGCATGATGATCCGGACGAAAGGAAGGGCCTTTGCCCTACTCCGACTTGTCGACGTTCCAGAACAGCGGGGTCGCGGGACCGTCGAGCACGCCGGTCAGCGATTTGCGCCAGCCGCTCGGCAGGAGATACTGCCCCAGCGGGATGTAGATCACCTGCTCATAGGCTTCCTTCTGGATGTCAGAGGCGATCTTCTTCTGATCGTCGAGCGAGGCGGCGCGAACGAAGTCGTCCTTGAGCTTTTCGATCTTGGCGTTCTCGGCCCAACCGAACCAGCCCTTCTTGCCTTGGCCGCCGATCGAGAGATTGGCGATCGGGTTGGAGACGTCGGCCGCGACCCAGTTGGTGAAGAACATGTTCCAGCCGCCCTCTTTCGGAGGCTTCTGACTGGCGCGGCGGCTCACCACCGTCTGCCAATCGGTCGCTTGCAGGTCGACCTTGAAGCCGGCCTCGCGCAGCAACTGAGCCGCAACGATCGGCTGCGCCTTCAGCGTCGTGACATCGCCGGGGGCCATGATCACGATCGGGGTGCCGTCATAGCCGGATTCGGCGAGCGCCTTCTTGGCTTCGGCCATGCCGTTGCCCTTCACCAGGGTCTCGGCACCGGCCTCCGTCGCGAACGGCGTATCGCACACGAAGAAGGCGCCACAGACCTTCTGATATTTGGCGTTGCCGACGAGCGCGTCGAGAACGTCCTTCTGGTTTATCGCCAGAAAGGCAGCACGGCGCACTTTGACATTATCGAACGGCGGATAAAGGAAGTTCATCCGGCCGAGCGTCTGGAAACCGAACTTGTTCGAGACCTCGATCGTGATGTCCTTGTTCGCTTCCAGTAACGGGAGCATGTCGTAAGGCAGATTTTCCACGAAGTCGATGTCGCCCGACTGCAACGCGTTCACCGCGGTCTGCGAGTCCGGCATGGTGATCCACTCGACGCGGTCGACCTTCACCACCTTGCCGCCGGAGGTCCAGCTCGACGGCTCCTTGCGCGGCACGTAATCGGTGTTCTTGACATAGACCGCCTTCACGCCCGGCTGGAATTCCGACTGCACGAACTTGAAAGGACCCGAACCGATCTGCTCGGGGATTTGCTTGTCCGGCGGCGTCTCGGCCAGGCGCTTCGGCATCATGAAGGCAACGCGGGAGGACGGCTTGCCGATCGAGTCGAGCACGAGGCCGTAGGGCTCCTTCAGCTTCAGCGTGATGGTCTTGGCATCGGTCGCCTCGATGCTGGCGGTGAAGTCGAGCAGTTTCTGGCCCATGCCATCGACTGCGGCCCAGCGCTTGAGCGAGGCGACGCAGTCCTCCGCCGTCACCGGCGCACCGTCATGCCACTTCAGGCCGTCGCGCAGCGTGAAGGTGTAGGTGAGCTTGTCGTCGGAGATCTTCCAGTCCGCCATCTGCGGCTGGATCTTGAAGTTCGAATCGGGCGCCACGAGCGTGTCGTAGATCATGTAGCCATGGTCGCGCGTGATGTAGGCCGTGGTGAAGATCGGATCGATGATGCGCAGATCCGAATGCATTACCGCCGTGATGGTCTTGCCGGCCGCAAGCACCGGCGAGGCCAGTGCGGTCGAAAGCGCGACGAGCGACAGCGCAAGTTTGGAGGCGAACGCGCGAGGCCCCCGGCGCATCAACTTAAACATAAAAAGTTCTCCTGACGTGAAACTGTTCAAAGGCAGGTTATTGATTGAGCATCCGGTTCGTTCTTTAGGCGAACGAACCTCATGCAATGCCTTTATCTTTTCGAGACTTGCAGACGGTGCCGAGCGCGTCAATCCGGTTTCGCCGCAAGCCCAAGCGGCGCGCACACGGGCTCCACAAGGATCGGTTTGGCTCTACAACACTCTCCGCCTGTCCTGCCCCGCGCCGATGCAATGCGCGTTCCATGTTCCAAAGCCCAAGAGACATTGGAGAGACATTGAGATGAATCCAGCCAATCTTCCCTTCGATTCCGAAGCGATGCTCCAGGGTCTGCGCGGCTGGGTGGAATGCGAAAGCCCGACCTGGGACGCGAGCGCCGTGAACCGCATGCTCGATATCGCAGCGCGGGAGATGGCGATCATGGGTGCGACGATCGAGCGCATCGCCGGTCGCCAGGGCTTTGGCGGCGTGATCCGCGCCCGCTTTCCGCATCCGAAGCAGGGCGAACCGGGCATCCTGATCGCCGGACACATGGATACGGTCCACCCCACAGGCACCATCGAGAAGCTGAAATGGCGCCGCGAGGGTAACAAGTGCTATGGCCCCGGCATCTACGACATGAAGGGCGGCAATTATCTTTCGCTGGAAGCCATCCGACAACTGGCCCGCGCCTCGTTGACGACGCCACTGCCGATCACCGTGCTGTTCACGCCCGACGAGGAAGTCGGCACACCCTCCACGCGCGATATCATCGAGGCGGAAGCCGCGCGCAACAAATACGTGCTGGTGCCGGAGCCCGGCCGCGCCGACAACGGCGTCACCACCGGACGTTACGCCATCGCGCGCTTCAATCTCGAGGCGACCGGCCGACCCAGCCACGCCGGCGCGACCTTGTCGGCAGGCCGCTCGGCGATTCGCGAGATGGCGCGGCAAATCCTCACCATCGATGCGATGACGGGCGAAGACTGCACGTTTTCAGTCGGCGTCGTGCACGGGGGTCAATGGGTCAATTGCGTTGCCACGACCGCCACCGGCGAAGCGCTTTCGATGGCCAAGCGCCAGGCTGACCTCGATCGCGGCGTCGAGAGGATGCTGGCGCTCTCCGGTACAACCAATGATGTCACCTTCAAGGTGACGCGCGGCGTGACACGTCCGGTTTGGGAGCCTGATGCCGGCACCATGGCGCTGTATGAAAGGGCGCGCGGGATCGCCAAGTCGCTTGGCGCAGAACTGCCGCATGCGAGCGCCGGCGGCGGCTCCGACGGCAATTTCACGGGCGCAATGGGCATCCCGACTCTCGACGGCCTGGGCGTGCGTGGCGGCAACGGCCACACGCTCGAAGAGTATATCGAGGTTGAAAGTCTGGTCGAACGCGGCCGGCTGATGGCGGGGCTGCTCGCGACTCTGGAGTAACGGCGCGAGCCACATCGCCAAAACCGGGCCAGATCACCGAAACAAGTTGACCGCACTGCAAAAACGGTGGCCCGGATGGCATGGGAATTGCTGAAATGTTAGGCTGGTGGCAGAACCCCAGGCTCCAGCCGCTGTCTCTGATTTGACTCTCATCTGACGGGATCCAACTTGCTCGGATATCTCCTTCGCCGAATTCTCGCCGCCGTGCCCGTGATGGGCGTGGTGGCGCTGTTCGTCTTCCTCCTGCTCCGCCTCACTCCGGGCGATCCCGCCGCGATTCTGGCCGGCGACAACGCCACGCCGGAGCGGCTCGAGCGCATCCGCACCTCGCTCGGCCTCAACGAGCCGCTGATCGTGCAGTTCATCACCTGGCTGAACAAGCTGCTGCATGGCGATCTCGGAACGTCACTCATCTCCAACCTTCCGGTGATGAAGATGATCGGCCAGCGGGTCGAGCCGTCGATCTCGATCGCGCTGTCGACCATCATCCTCGCCGTCATCGTCGCGGTTCCCCTGGGTGTGATCGCGGCGTGGAAGCACGGCACCTGGATCGACCGCTTCGTGATGGGCCTGTCCGTGCTCGGCTTCTCGGTGCCGGTGTTCGTGGTCGGCTACATCCTGATCGAGGTCTTCGCGATCGACCTGCGCTGGGTGCCGGTGCAGGGCTTCCGCAGCATCTCGAACGGGTTTGGGCCGTTCTTCGAGCGCATCATCCTGCCGACCTGTGCGCTGTCCTTCATCTATATCGCGTTGATCGCGCGCATGACGCGCGCGGCGATGCTCGACGTGCTCGGCGAGGACTACGTCCGCACCGCGCGGGCAAAAGGCATCAACGAGGTCGCCGTGATGATGCGGCACGCGCTGCGCAACGCGGCCGTGCCCGTGATCACGGTGATCGGTACCGGCTTTGCGCTTTTGATCTCCGGGGTCGTCGTCACCGAGAGCGTGTTCAACATCCCCGGCATCGGCCGCCTCACAGTGGATGCGGTGCTGGCGCGCGACTATCCGGTGATCCAGGCGATGATCCTGCTGACGTCGCTGATCTATGTCGTCGTCAATCTCCTGATCGACGTCGCCTACACGCTGCTCGATCCCCGGATCCGGTACTAGGGCTAAGGATAACAACAAAAATGTCGGTCGATACCCTTCCCCAGTCCTCCATCCCGATCACGTCGCCGCTGCGACCGCGCCTCGGATTCCTGACCTCGACGCCGATCATCGCGGCGGCGACCATCTGCCTGGCGTTGGTTGTGCTGATCTCGATCCTGGCGCCGTTGATCGCGCCGTATGATCCGATCCAGCTTGCGCCCTCGCAGCGGCTGAAGCCCTCTTCGGCGCAATTCCTGCTCGGCACCGATGCCTATGGCCGCGACCTGCTATCGCGCGTGATGTATGGCGGACGCATTTCGCTTCTGATCGGCATCGGCTCGGCGATCATGTCGATCGTCATTGGGTTGGCGATCGGCCTCGTCTCCGGCTTCTTCAAGCTGGTCGATTCCGTCATGATGCGGATCATGGACGGCCTGATGGCAATGCCGAGCATCCTGCTGGCAATCGCCGTGGTGTCGCTGTCCGGGGCCAGCCTCTGGACGGTGCTGATCGCGATCACGATCCCCGAAGTTCCGCGCGTGGCACGCCTGGTGCGTTCGGTCGTGCTGTCGGCGCGCGAAGAGCCCTATGTTGAAGCGGCGATCTCGGTCGGCACATCCCTGCCAAAGATCATGTGGCGGCATTTGATGCCGAACACGATCGCACCTCTGATCGTGCAGGGCAGTTACGTCTGCGCGTCCGCGATCCTTACTGAGGCCATCCTCTCCTTCCTCGGCGCCGGCATCTCGCCGGAGACGCCGACCTGGGGCAACATCATGGCCGAGGGCCGTCAGTACTTCCAGCTCAAGCCGACGCTGATCTTCTGGCCGGGCCTGCTGCTCTCGATCGCCATCCTCAGCATCAATTTGATCGGCGACGCCGCCCGCGATGCACTCGATCCGCGCATGAAGCAGCGGGAAGGCAAATGATGACCGATCAAGTGATGACCAGCCCCATCCTCGACATCAACAACCTCGTCGTGTCCGTCGGCAAGAAGCCGAATGCTGCAAACATCCTCGACGGCATCTCGATCCAGGTGCACGAGCGCGAGACGCTGTGCCTTGTCGGCGAAAGCGGCTCAGGCAAGTCGGTGACCTCCCTGACCACGATGGGTCTGCTGCCGAAGGGCACGCTCGTTCCCACCGGCGGCAGCGTCAAGCTGGTCGGCGAGGAGATTCTCACCGCGACCGACCGCCGCCTGCGGCAGCTCCGCGCGACCCGAATGGCGATGATCTTCCAGGAGCCGATGACGGCACTCAATCCGGTGATGCCGGTCGGCCGTCAGATCGACGAAGTCCTGCGCGCGCACACCAAACTCGACGCGAAGGCGCGCAAGAAGCGTATCCTCGACATGATGGAGCAGGTGCGCCTGCCCCAGGTTGAGCGTATCTTTGCCTCCTACCCTCACCGACTCTCCGGCGGTCAGCGCCAGCGCATCATGATCGCGATGGCGCTCGTGCTCGAACCGAAGCTGCTCATTGCGGACGAACCGACCACCGCGCTCGACGTCACCACGCAGAAGCAGATCTTGACCCTGATCCGCGACCTCCAGCGCGATCACGGAACCGCCGTGCTGTTCATCACCCACGACATGGGCGTGGTCGCCGAGATCGCCGACCGCGTCGCCGTGATGCGGCAGGGCCGACTGGTCGAGACCGGAACGCTGGATTCCATCCTGCGCAATCCGACCATGGAGTACACCCGCAACCTGCTTTCCGCAGTACCGAGCCTGGTGCCGCGCGCGGCACGGCTTGAGACCAAGGAACCGGTGGTGCTGGAAGCCAACGAGCTTGGGAAGGTCTACCGCGAGCGCGCGTTCTTCGGTAAAGGCCGCGAGGTCGTCGCTGCCGACAAGGTCACGCTGACGCTACGCAAGGGTCGCACGCTCGGCATCGTCGGCGAGAGCGGTTCGGGCAAATCGACCGTGGCGCGCTGCATCGTCCGCCTGATCGACCCGACTTCGGGCGGCGTGCGCCTCTCCGGCCGCGAGATCTCGGACATTTCGCGGCGGCTGTTGCAGCCGCATCGGAAGAAGATCCAGATCGTATTCCAGGACCCTTACCGCTCGCTCAACCCGCGCGTCACCGTCGGCGAAAGCATCGCGGAAGGCCCCATCAATTATGGCGTGTCGCATGCCGACGCAATGAAGCGTGCGCGCGAATTGCTCGAGCTGGTCGGCCTGCCCGCCGATGCGGTCGCGCGCTATCCGCACCAGTTCTCCGGCGGCCAGCGTCAGCGCATTGCGATCGCCCGCGCGCTCGCGCTCGATCCCGACGTGCTGGTCGCGGACGAGGCCGTCTCCGCCCTCGACGTCTCCGTGCAGGCGCAGGTGCTGGAACTGTTCGACGAGATCCAGCAGCGGCTCGGCATCGCCATCCTGTTCATCACTCACGATCTACGCGTCGCAGCACAGATCTGCGACGAGGTCATGGTGATGCAACACGGCCGCGTCGTCGAGCAGGGTCCGGCCGCCGAAGTGCTGACGCATCCGAAGGAGGCGTACACCAGAGCCTTGCTCGAGGCAGCGCCAGGCCGCGGCTGGGATTTTGCTAACTTCCGGCCGGTGGCCGAGGGCGCGGCGGCTAGCGCCTAGTCTCTCGCCTCGTCATTGCGAGCGCAGCGAAGCAATCCAGACTGTCCCTGCGGAAGGATTCTGGATTGCTTCGCTTCGCTCGCAATGACGGCGGTTGCGACAAGCATTCCCAAAACGGCTTGACGCCATGCGCGGCGCGATTGCTTCCCGGCTTGCTCTCGCCGCAAGCACAGGGCTAACGTCGCGCACATTCAATTGCTGGACTTGAGTTGATGACACGTATCGCCGTCGGCGGCTTCCTGCACGAGACCAACACCTTCGCTCCGACGAAGGCGACCTTCGCAGACTTCCAGCACGGCGGCGGCTGGCCGGCGATGACGCAAGGTCCCGACGTGCTGAAGGTGATGCGCCGCATCAATGTCGGTCTCGCCGGTTTTGTCGACAGCGCCGAGGCCCACGGCTGGGAACTCATTCCAACGATTGCCTGCGGCGCGAGCCCTTCGGCGCATGTCACCAAGGACGCCTTCGAGCGCATCGTGAAGGTCATGGTCGATGGCATTGCCGCCGCCGGCCCGATCGACGCCGTCTATCTCGATCTGCACGGCGCGATGGTCACGGAACATCTCGACGACGGCGAAGGCGAGATTCTCGCGCGCGTGCGCCGCGTCATCGGCAAGGGCATTCCGCTTGTCGCGAGCCTCGACCTGCACGCCAACGTCACGCCCGAGATGATAGAGCATGCGGACGCGCTGATCGCCTACCGCACCTATCCCCATATCGACATGGCCGAGACCGGCCGCGCCTGCGCGCAACATCTCGCATTGCTTCTGAAGACAAAGCAGCGTTTCGCAAAGGCCTTCCGGCAATTGCCGTTCCTGATCCCGATCAGCTGGCAGTGCACCAACGACCAGCCGACCAAGGGCATCTACGAAAAGCTTGCCGCGCTTGAGAGCGAAGCGGTTCCGACGCTGTCCTTCGCGCCCGGCTTCCCCGCCGCCGATTTCCGCGATTGCGGGCCGAGCGTGTTCGCCTATGGCAAGACGCAAGCCGATGCCGACCGCGCGGCGGATGCAATCGTGAAGTTGATCGAAAGTCACGAGGACGATTTCGACGGCAAGATCTGGTCACCCGATGACGGCGTGCGCCACGCGATGGAACTCTCGAAGGGCGCGAGCAAGCCGATCATCATCGCCGACACCCAGGACAATCCCGGCGCCGGCGGCGATTCCGACACCACCGGCATGCTACGCGCGCTGGTGCGCAACAAGGCGAGTGCTGCGACCGGCGCGATCTACGATCCGGAATCGGCCAAGGCCGCGCATGCAGCCGGCGCCGGTGCCACCGTGACGCTGTCGCTCGGCGGCAAGTCCGGCATTCCCGGCGACGAGCCCTATCGTGAGACCTTCGTCGTTGAAAAACTCTCCGACGGCCGTTTCATCGCGCCCGGGCCCTACTACGGCGGCCGCGAGATGGAGATGGGCCCCTCCGCCTGCCTGCGCATCGGCGACGTCCGCGTTGTCGTCTCCTCGCACAAGGCGCAGCTCGCCGACCAGGCAATGTACCGCTATGTCGGCATCGAGCCGACCGAAGAGAAGATTTTGGTCAACAAGAGCTCGGTGCACTTCCGCGCCGATTTCGAGCCGATCGCAGAAAAGCTGATGATCTGCGCCGCCCCCGGCGCGATGCCCGCGGACACAGCCACGCTGCCATGGACGCGCCTGCGGCCGGGCATCCGCATCAAGCCGAACGGCCCGATTTTCACTCCCTCCTCACGCTAACTGGACAGAACACATGCCCACGATCGACCGCATCGACGGCTATGCCGACGAACTCACTGCTATCAGGCGCGACCTTCACGCCCATCCGGAAATCGGCTTCGAGGAAGTGCGCACCTCCGGAATCGTCGCGGACAAGCTGAAGAGCTGGGGCATCGAGGTGCATCGCGGTCTCGGCGGTACCGGCGTGATCGGAGTCATCAAGGGCAAGGGTTCGAGCGGCAAGCGTATCGGGCTTCGCGCCGACATGGATGCGCTGCCGATGGAGGAGAACACCAATCTGAAATGGAGCTCGAAAATCCCCGGGCGCTTCCACGGCTGTGGCCATGACGGCCACACCACCATGCTGCTCGGCACCGCGCGCTACCTCGCGGAAACCAGGAACTTCGACGGCACAGTGCACCTGATCTTCCAGCCGGCCGAGGAAGGTCTCGGCGGCGCCCGCGCGATGATCAAGGACGGGCTGTTCGAGAAATTTCCCTGCGACGAACTCTACGGCCTGCACAACGCGCCCGACCTCAACCACGGCGAGATCGCGATCCTGCCCGGCCCCGCGATGGCCAGCGCCGACTTCTTCGACCTCCGCATCACTGGCTACGGCGCGCACGGTGCGATGCCCGAACGCTCCAAGGACGCGGTGATCATCGCGACCACGCTGGCGCAGGCGATCCAGACCATCGTCAGCCGCAACGTCGAGCCGCTGCAGGCCGCCGTCGTCTCGATCACGCAGATTCACGCCGGTTCGGCGTACAACGTCATCCCCGGCGAAGCGCATCTTTGCGGCACCATCCGCACTTTCTCGAAAGAAGTCCGCATCCTGATCAGCGAACGCATTCGCACGATCTGCACCGGCATTGCGAGCGCCTATCAGTGCGTGATCGACGTCGACATCCGCGACACCTTCGATGTGCTGGTCAACCAGGTCGAGCAGTCCAAGGTGGTCGAGGAGGTCGCGCGCACCATCGTCGACCCCGCCAACGTGATCACCCGCGCCCAGCCGAAGATGGGCAGCGAGGATTTTGCCGACATGCTTCAAACCATTCCCGGCGCCTATTTCTGGGTCGGCCACGACGGCTCGGTGCCCGTGCACAATCCCGGCTTCGTGCTCGACGACAAGATCCTGCCGATCGGTGCCAGCATGTTCGCCCGGATCATCGAGACCCGGATGCCGGCGGGTGCCCATGCATAAAAAGGGTGTCGAAGAGGAAGTCACCTCGCTGCACGATCTCTCTGCGGTCGATCTGATCGCGGGCTATCGCGCCAAGCAGTTCTCGCCGAGCGAGGTGCTGGAAGACGTGCTCGCGCACGTCGCCGCGTGGGAGCCGCACCTCAAGGCGCTTTATGCATTCGATCCCGACGGCGCGCGCGAGACCGCGAAGGCCTCGACCGCGCGCTGGTCCGGGGGCGAGCCGTCCGGAGCGCTCGACGGCGTGCCGGTGACGGTGAAGGACAACATCGCGACCAAAGGCGTGCCGGTGCCGCTGGGCGCGGCCAGCGTCAAGCTCGTGCCGGCCGAGAAGGACGCACCGCCCGCCGCGCGCCTGCGCGAAGCCGGCGCGATCATCTTTGCCAAGACCACCATGCCCGATTACGGCATGCTGTCCTCGGGGCTGTCCTCCTTCCACGCGCTCGCGCGCAATCCCTGGGACCTCTCCAAGAACCCCGGCGGCTCCAGCGCCGGCGCGGGCGCCGCGGCCGCGGCCGGCTATGGTCCGCTGCATCTCGGCACCGATATCGGCGGCTCGGTCCGCCTGCCCGCGGGCTGGTGCGGCCTCGTCGGATTGAAGCCGAGCTTTGGCCGCGTGCCGATCGATCCCACCTATGTCGGCCGCGTCGCCGGCCCCATGACCCGCACCGTTGACGATTGCGCGCTGATGATGAGCGTGATCGCAAAACCCGACCGGCGCGACGGCATGAGCCTTCCAGCGGAGCCCCTCAACTGGAAGGGGCCGGAGAAATCCCCGCGCAAACTGCGCATCGGATTGATGCTCGATCCCGGCGTTGGCCTGGCGCTGGAGAAACCGGTGCGCGAGGTCGCTGTGAAGGCGGCGAAAGCGTTCGAATCCGCAGGCGCCGTCGTCAGCGAGGTCGACGGCATCCTCACGCGCGAGATGCTCGACGGCCTCGACAACTTCTGGCGCGCACGGATGTGGGATGATCTGTCGAAGCTGACGCCGGCCGAACAGGCAAAGGTGCTGCCCTACATCTTCAAATGGGGCGAGTCCGGCGCAAAGCTGTCCGGCGTCGACGTCATCAGGGGCTTCAACCAGACCATGGCAATCCGCGCTGCGGCATCAAAGCTGTTCTGCGAGCTCGACTATGTGATCTCGCCGACCGCGCCGAACGTGAATTATCCGGCGGAGTGGGCCTCGCCGACCAACGATCCCATGAAGCCGTTCGAACACATTGCCTATACCGTGCCATGGAATATGTCGGAGAATCCGGCGATCTCCATCAACGGCGGCTTCGACGCCAAGGGTTTTCCCATCGGCGTGCAGATCGTCGGCCGCCGCTTCGACGATATCGGCGTGCTTGGCATGGCCAAGGCTTTCGAGAGCCTGCGCGGGCCGCAGAAGCCCTGGCCGAGCCCGCCGGCGAATTAGATACACTCCGTCATGGCCGGGCTTGTTGTTTAGACTGGCCATCCGCGTTCTCTTACTGGCCGCCACATGCCCAGTCCGCGCAAGACGGACGCTGGCGGCTATGCATGACGTCTCTTCGAGACAGAATTCAGGACAGGGAAGGAAACCACCATGGCGTATGAGACGATCAAATACGAGGTCGCCGAGCAGATCCTCACCATCACGCTGAACCGGCCCGACAAGCTCAACGCCTTCAACGCGCAGATGCAAGGAGAGCTGATCGACGCGTTCGACGCCGCCGACAAGGACGACGACGTCCGCGCCATCATCGTCACAGGCGCCGGTCGCGGGTTTTGCGCGGGCGCAGATCTTTCGTCGGGCGCGGACACCTTTGATCGCGACGCGCGTCGCGGACCGGTGAAGCGCTTCGCCGACGGCAAGGTCGACTACAGTGATTCTCAGGTGCGCGACGGCGGTGGCCAGGTGACACTGCGCATCTTCAAATGCCTGAAACCGGTGATTGCCGCGGTGAACGGTCCCGCGGTCGGCATCGGTGTTACCATGCAGCTCGCGATGGACATCCGCATCGCCTCCGATGCCGCGCGCTTCGGCTTCGTGTTCTCCCAGCGCGGCATCGTGCCGGAGGCGGCCTCGAGCTGGTTCCTGCCGCGCATCGTCGGCATCTCGCAGGCGCTGGAATGGTGCTATTCGGGCCGCGTCTTCCCGGCGCAGGAAGCCCTCGCAGGACGTCTCGTCAGCAAGGTCGTGGCCCCCGATGATCTGCTGCCGACCGCCCGGGCGCTCGCCAAGGAATTCGCGGCCAAGACCGCGCCGGTATCGGTGGCGCTGATCCGGCAGATGATGTGGCGCATGATGGGCGCTGACGACCCGATGGAAGCCCACAAGGTCGACAGCCGTGGCATCTACGCCCGCGGCCGCTCCGACGACGTGAAGGAAGGCGTGGTGTCGTTCCTGGAAAAGCGCCCTGCGCAGTTCAAGAACAAGGTATCGAGCGATATGCCGGATTATTTCCCGTGGTGGACTGAGCGGGAGTACAAGTGACCTTGTAGGCACTTAGTCCATCAACAACGCCACACGCCCGATCGCCTTGCGGTCGATCAGCAACCGCATCGCCTTCGCAACCTCCTCCAGCGGCAGGCGGTGCGAGACGTGGGGCCGCAGCTTGCCCTCTTCCGCCCATGTGAGCAGCGCCCTCAGGCGCACTTCGCCAAGCGCTGGATTTTTCCGCACGGCCTCGCCGGCACGCACGCCGAGCACGCTGGCGCCTTTGATCAGCAAGAGATTGGTTTTCGCCGAGCCGATGCCGCCGGTGAAGCCGATCACCAGCAGCCGTGCGCCCCAGGCGATGCAACGCATCGAGTTTTCGAACACTTCTCCGCCGACGGGATCGAACACGACGTCGGCACCGCGCCCGTCGGTAATACGTTTGACAGCATCACGAAACGGCTCGCGATCGTAGCGCACGAGATGATCGGCGCCACGCGCCTTGGCGACCGCGAGCTTTTCGTCGCTGGACGCCGTCGCGATCACGGTGGCACCCAGCATCTTGCCGATCTCCACGGCAGCAAGGCCCACGCCACCGCCGGCGCCATGCACCAGCAGCACCTCGCCCGGCGCAACCCGGCCGCGGTCGATCAGCGCGTGATAGGCGGTGCCGTGCCCGGCGAGATAGGTCGCGGCTTCCGCATAGTCGAACGTCGATGGCATCGGGGTGAGCTGCGACGGTGTCACCACGGCTTCATCCGTGAAGGCACCGTGTCGCATCTTGACGATGACCTTGTCGCCGAGGAAGACGCCACTCGCCTCTGCGCCGACCTCGGTCACGTCGCCGGCCGCCTCCATGCCCGGCGTGAACGGCAGCTCCGGCTTGAGCTGGTATTCGCCGGCCGCCATCAGCACGTCGGGAAAATTCAGGCCGGCGGCACGGATCGCGACGCGCACTTCGCCCGGCTTCAGCTCGCGCGACGGAAACTCTTCGAGCTGCAATTTTTCGGGCGCGCCGAGCGCGCGGCAAACGACAGCCCGCACCATCAGGCCGCGCTCGCCTTGCCGCGCAGCAGCGCCTCGCGGATCAACGGCAGGCGGTCATTGCCGAAATACATGTCGGTCTTGCTGAGAAAGATCGTCGGCGAGCCAAAGCCGCCGCGGGCGACGACTTCTTCGGTGTTGGCCTTGAGCTGATCCTTGATCCCCTGCCCCGAAATGCCCGCGAAGAATTTCTGCTCATCGACGCCGACCTTCCTGCAGATCTCCGCGAGCACTGAATCCTGCGAGATGTCCTTGTCCTCGCCCCAATAGGTCTCGAACACCGCCGTGGCGAAAGGCACCGATTCCTGCCCGAGCCAGATGCAGCCGCGCATCGCTTTCACGCTGTTCACCGGAAATACCGTCGGCGGCATCTTGATCGCGAGACCGGCCGAGCGCGACCAGTCGGCAAGGTCCTTTTTCATGTAGCGCGCCTTCAGCGGCACCGGCGTCTCACGCTGCGCGTAGACACTTGGGTTGACCGTATTGAAGATGCCGCCCACCAGGATCGGCCGCCAGATGATCTCCGCGCCAACCTCCCTGGCCAGCGGCTGGATGTTGTGGAAGGCGAGATAGGTCCAGGGGCTGGAACAGTCGAAGAAGAATTCGATCATGGCGTTTCCGGTCCGGCGCCGCCGGTTTCAAGGCGACTTTTGTTGTTCTGTACCTCGACGTTAAGACATGGCAGGAAGGGGCGCAATCATAACCCGCCGAGAGGGCCGCCATGCTGTTTCCAACCACGATCGCCGGCTCCTTGCCGAAGCCGGAATGGCTCGCCGAACCCAACATGCTCTGGGCGCCCTGGAAGTCGCAAGGCGACGAGCTCGTCCGCGCCAAGCGCGATGCGACGATGCTTGCCGTTAAAGTCCAGGAGGACGCCGGGATCGACATCGTCACTGAGGGCGAGCAGGCCCGGCAACATTTCGTCCACGGGTTCCTGGAGAAGATCGAGGGCATCGATTTCGCCCACAAGGTCGAGATGGGTATCCGCAAGGATCGCTACAAGGCGATGGTGCCGCAGGTCGTCGCCCCGCTCCGGCTGAAGAGCCGCGTCCACGCCGACGAGGCGCGTGTCGCCCGCGCGCACACGATGAAGAAGCTGAAATTCACCCTGCCCGGCCCGATGACCATCATCGACACCATTGCCGATCGCTACTATGGCGACCGCGTCAAGATGGCCTTTGCGTTCGCCGAATTGCTGAACGAGGAAGCCAAGGCGCTCCAGGCCGACGGCGTCGATCTCGTGCAGTTCGACGAGCCCGCGTTCAACGTCTATATGGACGAGGTCAACGATTGGGGCATCAAGGCGCTGGAGCGCGCCGCGCAGGGCCTGACCTGCGCCACCGCCGTGCATATTTGCTACGGCTACGGCATCAAGGCCAACACCGACTGGAAGGAAACGCTCGGCGCGCAATGGCGGCAGTACGAGCAGATATTTCCCGCGATCGACGCCAGCCCAATCCAGCAGGTCGCGATCGAGTGCCGCAACTCGAAGGTGCCGCTCGACCTGCTTGCGCTGCTCAAGACCAAGATCGTGCAGGCCGGCGTGATCGACGTCGCCAGCGACACGGTGGAGACGGCCGAGGATGTCGTGCAGGTGATCGACGCGGTGTCGAAATTCGTACCCAAGAGCAACATCATCGCCACCACCAATTGCGGCATGGCGCCGATGCGGCGCGAGATCGCCGAAGCCAAGCTGATGGCGCTCGGCGCCGGTGCCGCGCTGGCACGCGAGAAGCTGGGTTAAGGATGTGATCCGTCTGGCGTTCACCATTGCAACGCTTGCCGCGTTCGCGCTGTCAGCGCGCGCAGAGGATCGTTCCATGCTTCTCAATTGCAAGGCAATCGTGGAGCGTGCGTCGAAGGATGCGAATGCCGCGAGCGAAGCCGAGCTGACGCGCTGCCGCCAAGTGATCCGCGAATGGGCGCTGCGCGATGCGCGGACGACAGTGGATGAGCACGGCAAGCCGCTGCGCTAGCGGCGCGCGGTCGGATGCAGCACGGGCTTATATCCAGCGATGATCGCGCGGAGCGTGGAAGGCGGCGTCAGCAGCATCGGGTGATCGAGGGCGCTCGTATGCGGGGTGTAGCCCGCGGGTGACCACTGCAGCGCCTTGCCCTGCGCGAGGAGGAAGCAGTCATCGCCCTGTTGCACCATCGCGCCGTCAGGCAATTCCGCGAGCGGCATCGACAGCACATGCAGCCGCTTCTTGCCACGATCGAGCCGCTCCCGATGCAGTACGGCATCCATCGCCTTGGCGCTGATGCCGCGGGCGTCGTTGCCCATCTCCCATGCAACGCGAAATCGCTTCGCATCGTCGCGGCGGCAGAAGAAGCAGGGCCGATGGCCGGCGGCAAAAGCCGTGGCCTCGTCGAGGAAGAACAGCTCGGTCCAGCTCCGCCGCGCCATCACCGGCCGACGCCAGCCGCGGAATTCGCACAGGCAGGTGATCCAGGCCGGCGACGACCAGCGCTTTTTCAGCAGCGTCTTCGTCGCGGGATCATGAATGATGCCGCGGTTGCCGGTGAACATGCCGCGGTGCGGTGTCGCGATGATCTCGCCGGTCGGCGTGACGCGGTTTTGCAGGGGCATGGTCGCCTCCACCGGTCATTGCGAGCGAAGCGAAGCAATCCAGAAATGCATCCTCGGAGGTAGCCTGGATTGCTTCGTTGCTTCGCTCCTCGCAATGACGGCGATAATCACGCCGCCCCGTCGCGAAGCGGCGGGTGATAGGACAGCGCGGTGTCCCAGGGGAAGAAGATCCAGGTGTCCTGCGAGACTTCGGTGATGAAGGTATCGACCAGCGGACGTCCCTTCGGCTTGGCGTAGACGGTTGCGAAATGCGCGTCGGGGAGCATCGCGCGCACCAGCTTGCCGGTCTTGCCGGTGTCGACGAGATCGTCGACGATCAGGAGCCCCTTGCCGGTGCCGCCGCCAAGCGTCATCACGTCTTCGGAGATGCCCTTCAGCACTTTGAGATCGCCCTGCTTGTCGTGGTCATAGCTGGCGATGCAGACCGTATCGATCACGCGCACGCCAAGCTCGCGCGCCACGATCGCCGCCGGCACAAGCCCGCCGCGGGTGATCGCGATCACCGCATGAAACGGACCAACTTCATTGAGCCGCCAGGTCAGTGCCCGGCAATCCCGGTGGAACTGGTCCCACGACACCGGAAAGGGGCGGCCCGCCCGTTCTTCCGCACTTAGTTCCGGTGCTTCACCAGCCATCGTCGTCTCCTGCTTCGTCTGCCGGCAGCTAGGTTGCTAGCGGGTGATGTTCAATCCCGCCAGCATTTCCTTCACCGCCGCCATTGCGGCTGCGAGCTTGTCCGCATCGCGCGAGCGCACCACCAGATTGGTGTTCGGCTTCTGCTCTTCATCCATGAAGGGATAGCTGCCGATGATGGTGTCGGGATGTTGGGCGGCAATCGCCCGCAGCGGGCTGCCGATGTCGCCTTCCCGCGCATTGGCGCGGACCGATTCAGAGAGCATGCGCACGCCCGATTTCAGCTTGGGCGAGACGATGTCCATCATCGCCTGCATGATCGAGGGCACGCCCGCCATCACGATGACATTGCCGATCTTGAAGCCGGGAGCGAGGATGGTCGCGCTCTGGATCAGCTCGGCACCATCAGGAATGCGGGCCATGCGCAGGCGGGCCTCGTTGAGGTCCTGCTCGCTCCAGCGCTCGCGGAAACGGGCGACCACCTCCGGGTGATGGTCGATGCCGACGCCGAACGCCTTGGCGACGCTATCAGCGGTGATGTCGTCATGGGTCGGCCCGATGCCACCTGTGGTGAAGACATAGGTGTAGCGATGCCGCAGTGCATCCAACGCGGCAATGATGTCGGACTCGTCGTCGGAGACGACCCGGACCTCCTTCAGGTCGATGCCGATATTGGTCAGGTATTCGGCGATGAAGCCGATGTTCTTATCCTTGGTCCGGCCGGACAGGATTTCGTCCCCAATGACCAGAATACCCGCCGTGACGATCTCGCTCATACCTCAAGTCCCTCACCTATCGGCCCGACTTTGCCGAGGTAACGCGTTGAAGTCACGCGGTTTTGCTGCCGAAATAAGCAGTCCTCAGCCATTTTTTCAGGCAAGCCGCCGGCCATCCCCGGCAAATGTCCTCTCCCCATGCTTATCGCGCTGGCCCGGCCCTTGCTACCGCATGAAAGTCATGCACTCTTGCCGCATGGCCAGGACGTTGCGGTCTTCACCAGGGCCTCGCGACCTGTCGAATGGCGCAACGCCTTGCGGAGACAAGTCGGGATCTATGGCAGTCGCGTTTGATGAAATGAACATTCCCGGTGGGGACCTTCGCCCCGCCTATCAGGAGCTGGCGCGCTGGCTCAAGGAGACGCCTCCCGAGGCGCTCGAATATCGCCGCCAGGAGGCCGAGCTCCTCTTCCGCCGCATCGGCATTACCTTCGCGGTCTATGGCGACTCCGAGTCCACGGAGCGCCTGATCCCCTTCGATGTGATCCCGCGGATCATGTCCGGCAAGGAATGGTCACTGCTGGAGAAGGGCCTGAAGCAGCGCGTGCGCGCGCTCAACATGTTCCTGCGCGACATCTATCACGGGCGCGATATCCTCCGTGCCGAGATCGTGCCCGACGACCTCATCTTTCAGAACCCGGTCTTCCGTCCCGAGATGAACGGCCAGCAGGTGCCGCACGACGTCTACGTGCACATCGCCGGCATCGACATCGTCCGGGTCGATGCCGAGGACTTCATCGTGCTGGAGGACAATGCACGCACGCCCTCGGGCGTGTCCTACATGCTGGAAAACCGCGAGATCATGATGCGGCTGTTTCCGGACCTGTTCGCCCGCCACAGGGTGGCGCCGGTCGAACGCTATCCGGACGAGCTGCTATCCGCCTTGCGCTCGGTGGCGCCGCAAAGCGCCTCCGGCGAGCCGACCGTCGCGTTGCTCACGCCGGGCGTCTACAACTCGGCCTATTACGAGCACTCCTTCCTCGCCGACAAGCTCGGTATCGAGCTGGTCGAGGGCCGTGACCTCATCGTCAAGAACAACGAAGTGTTCATGCGGACGACCGAGGGCGTGAAACGGGTCGACGTGATCTACCGCCGCGTCGACGACGACTACCTCGATCCCCTCACCTTCCGGCCCGACTCCGCCCTCGGCGTGCCCGGGCTGATGTCGGCCTATGCGGCCGGCAACATCACGCTCGCCAACGCGGTCGGCACCGGCATCGCCGACGACAAGGCGATCTACTCCTACATGCCGGACATCGTAAAATTCTACCTCGGCGAGGAGCCGATCCTGAAGAACGTGCAGACCTGGCGCTGCCGCGAGCCGAAGGATCTCGCCTATGTGCTGGACCATCTGAGCGAGCTCGTCGTGAAGGAGGTGCACGGCTCCGGCGGCTACGGCATGCTGATCGGCCCTGCCGCGACCAAGGCGACGATTGAAGCCTTCCGCGAGAAGCTCAAACGCGAGCCCGAGGGCTTCATTGCGCAGCCGACGCTGGCGCTCTCGACCTGCCCGACCTGCACGGCATCCGGCCTTGCGCCCCGCCACGTCGACCTGCGGCCGTTCGTGCTCACCGGCAGCAAGAGCACCACGATCGTCCCCGGCGGGTTGACACGCGTTGCCCTGAAGGAAGGCTCCCTGGTGGTGAATTCGAGCCAGGGCGGCGGCACCAAAGATACCTGGATCCTGGACGAGTAGAGAGATGCTGTCGCGTACCGCCGAAAACCTCTATTGGCTCGCCCGCTACGTCGAACGGGCCGAATATCTCGCGCGCACCATCGATGCGACGCTGCGCGTCACCGCGCTTCCCGCCGCCTATATCGGCAAGACCAACGAATGGGACTCGGCGCTTTTGACCGCCGGCGTCGCCGCAAGCTTCTATCAGCAGTACGAAGAAGCCAACGAGCGCAACGTCGTGGATTATCTCTCGTTCTCGGCGGATAATCCGTCCTCGATCAGGAATTGCATCGAGGCCGCGCGGCTGAATTCGCGCTCGGTGCGCACAGCGCTGACGAGCGAGATGTGGGATACCATCAACTCGGCCTGGATCGAGTTGCAGGAGGTCTGGAGCAGAGGGACCTCCACGCGCGAGGATCTAGCAAAGTTCCTGCGCTTCGTGCAGGAGACCTCGCTGCGCTTCGACGGCTCGGCCTACCGGACCATGCTGCGCAACGACGCCTACTGGTTCTCGCGGATGGGCCTGCATCTCGAACGCGCCGACAACACCGCTCGTATTCTCGACGTGAAATACCATGTGCTGCTGCCCGAGGAGGAGCATGTCGGCGGCCCGCTGGATTTCTACCAATGGACCTCGATCCTGCGTTCGGTTTCGGCGCTGACGGCCTATCACTGGGTCTATCGCGAGACACTGAAGCCCTGGCTGATCGCGGATTTGCTCATCCTCAACGATTCGCTGCCGCGTTCGCTCGCAAGCTGCTACGGCAATCTGGTGCGCAATCTCGATCAGATCGGCGTCGCCTATGGCCGCCAGGGTCCGGCCCAGCGCCATGCCCGCGGCATTCGCAACCGGCTGGAACACAGCAATATGAACGACATTTTCCAGCATGGCGTGCATGAATTCATTCAGGAATTCATCTTGGACAATTCCAGGCTGGGCGAAATCATCACGAAGCAGTATTTGATCTGATACTGCTGTCATTCCGGGGACGCCCGCAGGGCTAGCCCGGATCGATGACGCTACAACAACGGTCCACCATGCGCCTACGAATCCTGCACACCACGACCTATCGCTACGAGCCGCAGGCCACGAGCGTGATCCAGATCCTGCGCATGACGCCCGGCAGCCATGACGGGCAATATGTGGCGGAGTGGCAGATCGACGTGTCGACCGACACCAAGCTCGACACGCACGAGGACGCGTTCGGCAACGTCACCCACGTGCTGTCCTGCGGACCGGTCGGCGACATCAAGATCACCGCCGAGGGCCTGATCGAGACCCACGACACCGGCGGCGTTCTGCGCGGCGCCGACGAGCGCTTTCCGGCCGGCATGTTCTTGCGGGCCACCGACCTTACCACGGTCAATCCCGCGATGAATGCGGTCGCGCGCCAGCTGCGCAGCGAGGCCGAGAGCGACACGCTGGGCTTCCTGCACACGCTGATGACGCAAATCAGCGATCACATGACCTTCGACGAGGACCCGACCAACAGCGGCACGTCGGCGGCGGAAGCGTTCACGCTCAAGCGCGGCGTCTGCCAGGACTACGCGCACATCTTCATCGCCTGCGCCCGCAGCGGCGGCGTGCCGGCGCGCTTCGTCTCCGGCCATTTCCTGCGCTCCGACGGCACGGTGCATCAGGACGCGGGCCATGCCTGGGCGGAGGCCTATGTCGACGGTCTCGGCTGGGTCGGCTTCGATCCCGCCAACAGCATCTGCGCCACCGACGCCCATGTCCGCGTCGCGATCGGGCTCGATTATCTCGGCGCCGCCCCCGTACGCGGCACCCGCTATGGCGGCGGCGCGGAGACGCTGTCGGTGGCGGTCAAGGTCGAGCAGGCCGGCCGTGGCGGCCAGTCGCAATCGCAGTCCCAGCGGCAGAGCTGAGCCGCGCCCCGCGCGCCCCTCACCCACGGTCGTTTCCACCCTGCCGCCCCGCGGCAATCGGGGGTTGGAGCGGCCCTTGAAATTGGCTAGTAATCCGCGCAAACGCGTTCGGGGACAGGAAATGACCTATTGTTGCGGAATTCTGGTTCGGGACGGTCTGGTGATGATCGCCGACACCCGCACCAATGCCGGCCTCGACAACGTCTCGACCTTCCGCAAGCTCCACATCTTCTCCAAGCCCGGCGATCGCATCATGGCAATTGCCAGCGCCGGCAACCTCGCCATCAGCCAGTCGGTGCTCTCGACGCTGACCGAGGGCCTCGAAGACCCCGACACCGGTGAGATCGAGACGCTGATGAACGCGCCGACCATGTTCCAGGCCGCCCAGCGCATTGGCCGGGCGATCCGGGCCGTGCACGCGACCGAGGGCCCCGCACTGAGGTCTGAGGACGTATCGTTCGACGTGTCCTTCCTGTTCGGGGGCCAGATCAACGGCGCGCGCATGCGCCTGTTCATGGTCTACACCGCCGGCAATTTCATCGAATGCACCACCGACACACCCTATCTGCAGATCGGGGAGCACAAATACGGCAAGCCGGTGCTCGACCGCGCCATGCATTACGACGTCGAACTCTACGAGGCGCTGAAGACCGGGCTGATCTCGATGGATTCGACCATGCGCTCGAATCTCGGCGTCGGCCTGCCGATCGACGTTCTGGTGGTGCGCGCCGACGCCTGCGAGGCCGACCTCAACCACCGCATCGAGGCGGGCGAGCCCTATTTCCACGATTTGCGCTCGCGCTGGTCGGCGGCCTTGCGCGCCGCGCATCAGAACATTCCGCGGCCGCCCTACAAGAACGAAAAAGAATCCAAAACCTGACAGATCAAGAGAAAAGGCAGGAAACGATGAGTGAAGCGAAAAAGATCGCAGTGGTGACGGGCGCCGGCACCGGAGTCGGGCGCGCGGCGTCACTGGCGCTGATGAACATAGGCTTCACCGTGGTGCTGGTCGGGCGCCGGCCGGACATGCTCGAGGAGACGGCCAAGCTCGGCCCCGCGGGGAAAAGCCTCTGCGTCACCGCCGACATGACCAAGCCGGACTCGATCGCCGCGCTGTTCGACAAGGTCAAGGCCACCTATGGCCGACTCGACGTGCTCTTCAACAATGCCGGCATGGGCGCACCGCCGGTGAATTTCGAGGATCTCAGCCTCGAGCAGTGGCAGGCGGTGGTGAACACCAATCTCACCGGCCCGTTCCTGTGCACCCAGCACGCCTTCCGCATCATGAAGGACCAGAGCCCGCGCGGCGGCCGCATCATCAACAACGGCTCGATCTCGGCGCATGCGCCGCGGCCGTTCTCGGCGGCCTATACCTCGACCAAGCACGCCATCACCGGCCTCACCAAGGCCTCCAACCTCGACGGCCGCATGTACGACATCGCGGTCGGCCAAGTCGACATCGGCAACGCCGCAACGCCCATGACCGACCGCATGGTCAACGGCCCCGGCGTGCTGCAGCCCGACGGCACGTCGAAGCAGGAGCCGCGCATGGATGCGAAGGCGGTCGGCGATGCCGTCGCCTACATGGCCGGCCTGCCCCTCGATGCCAACGTGCTGACCATGACCGTCATGGCAACCAAGATGCCGTTCGTGGGACGGGGCTGAATCAAAAAACGCGAAAACAACCCCATGCACAGTAGGCGCCCTATTGATTCATCTACGGTATTTCCGCAGTCGTCATTGCGAGCAAAACGAAGCAATCCGGACTGCTAATCACGTGCCCCGGGTGCTGCGCGGCATGAAATGACGCGCTGCTGAGCCGAGGCCCATCACTCTCCGACGTTGCTTGCGACAACATGGGTCCCGGCTCAGCGGCGCACCGCTTGCGCGCTGCACCGCGTCCGGGACACGAGACCTTCTCCTACTCCAGCCTCTCCACCTGCCGCAGGCTCGGGAACAGCTGCATCCACAACAGCGCCACCGCGACCGTGCAGACGCCGCCCAGCACGGCTGCCGGCATGGCGCCGAACAGTGCGGCGGCCACCCCGCTCTCGAACTGGCCGAGTTGGTTGGAGGCGTTGATGAAGAGGAAGTTCACCGCACCGACCCGGCCACGCATCTCGTCGGGCGTCGCGAGCTGCACCAGCGAGAAGCGGATCACGACGCTGATCGTATCGGCCGCGCCGAGAACGGCGAGCGCGAGCACCGAGAGCCACATCCAGGACGACAGCGCGAACACGATCGTTGCGACGCCGAACACGATCACTGCCTGAAACATGCGCAGGCCCACATGCCGCGAAATGGCGTGACGGGCCAGCACCATAGTCATCAGCAGCGCGCCGACCGCGGGCGCGGCGCGCAGGATCCCGAGCCCCATCGGACCGGTCTGGAGGATATCTCGGGCATAGATCGGCAGAAGCGCGGTGACGCCGCCGAACAGGACCGCGAACAGATCGAGCGAGATAGTGCCGAGGATCGCGGGATTGCCGCGGATGAAGCGGACGCCGGCGAAGATATTGTCGGCGCCCGCCATGTCCTTGGCGATCGCCTGCGGGCGCGGCCGGATGAAGCCGGTCAGGATCATCCCGAAGATCCAGAACAGCACCATCACCGCGTAGGCGAGATGCGGCGCAACCGCGTAGGCAAAACCGCCTAGCGCCGGACCGGTAATGGTCGCGACCTGCGCCGCACCGCTGGAGACGGCGGTGGCGCGCTGGAGCGAGCCCTGCGGCGCGATCGCCGGCAGCAGCGCCGCGGTGGTCGGGCTCTCGAACGCGCCGGCAATGCCGAGCACGAAGGTGGCCACGAAAATCTGAACTTCGCTGACCAAGCCGAGATAGGTGATGACGCCGAGATAGAGCGCGGTCGCTGCTTCCACGAGTTGGCAGAGCTGGACCACGCGCTTGCGCTCGTAGCGGTCGGCGGCATGGCCGGCGATGAACACCAGCAGCGCCGTGGGCAGGAATTGCACGAGGCCGACCATGCCGAGATCGAAGGCCGAGCCGGTGAGATCGTAGATCTGCCAGCCGATCGCGACCGCCGCAATCTGGCTGGAGAAACGCGACAGGCTGCGCGAGAGCAGAAAGAACAGAAAGGCGCGATGGGAGAGGAGCGCGCGGGCACTGACCGGCGGGTTTCCCGATATGGGCTGGTCTGGCATCGCCTCTTCGGTCACGCTCGGGCTATCCGGCTCCTGATGTCGACGTGCTCCGCGTGGCTGACGCGGACCTGCTTGTCAACAGCGAGACGCTTCGACAATCTCCCGGCATTGCGTTTGCAACGCAGGGGTGGCCATAATCATCGGGGTTTGGGGACATCATGCTGCGGCTGCAATCGGCACTCGGCGTTTTCGCATTGCTGTTGATCGCCTTGGTCCTGAGCGAGAATCGCCGCGCGGCCTCGCTGCGCCAGGCGGCGATCGGCCTCGTCGCCACCTTCGTCACCGCGATTGTTCTCCTGAAGGTGCCCGTCGTCGCGCGCGCGTTCGGTGCCATCAACGACGCGGTGGGCGCGATCTCGGCGGCCTCGCGCGCCGGCTCCTCCTTCGTGTTCGGCTATGTCGGCGGCGGTCCCCTGCCCTTCGACCTGAAAGCACCGGGTGCCGATTTCGTCCTGGCGTTCCAGGCGCTGCCGATCGTGCTGGTCATGAGCGTGCTGACGACGCTCTTGTTCTATTGGCGCGTGCTGCCGCCGGTCGTGCGCGGCATGGCCTGGCTGCTGGAGCGGACGCTCGGCGTCGGCGGCGCGGTCGGACTCTCGACCGCCGCCAACATCTTTCTCGGCATGGTCGAGGCGCCGCTGTTCGTGCGGCCTTATCTCGCGCAAATGACCCGCAGCGAGTTGTTCCTGGTGATGACCGGCGGCATGGCCGGCATCGCCGGCACGGTGCTGGTGCTGTATGCGACGCTCCTTGCTCCCCTCATTCCCGACGCAGCCGCCCATTTCGTCATCGCCTCGGTGCTGGGTGCCCCGGCCGCGATCCTGGTCAGCCTCATCATGGTGCCGGAGACATCCGACAAGCGCACCGGCGGCGCGCTGGAGGCTCCCGAGATGGAGGTCTCCAGCACGATGGACGCGATCGTGAAAGGGACGGGCGCGGGGATCGAGCTGCTGATCAACATCGTCGCCATGCTGCTGGTGCTGGTGGCGCTGGTCTATCTCGTCAATGCGATCCTCGGCCTGCTGCCTGATGTCGGCGGCGCTGCGATCTCGTTGCAGCGCCTGCTCGGCCTCGTGATGGCGCCGGTGTGCTGGCTCATGGGATTGCCGTGGGATCAGGCGATCACCGCCGGCAGCCTGATGGGCACGAAAACCGTGCTGAACGAGCTGATCGCCTATGTCGACTTCTCGAAGCTGCCGCCCGGCACGCTCGATCCGCGCTCGCGCCTGATCATGCTCTATGCGATGTGCGGCTTCGCCAATTTCGCCAGCCTCGGCATCATGATCGGCGGTCTCGGCGTGATGGCGCCGGAACGGCGCGAGGAAATCAACGCGCTCGGGCTGAAGTCCATCGTGTCGGGAACGCTGACGACGTGTCTGATGGGAGCAGTGGTGGGGGTGTTGACGTGAAGCTTGTGTGAGGCTGGCGCCCTCGTAGCTCCGAGGGGGCGCAGCGCAATCGCGACAATCCTTCCATGTTAATCTCTTCAGGAGATTCGGCTGGAATTGATTCATGAGCAACAGCGCAGGCCAGCGGGCATTTCAAAATGCCCGGCTTCAGAAACGGCAAAAAGCCGAGCTAGGGCCGCTGCTCGCGCGCGCCCTCCAGCTCCACAAGGCGGGACTTCTCCCCGAGGCCAAGACGGCCTATCGCGAACTCCTGGAGCTTGCGCCCAACCAATTCATCGCGCTGCATTTGCTGGGCGCTTTGGAGTCTGAAGCCAAAAACTATCGGCAGGCGCAAGTTTTGCTGAGCCGAGCGGTGGCCTTGGATCCGCGATCTGCCGAAGCCCATATGAGCCTGGGCGTCGCGCTCAACGGGCTGAAACGTCACAATGAGGCCCGCGAGAGCTATCGGAAGGCCCTCGCCCTTCGACCCAACTACGCCTTGGCCCTGTCCAATCTCGGCAACGCAAGCGCGGCCCTTGAACTTTATCAGGAAGCGCTCGAGAGCTACGACAAGGCGCTCGCAATCGACGGAAGACTTTCCGAAGCCCATAACGGCCGGGGTTGGGCGCTCTGCCGTGTGCGCGCCTATGACGAAGCGATCGCAAGCTTAAACCGCGCGCTATCGATCAAGCCTGACTACGCCTCGGCGCTGTCGACCCGCGCCGTTGCATTGCGGGAGCTTCAGCGATTTGACGAAGCCATGGCGGATTGCAATCGCGCAATCGCCCTCGCACCCGACGACGCGAATGGATGGCTCTGGCGGGCCAGTATCTTGCTCCTGACCCGGCAAGTTGCCGAAGCATTGTCCGATTGCGAGAAGGCTCTCGCGGCCGATCCCGGCTTCTCTCAGGCCCACAGCCTGCTCGGCCAATGTCTCGCGGCACTTGGCCGGGTCGACGAAGCCCTCGCCAGTTTCGACAGAGCTCTCGACATCGAGCCTGATCAGAGCACGATCTCCAGCAAGATATTCACCCTCGATTTCATGGCCGACGCCAGCGTTGCGCAGCATCAGCAAGCGCGACATGTATGGTGGGAGCAGATCGGTGCGAAGATCGCCTCAGCAGCGGCGGGATCGCATGAGAACAGCCGCGATCCGGATCGCCGTCTGGTGCTGGGTTATGTCTCGTCGGATTTTCACACACATTCAGCGGCGTTCATTTTCAAGCCGGTCCTGCAGCACCATGATCGGGCACAGTTCGAGATCGTGTGCTACGCTTGTTCACCGAAAACGGATGCGACGACCAGCGAATTTCAGGGGATCGCCGATCGCTGGCGCGACGCCTCGCAATGGTCCGACGATCGCCTCGCCGCTCAGATCCGCGCCGACGGCGTCGATATCCTGATCGATCTGTCCGGCCACACCAGCGGAAACCGCCTCGGTGTGTTTGCGCGCAAACCGGCACCTATTCAGGCGCATGGCTGGGGCCATGGTACCGGGACCGGGTTGCCAACCATCGATTATCTATTCTCGGACCCGGTCGCGATTCCTGCCGCGGTTCGGCATCTGTTTGCGGAGACCATCGTTGACCTGCCGTGCTTTGTGACGCTGGCGCCGCTGCCACCCGGGATTGCGCGGGCGCCGACGCCGGCGCTCGCGAACGGCTTCATCACATTCGGTGTCTTCAACCGCATCAGCAAGATTTCGAACGAGGCGGTGGAAGTCTGGTCTAGGATTCTCGAGCGGGTGCCGGGTTCGCGACTGCTGATCAAGGATACTGCACTGGACGCTCAGCTGGTCCGCGACAATCTGCTGGCGCGGTTTGCCGCTTGCCAGTTGCCGGCCGAATGCGTCGATCTGCTCGGAGCCACGTCGCGAGACGAACATCTGGTAACGTTCAATCGCGTCGATATTGGCCTCGACCCATTCCCGCAGAATGGCGGCGTCAGCACGTGGGAAGCCTTGCAGATGGGCGTGCCGGTGGTGGCGAAGCTCGGTCACAGCCTGCCGAGCCGTGCTGCCGGCTCCATCCTCACCGCGCTGGGCCTGCCGGAGTGGGTCGCGGACAGCGATGAGGCCTATGTCGAAATCGCAGCGAGCCGTGGGTTGCAGATCGGCGAGCTCGATAAGTTGCGCGGCGAACTGCCCGGACAGATCAGGGCTGCCGCCGCCGGCAACCCAATCTCATACGTGCAAGCGGTGGACGATGCCTATCGCGCGATGTGGAAACGCTATTGCAACGACGGCGGCTGATCTCCGCCTCGCCTACGCCTTCAACTCCACAGTCCTGAACTCCGCCGGCAGGATCACCTCCAGCAGCTCGACGTCGTCCGAATAGTCCAGGATCATGTGCTTGATCTTCGGCGGCTGGGTCCAGGCGCTACCTTCTTTCATCAGCGTCTCGCCCTCTCCGTCCATATAGGTCTTCACCCAGCCCTTGAGCACGTAGACCATCTGGAATTCGACGTCGTGAAAGTGCAGCTTCGACACTTCGTCCGGATTGCAGGGGCCTTGCAGCCGGATCACGTGCGCCTGCGCGAGGCCATGGCTGGCGGCGGCGATGCCGAGGTCGCGATATTTCGCGTAGGTACGCAGACCGTCGGCTTTGAAGTCTTCCTCGCGGTGATGGCTGATCGCAATGCGCTGCTTGGGCCGCGCCGGTTTCTTGACGGATGACTTTGCCGTTGTCGTGGGGGCTTTTGCCTTCACCGCCGTGCGCGCCGTGGATCGTGCTGCGGGTTTGGCCCCGCTACGCTTCTTCACCGCGGCTTGCGATGCGCTGCGCGATTTTGCTTTCTTGGCCATGGGCGGCCTCCCCTGTTGTTATGGGGAGAGGCTAGCACAGAATGCGAAATCGCAGGGTGGGTTAGCGCTAACGTACCCACCACTTCTTTGCGCAAGCGTTGAAGCATGGGGGGTTACACTGACGCTAACCCACCCTACAGCTCCGCCCTTCAATGCAGCCGGAATACTCCGTCCACCGCGCGCAACTCGGCCGGCTTGATCAGCTTGGAATGCGCCACTGTCACCGAGTGAAGCGGTCCGTCGAGCTTTTCCTGCCAGAACGCCAGAAAATCCTTCAGCGCCGGAAATTTCGGAAACATGTCGTAGTCCTGCCAGACGTAAGTCTGGAGCAGCGAGGGATGATCCGGCATCCGGTAGAGAATCTGCGCCGTCGTCATTCCGTAACCCAGCAGCTGTTTCCGGAAATCGTCCGAAACGGCTCTACTCCGCAAGCCCATGCCAACCTCCTTTGCAGGAGCGCATTCAAGGAGTGGCTTTCCGGTGCGCCTTAAGAGCCACCCGCTGCTGATGCGCTCACATAAGAGAAATGTGACGCAAACTGACAATCCATCTCAAGCCCAAAAGTTTAACAAGCTGTTGAAATTCAATGCGTTAGCAGCAGATCTAGCTCCGTGCTAATACTGCGCCGAGCGCGATTAACGATGGAAAGAGATTTTGGCAGGCGGCGCCTCCGAGTGCTATTTTTCTGCTACAAGCCCTTGCTCCCGCCAAAATCCTGCCTTATCTCAGTTGTGCCTGCGCTGGCACTCGCTGGCGCAGACTGCTAACAACCCAAAATTCCCAAATCGTGCAAAAGCTTAGGAGAACTGCATGAATTTCCGTCCGCTTCACGACCGCGTCGTGGTCAAGCGCATCGACGCAGAAGAGAAGACCGCTGGCGGCATCATCATTCCCGACACGGCGAAGGAAAAGCCCTCGCAGGGCGAGATCGTCGCCGTCGGCCCGGGTGGCCGCGACGAAGCTGGCAAGCTGATCCCGATCGACCTGAAGGTCGGCGACCGCGTGCTGTTCGGTAAGTGGTCCGGCACCGAGGTCAAGATCGACAACGTCGACCTGCTGATCATGAAGGAAAGCGACATCATGGGCGTCCTCGACGTCCCCGCTTCCAAGAAGAAGGCGGCCTAAGAGCCCCTCTCTTATCCAGTTAAACACCTAAGGAAAAAATCCAGATGGCAGCTAAAGAAGTCAAATTCTCGGTCGATGCGCGCGACAAGATGCTTCGCGGCGTCGACATTCTCGCCAACGCGGTGAAGGTCACGCTCGGTCCGAAGGGCCGCAACGTCGTGCTCGACAAGTCGTTCGGCGCTCCCCGCATCACCAAGGACGGCGTCACCGTCGCCAAGGAGATCGAGCTCGAGGACAAGTTCGAGAACATGGGCGCGCAGATGGTGCGCGAAGTCGCCTCCAAGTCCGCTGACGCGGCCGGCGACGGCACCACCACCGCGACCGTGCTGGCCCAGGCGATCGTACGCGAAGGCGCCAAGTCGGTTGCCGCCGGCATGAACCCGATGGATCTGAAGCGCGGTATCGATCTCGCGGTCGAAGCCGTCGTTGCGGACCTCGTCAAGAACTCCAAGAAGGTGACCTCGAACGACGAGATCGCCCAGGTCGGCACCATCTCGGCCAACGGCGACGCGGAGATCGGCAAGTTCCTCGCCGACGCCATGAAGAAGGTCGGCAACGAGGGTGTCATCACCGTCGAGGAAGCCAAGTCGCTTGAGACCGAGCTCGACGTCGTCGAGGGCATGCAGTTCGACCGCGGCTACATCTCGCCCTACTTCGTCACCAACGCCGACAAGATGCGCGTTGAGATGGACGACGCCTACATCCTCATCAACGAGAAGAAGCTCTCCTCGCTGAACGAGCTGCTGCCGCTGCTCGAGGCCGTGGTGCAGACCGGCAAGCCGCTGGTCATCGTCGCCGAGGACGTCGAAGGCGAAGCGCTTGCCACCCTGGTCGTGAACCGTCTCCGTGGCGGCCTGAAGGTCGCGGCCGTCAAGGCTCCGGGCTTCGGCGATCGCCGCAAGGCCATGCTGCAGGACATCGCGATCCTGACCGGTGGCCAGGCGATCTCGGAAGATCTCGGCATCAAGCTCGAGAACGTCACGCTCAACATGCTCGGTCGCGCCAAGAAGGTGATGATCGACAAGGAGAACACCACGATCGTCAACGGCGCCGGCAAGAAGGCCGACATCGAAGCGCGCGTGTCGCAGATCAAGGCGCAGATCGAGGAAACCACCTCGGACTACGACCGTGAGAAGCTCCAGGAGCGTCTTGCCAAGCTCGCAGGCGGCGTCGCGGTGATCCGCGTCGGCGGCGCGACCGAGGTCGAGGTGAAGGAGCGCAAGGATCGCGTTGATGACGCGATGCATGCGACCCGCGCCGCGGTCGAGGAAGGCATCGTCCCGGGCGGCGGCGTCGCCCTGCTCCGTGCCTCCGAGCAGCTCAAGGGCCTGCGCACCAAGAACGACGACCAGAAGACCGGCGTCGAGATCGTGCGCAAGGCGCTCTCCGCGCCCGCTCGCCAGATCGCGATCAACGCCGGTGAAGATGGCTCCGTGATCGTCGGCAAGGTCCTCGAGAACAAGTCGTACGCCTACGGCTTCGACTCCCAGACCGGCGAATATGTTGACCTCGTCAAGAAGGGCATCATCGACCCGACCAAGGTGGTCCGTACCGCGATCCAGAACGCAGCCTCGGTTGCGGCGCTCTTGATCACCACGGAAGCCATGGTCGCCGAGCTGCCCAAGAAGGGCGGCTCCGGTCCGGCGATGCCCCCGGGCGGCGGCATGGGCGGCATGGATTTCTGATCCAGCCATTCCGGCAAACGACAAAATGCGAAACCCCGGCAGCGATGCCGGGGTTTTGTTTTTCTTCGGTGGTCCCATCCCGGAGCAGCGCGGAGCCCGGAATGACAGTGGGGCTTCACCACACCTTCCCCAGCCGCTCCGTGTGCGGTTCGCCGTGCTGGTCGAGCGACCAGAATATCCGCGTCACCTTGCCGACCAGATTGTCCATCGGCACGAATCCGATCGACGACATCACGCGGCTGTCACTCGAGTTGTCGCGATTGTCGCCGAGCACGAAGAAATGGCCCGGCGGCACGGTGTAGACGTCGGTGTTGTCGTAGTAGCCGTTGTCGACACAGTCCTGCGTCACGTAGGACGCGCCATTCGGCAGCGTCTCGCGCCAGCGCTTGGCCTTCGCACCGTCATCCACGCCGCAGGTGGAGCCGGCGAATGCCTGCTTCAGAGCGACGCGCGTCACCGGGCGGTCATTTAGGATGAGTTGGCCCTGCCGCATCTGGATGCGATCACCGGGCAGCCCGACCACGCGCTTGACATAGTCGACCGGGGTGTCCTTTAGCGTCCGGAACACGACGACGTCACCATACTCGGGATCGGTGGCCCGGAAACGCCCGGAGATCCACGACGGCGCGAAGGGAAACGAATAACGGCCATAGCCATAGGCATATTTTGCAGCAAAGACGTAGTCGCCGACGACCAGCGTCGGCGTCATCGAGCCGGACGGGATGTTGAACGGCTGAAACAGGAAGATGCGAAACAGGAACGGCGGCGACCACAGCACCGGAATCAGGAGGATCAGGATGACGATCGCCTTCCATTCCCGCGCTTTGGCCTGCGGGTGGATGGTTTCCTGAAGAGTGGTCATGCGCCTGCCCTGATCAAGCCCGTAGTCGTCGCGAGATTACGCAACCCTCGCGCGTACGCAATCCCATAACTTGGTCGCGCCGCGCGCGGATCGCGTTCATGGGTCGCAATCAACCGCGCGCGAGATCGCTGAAGCAGCGGCGGATCCATTCGATGGTGAGCCGCGTCGCCGGATCGCGCTTGAGATGGTTCTGCACCAGCAGCCAGACGTCGCGGCGCCCAGGCAGCAGCGTGGCGCGCAGGCGGCGATCGCCGAGTAAGTCCGCGCAGACATGCTCCGGCAACACGCCGGCGGCCTGATGCGCGCGGATCAGGTTACGGATGACGCGAACGTTGTCGGTAACGCAGCGCGCGTGGGCTTGCTTCATACGCAGGAATTGCATCTCAGGAATGGCACCGAGTTCGTCCGGATAGGCGCACAGCACCGGCTCGCCTTCGGTCGTGACAGGCTCAAAATAATAGAGCTTGACGTCACCGAGCCTGGAGATCGCGAAGTCGCCCTTGTCGGGCTTGCGCAGCCGGATAGCGAGATCGGCTTCCCAGCGCGAGAACTTGACGTTCTCGCTCGAGGTGAGGAATTGCAGCGTCAGGCCGGAATTGGCGCGCAGGAAGTCGCTCGCGCGAGGCGACAGAACCTCCTCGGCAACCGTGTTGGTGGAGGCGATACGCAGGCGTCCCACCGGGCCTGCAAGACTCTCGCCGACGCGACCGATCTCGGCGGCATGTGCGGCCATCGCCTCGACATGCGCCAGCACCGCCTCGCAACTCCGCGTCGGCCGGCGCTGGCCGTCCACCGCATCGAACAGCGGCACGCCGAGATCGCGCTGGATGCGCGCGAGCCTGCGGCCGACGGTGGTCTCGTCGATGCGCAGCCGCGCGCTGGCGCCGGCATAGGTGCCCTCGTCCCTGACCGCGGCGATGATGCGCAGATCGTCCCAGTTCATGGCGATGAGCCTAGCAGGCACGACGGGCTCCTGCAAATTTGCAGCCATATGCTGCAATAGTCCTGCACATTGGCAGGCCGCCGCCGCGCTACTGTGGCGCTATCCGATATGCCTTAAGGCCGGACCCGCATGACCGCCCCAAAAACCCTGCTTGAATTGTCCGGCGCCGATCTCACTCCGCCCAGGCTCGCCGATTCCTGCCTCGTGCTAATCGACATCCAGAACGAATATTGCGCCGGGCCGCTCGCCTTGCCGGACGCGGAGCCCGCAATCGCCGCCGCCGCGCGCCTGCTCGCCCGCGCGAGGGCGAGCGGCGCTGCGATCTTCCATATCGCGCACAAGGGACGTGCCGGCAGCCTGTTCGACCGCGAGGCCGCGCGCGGCGCGATCGTCAGGAACGTGGCGCCGCTCGCCAGCGAAGCCGTGATCGAAAAGGCGCTGCCGAACGCTTTTGCCGGCACCGACCTGCAAGTCCGGCTGGCCGCAACCGGACGCACGAACATCGTGCTGGCCGGTTTCATGACCCATATGTGCATCAGCTCGACCGCCCGCGCCGCGCTCGACCTCGGCCTGCGCACGACGATCGCAGCCGATGCCTGCGCCACACGCGATCTTCCCGACGGCCGCGGCGGAGCGCTCTCCGCAAGGATCATCCACGAGGTCGCCCTGGCCGAATTGTCGGACCGGTTTGCGATCATCGCACAAACCGAGACGTTGACCTGAAGGAGCGTAGGCGATGCTGCAACTCTATTTCTCACCGATGGCCTGCTCGCTTGCGAGCCGCATCGCGCTGATGGAAGCGGGCATCGAGGCCCGCTATCATCCGGTCCATCTCCAGACCAAGCAGGTCGTGGACGACGGCAGCGATTTCCTCGGCGTTTCCCCAAAGGGCGCGGTGCCGGTCCTGGTGCTGGAGAATGGCGAACGGCTGACCGAAAGCGCCGCGGTGCTGCAATACATCGCCGACCTAAAGCCGCAGGCGGGCCTTGCACCCGCCTTCGGAAATCCCGACCGGTATCGGCTCCAGGAATGGCTCAGTTTCGTCGGGGCCGAGATCCACAAGGCGTTCCTGTTTCCAACCTTCTGGTACAAGGACGACGCCTCGCTCGCCAAGCCGCGTGCAAGGATAGCGCAGACATTATCGATGCCTGCCGCGCATCTGACGGACCGCGAATTCCTCGTCGGCGACAGCTTCACCGTCGCGGATGCCCATCTCACCTGGGCTTTGCTGTTGCTCCGTCCCGCGGGAATCGACGTCGCGCAATGGCCATCGTTGTCGGCCTATCTCGCGCGCATGCAGGCGCGACCGGCCGTGCGGGACGCGATTGCGACCGAAATGGCCGTCCGCAAGACGATGGCGGCGAGCCCGGCGTGACAGGATGTCACGGCCGGGAAATCTGAGCGGTGCTCCGGCAGGGCATTGATGTCGGCGCGGCATGCGCTAATCTGGAGGGATATTTTTCGACATTTCCTTGGAAGGCATTCATGCGTGCTCTTTCCAGATTTTGCCCGGCCGGACTTTGCCTTGCCCTCCTGGCCTGCTGGCTTTCCGTTGCGCCGGCATCGGCGGAAACCCGCGTCGCCCTGGTGATCGGCAATGGCGCCTATGCCAGTACGGCGCAGCTTCCCAACCCGTCGCACGATGCCGAAGACGTCGCCGCCTCGCTCAAGCGCAGCGGCTTCGAGGTGCTCCAGGGCATCGACCTGCGCCAAGCTGACATGCAGGACCTCACCATCCGCTTCGCGCGCGCCGCGAGCAAAGCCGACGTCGCCATGTTCTACTACAGCGGCCATGCGATGCAGTACAACGGCGTGAACTATCTGATGCCTGTCGATGCCGTGCTGAGCGACGAAGCCGACCTGAAGCGCTTCGTGCGGGTGGACGACATCGTGAACGACCTGCAGCAGGCCAAGAACCTGCGCATCCTCATCCTCGATTCCTGCCGCGACAATCCGCTGGCCGAAACCTTGAAACGCTCCGCCGGCATGACGCGCGGCGCCTCGATCGGGCGGGGCCTGTCGAAAGTCGAAGCACCGCGCGGCACGATCGTGTCGTTCTCAACCCAGTCCGGGCAGACGGCGGCCGATGGCAGCGGCCGCAACAGCCCCTATACGACGGCGTTCCTGAAGCACATCGAGGAGCCGCAGGAGATCGGCGAAGTCTTTCGCGACATCAGCAGCGACGTCTACGATTCCAGCGGCAAGACCCAACTCCCGGAGCTGTCGCTGTCGATCATCGGCAAGTTCTACCTGAACGGACCGGTGTCAGTCACGGTGGCGCCGGCGGCGCCACAAGCCGCGCCCCGGGCTGACCCTTGCGCAGCAGCAGAAGCACACTGGAAGGCTGCCGACGGCATCGGCACGCTGGGCGCTTTCGAGGATCACCTCGCGAGATTCCCGAATTGCATCTTCGCCACGCTCGCCAAAGCTCGAATCGAGGGGCTGAAGCAGAAGGTGGCGCTCGCGCCGTCAGGCAACGGCCGGAGCGGCGGAAGCAAGGATTTTGACGGCAGCTGGGACGTGACGTTGAACTGCTTGGCCACCGGCAAGGCGCAGGGCTTCACCAGACCTCTGGTCGCCACCGTCACGAACGGCGTGCTTCATGCCGAGGCGCAGGGTCCGGGCAACAACATCAACCGGCTCGAGATCGACGGCCAGATCCCGGCGGACGGCAAGACCACCTTGAGCGCGCGCGGCACGACGGGAGCGAGCGCGTACACGCTGAACAATCTAGCGCCCGGCTCGCCCTACGCCTTTACGGTCGATGCGCAGTTCGATCGCACCCGCGGAACCGGCAAGCGCAACGAGGCGCGGGCCTGCAATCTGGTTTTCGTCAAACGCTAGCTGCGCATCCCCGGCCGGTCACACGCCCGTCTGGCTGATGAACTTGGTGTTGAAATAACCCTCCATCGCCTCGGTGCCGCCCTCCGAGCCGTAGCCGGAATCCTTGATGCCGCCGAACGGCACTTCGGGCAGCGCCAGACCAAAACTGTTGATCGACATCATGCCGGCTTCGACTGCCGAACCGATCGCAGCCGCCGTCTTTGCCGAGCTTGTGAAGGCGTAGGACGCCAGCCCGAACGGCAAGCGGTTGGCCTCCTCGACCACCTCGTCGAACGACGAGAAGCGTGAAATCAGCGCGAGCGGGCCGAACGGCTCCTCGTTCATGGCGCGCGCATCCTTCGGCACGTCGCTCACCACCGTCGGCTCGAAGAAATGGCCCTTGTTGCCGACGCGTTTACCGCCGGTCTCGAGCTTTGCCCCCTTGCCGACGGCATCCTGCACCATGCCTTCGATGGCGGTGACACGGCGCGGATTGGCAAGCGAGCCCATTTTGGATTCGGGATCGAGGCCGTTGCCGACCTTGAACGACTTGGCGCTGTCGACAAATGTGTCGACGAATTCACGGAACACGTCATCCTGGACCAGCATCCGCGTCGGCGAGATGCAAACCTGCCCGGCATTGCGATATTTTGCTGCCGCCAGAATCTTGGCCGCCGATGTGACGTCGGCGTCCTTGAAAACGATCGCCGGCGCATGACCGCCGAGCTCCATGGTGGCACGCTTCATGTGCAGGCCCGCGAGCGCATTGAGCTGCTTGCCGACATGGGTCGAGCCTGTGAACGAGATCTTGCGGATCACCGGATGCGGAATGAGATATTCGGAGATCTCGGCAGGAATACCGTAGACCAGGTTGATGACGCCATCGGGCACGCCAGCGTCCGCAAACGCGCGGATCAGCTGTGCGGGCGAGGCCGGCGTCTCCTCCGGGGCCTTGACGATGATCGAGCAGCCGGCGCCGAGTGCGGCGGAGAGCTTGCGCACGACCTGATTGATCGGAAAGTTCCAGGGCGCGAACGCCGCAACCGGGCCGACCAGCTCCTTGATCGCGAGCTGGTAGATGCCCGGGCCGCGCGCGGGGATCAGGCGGCCATAGGCGCGTTTGGCTTCCTCCGCAAACCACTCGATCACGTCGGCGGCGGCCATCGCCTCCATCTTGGCCTCGCCGAGCGTCTTGCCCTGCTCCATCGTGAGCAGCGGCGCGATCTCCTCATTGCGCTCGCGCATGATCGCGGCGGCCTTGCGCATGATGCGGCAGCGCTCGAAGGGAGCAACGTTTCGCCAGATTTTCAAGCCGGCGCTGGCTGCGGCGAGTGCCTCGTCGAGGTCGGACCGTCCCGCATGGGCGACGGTGCCGATCACCTCTTCAGTCGCGGGATTGCGGACCTCGATCACCTTGCCCGAATGGGCCGGTCGCCATTTGCCGCCAATGAAAAGCTGGGTGTTCGAATAGGCCAACGGATTCTCCTGTGGTCGCTTTTTTCTGCGTTAGGTCGGGATAGGAATAGCTCGGTGACAAATCGCGTCCGCCGCCTTTGTCATCTCCGGCCCCAGATAGGAGCGGAAGCGTGGCTCGGCGACCAGAGCGCCGAAATCGGCCATGCGTGTCACCCCACCGCCGGCCACAAAGAGGAATCGCCCGGCGATCTCGGCAAGGATGTCGAGGTGCCAGGCCGCCGTCGGATGCATGCAGAGCACGACCAGCCGCCCCTCGTCGCGCAGCTTGCGGAAGAAATCGAGCATGAAGCCGATATAGCCATCCTGCAGGTTGAACTGCGGTTCGTCGAACAGGTGAACCAGCGGCGTCCGGGTTGGCGACGGCGCCAGGAAGGCGGACGGAATGCGCTTCCGGAAGCGCCTAACCTGATAGGATTGGTGATAGTGGATCGCGAGCCGGTCGCGCTCGCGATATTTGACACCATGGATATCGGTGCCCGCGACCAGCACGCGCCCGGAGGTCGGGGCGTTCGAGCCCGTCATCATCTCGAACAAGGTCGTCTTGCCGGCGCCATTCGGGCCGACGACACCAACGATATCAGGTTCGTCCAGCGACAGGTTTGCCTGTAACGTGAATGTCGGTCGGCGGATCACGCGGCCCCGTGTATAGACCTTTCGAACGTCGTCGAGAACGAGCAGCGGTGCGGCCACTTATTGTACTCCCAGCAAGCACTGACGAAGCCCGCGGTCATCGCGCAAGGCCGCGGCCTCCCCGGTCCAGACGATCCGGCCGCGATCGATCACCGCGGCATGGTCTGCGACCGCCAGCGCGATCTCGGCGTTCTGCTCCACGACCAGCGAGGCAATGCCCTCGTCCTTCATGCGCAAGATCGTCGCGAGCACGTCGCCGACGATTTTCGGCGCCAATCCCTGACTCGGCTCGTCGAACAGCACCAATCCCGGCGAGCCGACCAGCGCGCGGGCGATCGCCACCATCTGCATTTCGCCGCCCGACAGGTTTTCGCAGTCGCGCTCCATGAGATATTCGAGCGGTGAGAAGATCGCAGCGGCCTCCTTGACGCTCCAGTGGCGAAAGCGCGTGCGCTTTTGCGCGATCGACAGGTTGCGCGCAACCGTCAATGTCGGACACAGCCGGCGGTCGTCGGGTACCCAGCCGATGCCGGCGCGCGCAATCTCGTGGGTCGGATCGCGCGTGACGTCGTGACCGTCGAAACAAACGGAGCCGCGGCGCGGACGCGTCAGCCCCAGAATCGAGCGGAGCATGGTCGTCTTGCCGGCGCCGTTAGGGCCGAGCAGCGCAAACACCTTGGCGTGCTCGATGGCAAGCGAGGCGCCGAACAGCGCCTGGGTCTCGCCGTAAAAGGTATCGACCGCGTCCACTTCGAGGATCATGCGAACTTCCCGAGATTGGAGCGCCGCACCCATTCGTTCTGCTGCAGTTCGTGTGGCGTTCCGCGCGCCACCACCTGGCCCCAATGGATGACCGAGATCCGGTCAGCCAACGAGAACAGGAACTCCATATCGTGCTCGATGGCGACGATGGTCAGCCGCCCCTTCAGGCGAGCAATCAGGGCTGCGAGCCGGTGCACCCCGTCGGAGCCGAGGCCGGACGTCGGCTCGTCCAGGCACAGCACCCGGGGCGCCTGCGCCAGGGCGACCGCGATCTCCAGCGCGCGCCGGTCGCCATAGGACAGGTCCTTGGCGCGGATGTCGCCTTTGTCGGCAAGCCCAACTGCCGCCAGCGATTCAGAGGCCTTCGCGGCAAGCCGGCTGTCGCCCGCCGCTGCGCGCGCGACATCGTGGCCACGGGCGCGAAACTCGGGCAAGCCCATCATGACGTTGTCACGCGCGGAGAATTCGTCGAACAGTGTCATGATTTGAAACGAGCGGGCGATGCCCTTGGTGGCGATGCGGTGCGGGCTGAGGCCCGTGACATCCTCGCCGGCGAGCAGGACTCGACCACGGTTCGGTTTCACCCGGCCGGTGAGGACATTGAAGAACGTGGTTTTGCCGGCGCCGTTCGGGCCCATCACGCCGTGAAACTCGCCCTCCGCGACCGCGAGATCGACGCTCTCCAGCACGACCCGATCGCCGAAGCGGACATGAACGGCTGCGGCTTCGATCATGTTCATCGCCCGCTCCCGAACAGCAGCCGCATCGCCGAGGTACCGCGCTGCCGTAAGGCGCCGAGTGAGTGCTGCTGCACGGCAGCGGATATCGCGCCGGCAATGCCCTCGGGGCGAAACAGCACGATGGCGATGAAGAGCAGACCAAAATAGAGCATCCAGGCATTGGTCAGCGCACCGATCACGTCTCGGGCGGTGAGGAAGAGAAATACGCCAATCACCGGACCCCAGAAGCTGACGAGGCCACCGCCGACGAGCGTCATCATCACGACGTAGCCGGATTGATGCAGGCTCATGACGTCGGGGAATGCGGCGAGCTGCGCCATGGCGAACAATCCGCCGGCAAACCCCGAGACGGCGGCCGACAGCGCAAAGATCGCGACTTTGTAGAGCCACACATTATAGCCGAGATGGCTCGCGCGAACTTCGCTCTGCCTGATCGCAGCGACCACGCGGCCATAGGGCGAGTGCACCAGCCTCCACAATGCGGCGGTGCCGACCGCAAAGACGGCGAGCACGAAATAGTAGAACGCGACATTGTCGTTGAGATCGAACGACACAAGCCCGAAATCGGCCGGCAACCGTTTGATCTTGAGAAGGCCGTCTTCGCCGCCGGTGATCCGGTGCGATTTTATCGCCAACGTCCAGAAGATCTGGCCGAAGGCAATCGTCATGAAGGCATAATAGATGCCGCGCCTGTGCGAGATGAACAGCGCCACCAGCACGCCGGCGAGACCTGCCGCCGCGGCCGCGGCAATCAGGCATATCCAGAGATTGGCGACGATGTCGAACTGACAGAGACCGAACGCGTAGGCGCCGATGCCGAAATAGGCACCATGACCGAACGACGGAAGTCCGGCGGTGCCCAGCACCAGGTTGAATGCGAGCGCATAGAGCGACCAGATCAGGATCTCGATCCCGAGATAGGGATAGAGCCCGATCCGCGTGATCCAGAGCGGCACCGTTGCAAGCACGAGCCAGAGCACCAGCATCGTCGGCGTCACGAGGCGCGCAGCGTCCGGTGAAGATTTTGGTCCCACAATCATTCCCTTTAGGCCTCGAGCACGCTTTTTTTGCCCCAGAGGCCGCGCGCGCGGAACGTCACGACGGCCACGAGCAAGATGTACATCGACAACAGCGACCATTCGGACGCGTAGGCGCCGGCAAGGCCGACACACAGTCCGACCAAAAGACCCGCCACGACCGCACCCCAAAAGCTGCCGACGCCCCCGAGCACGATCACCAGGAACGCAGGAATGACCGCATCGACGCCCATATGCGGGCGAATGCCCCAGATCGGCGCGACGATGATGCCCGCGATCGCGGCCAGCATCGTGCCGAACACGAAGACCAGCATCCGCAACCGCGACAGGTTGATGCCGAGCGCGCGAACGATCTCGCTGTCATGCGCGCCGGCCTTGACCGTCGCACCGAACGAGGTCTTTTCGATCAACAGCCAGACCAGGCCGATGACCCCGGCCGCGATGCCCGCTGCGTAGAAGCGATAGGTCGACCAGATCAGGTCGCCGAACAGGAAGCCGCCGTTGATGGCGGACGGCACCTGCAGCACGTAGTCGCGCGTGCCCCACACCAGGCGGATCATCTCTTCGATCACCATCGTGGCGCCGAAGGTCAGGAGCAGCCCGTAGAGCGGATCCTTGCCGTAAGTGCGCCGCATGCAGAGCTCGATCAGCATGCCGACCAGACTCACGATCACGGGAGCAATGATCAACGTCGCCGCATAGCGCCAGCCGAGCGGCAGCGCGAGCCACGCTTTCGCAAGTTCCATCGGCAATGGAGGGCGCGGCCCCGTGAGCTGCATGGCGACATAAGCCCCGAGCGCGAACAGGGAGCCGTGCGCGAGGTTGATCTGCTCCATCAGCCCGACGATGAGCATGAAGCCGAGTGCGATCAGCGCGAACAACAGGCCGAGCGTCAGGCCGTTGAGGAGATGCGGAAGAAGGTCGAACAAGGTTTTTGGCTCTCGCAACTGGCATGTGTCATCCGGGAGGCTGACGGTCCCGGAGGCGCGGCGCGCGAGATGCGCGCCGCTCGTTCTGCGATGTGACGCACCGTCTCTAGGAGTCGACGGTCGGCACCTGCTCGTAGGGGGTGAGCTTGCACTTGCCGGGTGCCGCATCATCGGCGGCCGATTTCGGCTCCGTCCAGCTGATGATCTCGAACAGATCGGTATTGTCGACCGGCTTGGCGTTGCGCCGCGCCAGATAGATCGTCTGCTGCATCTGGTGCGTCATCGGATCCATGTAGGCGTCGAAATGCTGCATGCGATCGGTCGCCGAGACCTTCAGGTTCTCGAGCTCCTTGATGATCTTGACGTTGTTGGTCGACCCTGCCCGCTCGATCGCACGGAGCAGTTCGCGCGTGGACATGTAGCCGTTGTAGGAGACGTTGCCCGGCACCGGGATCGGGCCGTCCTTGTTGGCGGCCTGCCACTTCTTGACGAATTCGGCGACGCCGGGCAGCGGCAGCTTGTGATACCAGGTGGTGCCGAACACGCCGAACAGGCTGTCGGGCGCGCCCCACACATCGGGCCAGTCCTGCTGGTTGTTGATCCAGGCCGGCTTGCCGTCGAGCTTGAGCTGCGCCACCTGCTCGCGCAATGCCTTGATATCGTCGCCGCCAACTGCGGTCGCCACAACATCGGGCTTGGCCTGCTGGATCTTCAGCAGATAGGCAGTAAAGTCGCGCGTGTTCTGCGGCACCAGCAGATTGTCGAGGATCTTGCCACCGGCGCTCTCGACCTGCGTCCTGGTCGCGGCAGACGTCGTGTGACCCCAGACATAGTCGTTGGTCAGCAGCATCCAGTTCTTGCCGATGGAGTCCACCGCGTTCTTGACCGACGCCTTGGAAAAATTGGTGCCGTTGCCGTCCCATACGAATTTCACGCGCGAGCAGTTCTCCCCGGCTTCGCTGGGCGCGGAGGAATTGGTGTTCATGTAGATCACACCATATTTGCTAGCGACCTGTGTGATGGCGTTGGCGACGCCCGAATGCAGCGCGCCGATCAGGATGGTGCAGTCCTCGCGGGTGATGAAACGTTCCGCGACGCGGCTGCCGGTAGCTGGCGTCGTCTCGGTGTCCGCCGTGATGAACGTGACCTGGCGCCCGAGTACGCCACCTTTGGCGTTGATCTCGTCGATCGCCATCTTGATGCCGCGGAAATCATCCTGGCCGCTGTTGCCGTATTGACCGCTGGCATCGCACGTCAGGCCCAGCTTGATCGGTTTCGCGCCTTGCGCCCAGGCATGATTCTGCCGCCACGGCCCAAAGAAGCTGCCGGCGCCGCCGATGACGCTCGCCATCAAGCTGCCCTTCAGAACGCTTCGCCGTGAGATCTGACGCCCTCTCATCGTGTCCTCCCGTTTCCGAAGTCTTTTGCTTCTTGTGGGATTAGAATATTCATTCCATATGTTATGTAAAGTAGAATATTTGATCCAAATGGTGAAATGCCGTTAAACAGGCGGCCGATCCGGAGATCCGACTCGATGAACAAGGCGGCTGGCGCCATGACTTATGACGAACTGCGCGGCGCGATCGCGCAGCGGCACCGGGCACTGTCCGGCCGGTTACAGCAGATCGCGGAGTTCGTGCTCGATCACCCGACTGATGTCGCACTCGGCACCGTGGCGGAGGTGGCGCAGCGCTCAGGGGTGCCGCCGTCGGCGATCGTTCGCTTCGCGCATGCGCTCGGGTTCGGCGGCTTCACCGAGATGCAGCAGGTGTTCCGCTCCCGTCTCGTCGCCGGCGTCGCGCCAAGCTACAAGGCGCGCCTCGCCCGCATGAAGAGCCAGGAGAAGTCAGTGCTCGGCCGCCAGCCGGCCGCGGTCTTGTCGCGTTTCGTGTCCGAAGCGCAATCATCGCTGGTCACGCTCAGCCAATCCGTCCATGCGCGCGAACTCGACGCCGCAACCGCGATCCTTGCCAAGGCACGTGACATCTATCTGCTCGGCCTGGGCGGCTCGTTCCCGGTTGCGATCCACCTCGCCTACGTGCTGCGCAAGCTCGGACGGCGCGTCGTCCTGCTCGACGGCCTTGGCGGCAGCATCCACGAGCAGTCGCACGCGGCGACATCAGACGACGCGCTGGTCGCGATCAGCTTCCGAAATTACTATCCGGATACGGCGCGCTTGTTTCCCGAACTCGTCGCGCGGGGCGTGCCCACGATTTCCATCACCGACAGCCTTTTGAGCCCGATCGTCGAGGGCGCGAGCGTCGTGTTCGAGATCCAGGACATGCCTGAGCCCGCGCTGCGTACGCTTGTCGCACCGATGTGCCTCGTGCAGGCGTTGGCGATCGGCCTCGACCTCGCCGCAGACTGACATTCACAACAGGAACAAGATCATGACATCGCATGACACCAACAAGCTTCTGGCAGGCAAAGTTGCACTGGTGACCGGCGCGGGGCGCGGGCTCGGCCGCGCTTTTGCAGAGAAGCTTGCCGCGCTCGGCGCTGACGTCGCCATCCACGGCATGCGCGAGAACGGGCCGGCCGAGTATGGCGAGGGCACCACCCTCACCGCGGTCGCCGTCGAGATCGGCCGCGAATTCGGCGTTCGCAGCCAGCGCGTGCTCGGCGATCTCACCAAGGGCGAGGACATCGCACGCGTCATCGCGGAGACCGAAGCGGCACTCGGCCCGATCGACATTCTCGTGCACAATGCCGGGGGCGATATCGCGGCCGGGGGCGGCAAGCCCGATCCGAACGATGCGGTGAATATCAAGGAGGCCGACGTGCGCGCGGTGCTGGAGCGCAATCTGCTCTCCACCATCCTGACATGCCAGGCGGTCGCGCGCGGCATGATGGAGCGCCGACGAGGCCGCATCGTGACGCTTGGCTCCGTCGCCGCTTTCAAGGGACGTACCCAAGGCTCGATCTATGCGGTCTCGAAGGCCGGCGTGACCCATTACACGCGATGCCTGGCCGACCAGCTCCGCCCCTACGACGTCGCCGTCAACTGCATCGCGCCCGGAGATACCCGCACCGGCCGCTTCCTCGGAACGCGTGCAGTCGACCCCGACAGAATGGTCGAGACCGGCACGCTCGACCGGATCGCAACCGTCGACGAGGTCGCGCGCGTTGTCGAATTCTTCGCAGGGCCCATGGGCGCCTTCGTTTCCGGTCAGGTGCTGCGGATCGACGGCGGCGGGCAGTGCTGGCCGGGCTAAAACGCACGCGCGAAGCGAAACAGAAAAGGGCCGCTGCAAGCGGCCCTTTGCGTGATCTCGAATTGACTGAGCCTAGTCCACGCGCGCCAGCACCGCGAGCTTGCGGATGCCCTTGTTGCGGTAGGCGTCGAGGAACGCGTAATAATCCTTGAACGACACGCAGCCGTTGGAATCGCCGTTGGGCCCGAGCATGAAGGTATGCGCGAGCAGGCCGTCGCGGCCGTAGATCGCGCTCTCACCGCCAATCGGGGTCAGGCGCAGCGCAGGCACGCCGTGAAACAGCGCCTCGCGCGGTTTCAGCGTGTAGATATGCGGCGGCGTCACACCGCGCATGCGGACGCGCGAGGAGCGCGGGTCGTCGAGGTTGGAACCGAGGCCGGAATGCGCCTCGAGCTTGGTGCCGTCGGGCAAGTAAACCGTTTTAGCGGAGATGTCGTAGACCGCGGTGTCACGCTCATAGGGCGCCGAACCGCCGAGCATGGGGTTCTGCTCCCTCGGCGCGATGGAGGCGGTCACGCTGGCGTCGGCCGAGGCATAGGCGAGCAGCCCACCGGACGGCTCGCGCTTGCCCCAGAGCTTTTCCACCATCGACTGGCGCGGTCCGGTAATCGACATCACCGCAGCCTTGGCGCGATCGGCAATCGATTTTGGCTTCGCCTCAGGCGCCGGCACGATCTCGGCCGGATCTGCCGAGGCAAGCTGCAGCGGCGCGTCAGCGCCGCGCTTGGACTTCGCAGCGTCAGCGATCTTGGCGGGACCTGGCTTCAGGACTTCCGCGACCCTCGCGATCACGCTCGGCTTCGGCGCGTCCTTGGCTTCGGCGACCTTGGTTGCGGGCGCGGCGCTGGCCGCATTCGATGTCACGCCTTGGGTCGCAGCCGCGGCAAAGCGATCGTTGAACATCTCGCGCGAGATCGGCGCTGCCACCTGGAAGCGGTCGGGCAAGAGCGCAAAGGCGTCCTTGACGGCCTCACCGGCCTCGCGCAGCGCGACCCTGGGCGCCCGCTTGATCACGGGCTCGTCGTAGCCGCTGCTGCCGACGGTCGGATAGACGCTGGCGGCAAAGATGTTGCTGTAGATGGTCCAGCCGGCGCCAAGCACGACGCAGCCGATCACGGCGGCGCCAAGCACGTTTTGGGTGGTCATTTTCCGGGAAGGCTTCCGATAGGAATTGCTCGAGAATCCTTTGGACTTTCGTGCCGCGATGCCTTGCGCAGCGATACTCGTACTCATTCGCCTTGGGTCCAGAACGGTGTCACTCGGTCCCCCTTCGAAGCGCCGCTGGTCACGATCCGGGAACAGCATCTCGCAGAGGGTCGGAGCGTCATTAAGGCCACTTTTAGTTAAATGCGGATTAAGTTCGGGCGGATGTGAGGCAACCCGTTGGGGTGTCCCATTTCGAGAAAAAAGCCCGCAGAACTACGGACTTAAGGGCGTCTGTTAACTATAATTCTCGGCGGGATTGGCGTTGCCGGCGACCGTCTCCGGCCGCATCTCTAAGGCCATCCAACCAAGTCGTTTTCGTGGTGTTCAATACCCGGAAGATAGCGGGGGAAGCGTTGCGCGAGGCTGGTGCGCAAGCACCCTCTGCTCCGCAGCCGCAGCGCGGTTGTCAGCAGCTACACCGCGCACGCGAGCAGGTGCCCTGACCGAAAGTTGATCGCACCGCACTGGAAAAGGCCGCAGCGAGAAAATAGCTACGGCAACCGGCACTTTTCAGCAGCCTCTGCGTGTGATACGGTACCGTATCAAGATCGCCTTGAACTGTGCCGAGCACGCAAACGGAGGCTGGCATGAGAGAGTTCGTGCGCGCAGGGTTTTTCGCTCTGGCGGGGTCGTTTCTGTTGATCGGACACGCGATTGCCCAGCCTGCCGCCAATGTGGGCTGCACGGCGACGCCATCTGCTGCCGGTACGCAGACCTGGCGCTGCAACAACGGCATCACGATCGTTGCCGAAAGCGGTGCCAGATTTGAACTTAAGGACGCTAACCGCGACGGACATATAGACTCGGTGGAGTTGAGCAGCAAAGCGCTGCTGGTCGAGGTGCCCAAGAAGCCCGGCGGCAATCCCTTCAAGGTGCTGACGCCGCAGGCGATCGCCGCGGTGCGCGGCACGAAATGGGCGGTCGATGTCGCAGAGGCCAAGACCTCCGTCTTCGTGGCTGACGGCCGTGTCGGCGTGAGCCGCAGGAATGGTGGGCGCAGCGTGGTATTAGACCGTGGCCAAGGCGTCGACGTGGAAGCCACAGGCCCGTTGACGGTCAAGACATGGGGCCAGCCGCGCGTCGACGCGTTGATGGCAAGACTTGGTCAGTAAGACTTGGCCAATGGTTCGGGTCACCTGGGCGCGGCGAACAGCATTTGGACGATAGAGAAATTGCAACACGACCACATGAGTAGCCGACGCGTTCAGATCCTGGTGGCACTCGTCCTCACCGCACTGTGGGGCGCGGGCATCTATGCCGGTCACGCCAACGGTCATCTGCGGTTTCTCGATCGCCTCGAGGCGACGCTGGCGGATTGGCGGACGCAGGTCCGCGGCGTGCGGGTTCCGCCCGATCTCGTCACCATCGTCGCGATCGACGACACCGTCGTGAAGCGCGGCGGCAGCTATCCGCTGCCGCGCGCCGATCTCGCCCGCGTCGTCGACACCATCGTGCAGTTCAAGCCGAAGGTCGTCGCGATCGACCTGCTGCTGGTCGATCGCAGCGCTGCGATCGGCGACGCTACGCTGGCAAATACGCTGGCTACGGGTCCCATCGTCCTTGCCGCCGCAGCGATCTTCCCGTCCGCCAGCGAGACCGTGGAGACCAGCGGCCAAGGCCCCCTCGCCGCCCTGCCGCAGGCCGAGCGCTTCCTGCTGCCCTTGCCGGCGTTCGCCGATCATGCCGAAGTCGGCGTCGTCAATGTTGCGACCGGACAATCGGGCTCACCGCTCTCGGTGCCGATGCTGTTCCGGACGAGCGACAAGGTCGAGCTGTCCTTTCCGTTGCGGGTCGCGGCGCGCGCGCTCGACAAGTCGCTGACGATCGCGCCGGACCATCTGATGCTCGGCGACCGCGCGGTGCCCACCGATACCGACTTCGCGTTACCGATCACCTATTACGGCCCGCGCCGGACCATCCGCACCGTCACCGCACAGAGCATCTTCGACGGCACGTTAAGTCGCGCGGCGATCGAGAACCGGATCGTCGTGATCGGGGCCTCGGTCGCCGGCGGCGGTGATTTTTACCCAACACCGTTCGATTCTCTAATGCCCGGCGTCGAAGTGGTCTCCACCGCGATCACCCATCTCGTCGCCGGCGACAGCATCGTGCGCGACCGCAAGGTCCACATCGCCGACGCGCTCATCGCGATCCTGTTGCCGATGCTGCTTGTGGGCCTGCTCGCCTGCCGGCGCAGCGCGCTCGGCATCGTCGCGGCGGCCGCGGTGATGATCGCCTGGACCGGATTCAATCTGTTTGCGTTCACGCACGGCGTCTGGCTGAACGCCGCGACCACGCTCGCCGCAGCCGTGCCGCCGGTTGCGGTCTTTGCCGGCGTGCAATTATGGGCGGGAGGCCGCCGCACGCAATATTTCGCAGCCAAGAGCCGGTCGCTCGCGCAATTCCAGGCGCCGGCCGTGCAGGAGTGGTTGGCGCGCGATCCGAATTTCCTGTCGACACCTGTCCGGCAGGACGCCGCCGTGGTCTTCATCGATCTCTCCGGCTTCACGGCGCTGAGCGAGCGGATCGATCCGGGCGAACTCCAGGACATTCTGAAGGCGTTTCACGCGCTGATCGAGAAGACCGCGGTCGATTGCGGCGGCATGATCAGCGGCTTTCTCGGCGACGGCGCCATGATCCTGTTCGGCCTGCCCGGCGCGATGCCCGACGACGCCGCACGCGCGCTGAAATGCGCGATCGACCTGCACCGCGGCGTCGAACGCTGGATCGCGTCGCTGCCGCCTGCGATCAGGGATCAGCTCGGCTTCAAGATCGGTGCGCATTTCGGCCCGATCGTCGCCTCGCGCCTCGGCGAAAGCCATCAGCACATCACGGCGACGGGCGACACCGTCAACGTCGCGAGCCGGTTGATGGAGGTTGCCGTTCAGAACGGCGCGCGGCTCGCGCTCAGCGATACGCTGCTGGATGCGGCCGACTTTCAGGGCGGTCCCGACGGCGTTCTGTCGGGCCCCCTGCTCACGCAGGTCCGCGGCCGCTCCGGCGTCGTGAGCGTCTGGTTCTGGCGCGACCAGGACAGGCCGAACCAGGCCTCGACCAAGGCCGAGATGATCAACTGAACTTTCGTCGTCGTTCCGAGGAGAGCTACCGCGCTTCCGGCGGCGGCGAGCGGTCCAGCACGTCGCCCTTGGCGCCTTCGAGCAGATCGATGCTGTAAGTCTCGATCACGAGCGGGCCGCGCTTGCGCTGCAATTGCGCGACCTGCGTCACCTTGGCAAAGAGATCGTGGACGGCGGGATGGCCGTCAGAGCGCAGCTCGTCGACATAGATCAGTTTGCCCGCAAGCAGCTTTGGATCCGGCTCGGGCATGTTGGCCCAGCGGATGCGCTGGTTTTGCTGCGCCACGCAGCTGCCGCGCGGCAGATAGAAGGCGAGCCAGCCCGTCGTGCCGTAGTCCGGGGCAAGCACGCAGGTCGCGCCATTGCGAGCTCGCACCGCTTCGATTTCGGCAGCGAGCTCGCGCCAGCCGACGCCGACGCTGCGCACGGTCGCATCGCGGCGATAGCCGGACAGCCAGCCGGTATTGGCCTGCACGATCAGCGCGGCAAACATCACGATGCCGGTGGGTGCGGCCCAGCGCAGGCAGAAATCCACCAGGCGACGCTGCCGCGGCTTCCACTGCACCAGATTGGCGGCGGCGGCCGCCGCGATGACGAAGGGCGGATAGACCGGCGCGAACCAGTTGGCCTCGACGCGGGCATGCAGCGAATGCCAGACGAAATAGGCGACGATGGTCCAGAACATCGTCTCGATCAGCACGCGCGAGGCGAGTGCGCCGGCCCGGCGCCAGGTCAGCGCGTGCAGCCCCATCGCGCCGAGGATGAACACCAGCGGGGTTGCGAACGCGATCTGCGTCGGAATCAGCTCGGCGATGAAGACCGGACGAAAATCCTCGATCCTGGCGCGCCCGAGCTGCTTTGCGAACGAGACCCATTGATGATCGGCATTCCAGAGGATCACCGGCGAGAACAACGCGAGCGCAACGAAACCGCCCAGATACGGCCAGGGCGAGAGAAACCAGTGCCGCAGTTTCGGCACGGCAGCGATCCAGATCAGGATCGCCAGCCCGAAGAACATCGCGGTGTATTTGGACAGGAGCGCCGCACCGACGGCTGCGCCGACCGCGAGCCACCAGATGCCGCGGCCGCTCTCCAGCACCTTGGCGAGAAAGAACAGCACGAAGCTGGAGGCAACCAGAAGCGGCGCATCGGGCGTGACAATCAGCGTGCCAACCGAGGCCAGCAGCGTTACATTGAGCAGGATGGCGCTGGTCGCGGCCACCCGCGCGCCGCCGATCAGGATCGCGGCGGAGCGATAGACCGCATAGCTCATCGGCAGCGCGAGCAGGATCGAGACCACGCGAACGCCGAGCTCGGTGTCGCCGGCGATCAGGGTGCCGGCGCGGATGACGTAGGCAACCATCGGCGGGTGGTCGTAGTACCCCCCGGCGAGGTTCTGCGACCACATCCAGTAATAGGCTTCGTCGAAGGTGATCGGCGTGAAGGCGGCTGCGACGAGCCGCAAGCCGACCAGCGCAACGGTCACCAGCGCCGTATTGCGGACGATCCGCGCGTCAGCCCCGCCCATCGTGAGCTATTTCTTGCGCCAGACGAACAATCCGGACATCGCGTAGTTCCACACCACGCCCATCAGCGCCCCGGCCGCACCCGCAAGCCACCAGATCGGCTCCTGGTCGTAGACCGAGAAGGCGACGCCGACATTGGCGAGCAGGCCGACGCTGCACACGATGTAGAACGCGATCAGGCCGCGCAGCAGTGCAAAGCCCTTCAGCCGCTGGTCGCGGTAGGTGAGGAAGTTGTTGAGGACGAAATTGCTGGTCATTGCGACGATGGCGCCGGAGGCCTGCGCTTCCGCGAACGGCTCCTTGAACAGCTCGAGCGATATGAACAGGGTGGTGAGATGCACCACGAGGCCGATCCCGCCGACCATCGCGAACAGCAGGAAGCGTAACGAGACAGCATCGTTGGTGAACTTCGCCAGAACGAGGCCGAGAAAATCCAGCGCGACCATGGAATCGAGCTTGCTTTCGCCGTGCTGGCGCTCGCCGAACGTGTAGGGAATTTCGATGGCGCGCAAGGTGCCGTTAGCGCTTGCGACGAGGTCGAGCAGGATCTTGAAGCCGTGCACGGAAAGTTTCGGCGCGAGCTGCTCGAAGCGGTCGCGGCGAACCATGAAGAAGCCGCTCATGGGATCGGCGATCTCGACCCGCAGCGCTTTCCTGGCGAGTTCCGTTGCCAGCGCGCTGGCGCCGGCGCGCTGCTTGTTGAAGCCTTCGCTCTTGTAGCCCTCGATGTAGCGGCTGCCGACCACGAGTTCGGCCTGCCCGCTCGCGAGCAGCGACAGCATCTTCGGCAGTTGCGTCTCGTCGTGCTGGAGGTCGGCGTCGATCACGGCCGCATAGGGCGCGCTGGAGGCCAGGATGCCCTCGATGCAGGCCCCCGACAGGCCGCGGCGGCCGATACGGCGGACACAGCGCACGCGGCTATCACGCTGGGCCAGCGCGCGCACGACGTCCCAGGTGCCATCAGGCGAATTATCGTCGACGAACACGACCTCCCAGGCGATGCCGGCCAGCACGGCCTCCAGCCGCCGGTACAGCACCGTGACATTGTCGCGTTCGTTGAAGGTCGGGACGACGACCGACAATTCGGGCGCCGGCGAAGCCTTCTGTGGGATGTCGGAGCCCGGTCTGATCGCTTCATTCATGACGGCAGCGTATATCCGCCGCGTCCTGTGCTGCCAAGAACTTGCGCCAGCAAGCCAGGGTTTCTCTGGGGGGCGGCCCCAAAAGGGGCCAAAAATGCCAACGACCCCGGAAGGGCGGGCCGCGCGTACATCCGGCGCAGCCTGTGCTATTCCAAGGTCGTTCCAGCGCCGGAGTTTTTCGCTCAACGTCGCCGTTAGAAGCTAAATGGGAACGGTAACGCCGCTTTACAAGGGGCGAAAGATGCCTTTTTCACGCGCTTACTGGTTCGGGACTTCCTTGATCACCGGCCCTCGCGGCACGGGCGCGGCAGGGGCCGCCGGCGCCGCAGCCCCGGCCGGCTCGGCCTTCGCAGGCTTGGGCGGCTTGCCGTACTGGCCGATCGGCCCAAAGACGACGGCGACCGCAAGCACAATCGCCGCGACGATCGCGCCCAAAATGCCCCCCACCGACTCAGACGACATGGAAACCCATCCCTGTTCCAGATGCGCCCAGTGATACCATGGATGAGCGCGCTGCCGGAAGGGCTTGCCGGACGCACCGGTTCAATGGGCTATTTCTGCGGCGGCTTGTGCTTGACGAAGGCCGTCACGATGTCCTTCTGCGCCGCCTCCACCGCCCTGTTCGCGGTCGCGAGATGGGCGCCGGCATCAATATCCGGATATTGCGCGGTGAGATAATCGAGCAGTGCCACCCGGTAGTATTGTCGCTCCGACGGACAGGCTCCGGCGACGGAGCGGCCAAAATCCTGTTCCGACAGGCCCTGATTGCCGACGCGCGAATATTCCCGCGCCAGGCAATGCCAATAATCGTCGCGGCCCTGCGTGGCGAGCTTCTGCGCACCCTTGGCATCGTCATCGTCGGCCATAACTGAAGATATCATGGCAGCAGATGTCATCATGACGAGCGCCGCTCCCACCATCAGCATCCGCATCTTGTTCTCCTTTTTTCGCAGATCCTATCGCGAGCTTAGACGGGACGTCGCAACTGGCCAATCACAACTGGTTTGATTAGGATGGAGGCCCTCCTCCCGCATCCGAGATCCTCCCGTGGCCAAAGCAAAAACCGCGTCCAAAAAATCCGGCAACATCTTCATCGGCATCGGCGGCTGGACCTTCGAGCCATGGCGCGGGGTGTTCTATCCGGAGAAGCTCACGCAAGCCAAGGAACTGTCCTACGCCGCCTCGAAGCTGACCTCGATCGAGATCAACGGGACTTATTACGGCTCGCAGAAACCGGAGAGCTTTCGCAAATGGGCGAGCGAGGTGCCTGATGGTTTCGTGTTCTCGGTGAAGGGGCCGCGCTTCGCCACCAACCGGCGCGTGCTGGCCGAGGCCGGAGATTCCATCAAGCGTTTCTATGATTCCGGCGTGCTGGAACTCGGCGATCATCTTGGGCCAGTGCTGTGGCAGTTTGCGCCGACCAAAAAATTCGACGGCGCCGATTTCGGAAAATTCCTCGAGCTGTTGCCGCGCAAGCTCGAGGGACGCGCGCTGCGCCACGTCGTCGAGGTCCGTCACGACAGTTTCTGCACGTCGGATTTCGTCGCGCTGATCCGCGAATTCGAGACGCCCGTCGTGTTCGCCGAGCACGGCAAATATCCGGCGATCGCCGACGTCGCCGGCGATTTCGTCTATGCGCGACTGCAGAAGGGCAATGACGAGATCAAGACCTGCTATCCGCCGAAGCAGCTCGATGCCTGGGCCAAGCGCTTTCAGGACTGGGCCGAGGGAAGCGAACCCGACGACCTGCCGAAGGTCGACAAGGCCAAGCCGAAGAAGGAGCCGCGCGACGTGTTCGCCTATGTCATCCACGAGGGCAAGGTGCGCGCGCCAGCCGGCGCGATGGAACTGATCGCACGGGTGAGCTGAGGTATTTCGCTAAAGGTGTCTCATGGCAAAGGCAAAAAAGCTCTTCACCATCGGCTATGAGCAGACGCCGCCGAAGGCAGTGCTCGACGAGCTGGAGCAATCCGGCGTCAAGCTCGTCGTCGACGTGCGCGCGGTGACGTCATCGCGCCGGCCCGGCTTTTCCAAGAGGCAGCTCGCCGCAGGCCTCGATGAACGCGGCATCGCCTATGTCCATCTGGCAGCGCTCGGCACGCCCAAGGAAGGCCGCCTCGCCGCCCGCAGCGGGCAATACGATGTACTGGAGAAGGTTTTCTCAAAGCACCTGAAGACGCCGGAGGCCAGGGAGCAGATGGACGAGCTCTCGGCGCTGGTGAAGAAAGCCGGTCCCGTCTGCCTGCTTTGCTACGAGCGCGACCACACCCATTGCCACCGCCAGATGATCGCGGAGATCATCGAGGAGCGCGATGGGGTAACGGTGAAGAATTTGGCGGGACGGCAGGCCTGAACGACTCTCTCCGTCATGGCCGGGCCTGTCCCGGCCATCCACGCCTTGCCACACAGCACGAAGAACGTGGATGCCCGGGCCTTCGCGTCGCCGAAGCGGCTTCGGCCGCGCAGGCGGGACAAGCCCGGGCATGACGATGGAATAGAGAGCTAACCCTCCCCATCAAGCCTCAACGTCCCTTCCATCATCTGCACGCAGCTGCCGCCGACATGGGCGGAGACGATCTTGCCGTCCTGCTTGCGCACGCGCGTCTGCAGGACGCTGGGCCGGCCCATGTCAAAGCCCTGGCCGACCGTGAGCCTCAACTCGCCGTCGCGCCTGGGATCGAGATCGGCGAACAGCGCGGCGGCTGCGACGGTTGCGCTGCCGGTCGCGGGATCCTCGGTGAGGCCGCTGGCGCCGCGCATGAACATGCGCGCCTGGCGCTCACATGGCGCCTCCGCTGCGGGCACGTCACGGGTATAAAACCACACCGAGCGGGCGCCATCGCGTGGCAATATCTTGCCATAGGCCGCGGCATCCGGCCGGGCCCGCTTCAGCGCCTCGCGCGAATGCAGCTCCAGCACGAGAAACGCGTTTCCGACGGTGACGACGTGCGCTGCGTGGTTGTCGGTCTTGATGTCATCCGCGCCGAGCGAGATGCAACTCGCGGCTTCAGCAGGTGACAGTGGCGCATACCGCGCCAGCGGCTGCGGCGCGGTCAGCTCCGTTCTGACCACCCGGCCCTGCTCCCGCACGATCTCGACCGGCACGAGCCCCGCCTTCTCCTCGAACAGCAGGCGCGGTTTCGGCTCCTTCGCCAGCGACGCCAGCACGAAGGCTGTGCCGACATTGGGATGACCGGCAAAGGCGATCTCCAACACCGGCGTGAAGATGCGCACTTCGGCGTCGTTGGCCTTATCGCGCGGCGGCAGTACGAAGGTCGTCTCCGAATAGTTGAACTCGGTCGCGATCGCCTGCATCTGCTGCGTGGAGAGCCCGCCGGCATCCAGCACCACGGCGAGCTGGTTGCCGCCGAAGGCGCGGTCGGTGAACACGTCGACGGTGATGTAGCGGCGCTGCATCTTCGCTTCCTCTTCACGCAAGCGCAGCCTCGGTCGGCTGCATCGCCGGCACTCTACAAGCCGGCGACATCGCCCGTCATGCCCCAAAATAGAGTGCAATCGGAGCAATCGCGGAAGACGGATCAAAAGCGGCAGAGCGAACGTGGCGATGCGAGCACTTGCGCGCGTTCACTCTGATCGACGATCAGCCCATCGATAAATCGCCGGTTCTTCGCGTAGCTTTGCGCCTTCTCGAACTGCGTGTGCGGCCAGTCGCTGCCCCAGAGCAGTCGATCGAGGCCGTACGCGTTGCGCAGCAGCGGGTAGGCCGTCTTCGCAAAATCTTCGCCGGCCGCGCCGTTGCGATACGGCGCCGAATCTACTCGGCCTCCAGCGCGAGATCCCGCGCAGTCCGCCATCAGCGTTCGCGACGCCGGGCTGGCGGACTTCACCGGCCCGGCTTCGTCTCTGCCGCGAGTTAGTACGCGGACGCCGTGTTGGGCAGGCAAGGCGGCTGTGCGTAAGGCGCAGAGGCATACGCGCCTGCTGCCGGAGCCCTGACGCAGTCGGTCGCCACGTGAGTTGCGGCGCGGCGCGGCACGCTGTCCCGCGCCGATGCGGCCTGGCTTTGGGTGACAGCGGCGGCGATCAGGGCGGCTGCAACAAGGATCGATCGAGTCATTGGCTTTCTCCGGGTGGCAAAGGGAAGCTGAGATTTTCGGCTTCCACCGTGCAAGACCCAAAAGCTACCAAGGATATTTCATCACGCGCCTTCAACGAAACGCGAGCCGCTTCAACGAAACGCGACTCACAAGTGAAGGCGCAGGCGGCGGCCCTCACCCCAGTTGAAACACCGCCACCTTCTGCTCATAGCCGCGCACCTCGACCTCCCCAAGCGACACCGCATCGTCGCCGTCCTCGCCCAGCGCCTCGCGGACCGCCGCCGAGATCAAGAGCTGCGAGCCGAACTCCTTGTTCAGCGCCTCCAGCCGGGAGGCGAAGTTCACGGTGTCTCCGATCACCGTGTATTCCTTGCGCCGGGGCGAGCCGATATTGCCGGCGACGACCTCGCCGAAATGGATGCCGATTCCGATTCTGAGCGGCCAGCTCGTCTGCGCGTTGATGCGCTCCATCGCGGTCAGCATCTCGCGGCCCGCGGCGACCGCGCGGTGCGCGGCGTCGGAGGTCTCCAGCGGCGCGCCGAACAGGGCCAGAAAGCCGTCGCCCAAAAACTTGTTCACGATGCCCCCCTCGCGGTCGAGAATGTCGACCAGGACGGCGAAGGCGCCGTCGAGCCGGTCGACCACCTCCTGCGGGGTGCGCGACTGCGCGCCGGCGGTGAAGCCGCGGAAATCGACGAACATCACGGCGACGCGGCGGAGGTCGCCGGCGGCGCTCGTCCCCGCCGCCATCAGCCGCTCCACCACCTGTGGCGACACGTGCTGACCGAACAGGTTGGTCACCCGGTCGCGCGCGGTCGCTGCGGCAATGCTTGCGGCGAACTGGCGGCGGAGCTGCGCACCGACCGCGCCTGCAAGCACGCCGCAGATCAGGATGATGGTGCTTCGCACCGCGTGGAAATAGATCTGCGGCTCGCCGCTCCCGCTGGCGGGATCGAAGATCAGCGCCACAGCGAGCAACTCACCCGCAGCGACGAAGCCGGTGAAGGTGGACAGCCAGAAGTCGAGCCGCAGGGTCGAGAGGATGACGAAAATGAAATAGATCAGCGGCACGACGAAGCCGAGCGCCTGGCTCGCGCCCATGCTGCGGATCTGCAGGATCAGGATGACGGTCGGCAGCGAGGTCTCGATCAGCGCGCCGATATAGCGCCGGATCACCGGCAGATCGCGGTCGAGCTTGAGGTTTCGCCTGATCTGGCTGTGGACCCAGACCTCGAACAGGATGAAGCCGGTCAGGAGACCATAGACCTCGGCAAGCCCCTCCGTGCCCCGCCAGACCCGCTGCACCACGGAGGAATTGACGAGGTAGATCGCGGTGAGGAACACGACGATGACGCAGCCCGTCGTGATCAGCGCCCTCACTCGCACGAGCTCGGTGCGCAGCACCTCGCGCGTCAGCTCGCGCTCGAAGTCTTCGGACATCACGGCATGCTGCCGGGCCTTCCTGCTCGCAAAACTGACCATTCCGCCCCCTTGATTCCAGGGGCATCTTGCCTCAATCCAGCGTGCGGCGGAAGCGCGTCACGGCGATGGTCATGGCGAGCAGCATCAGGACCGCCAGCGCCAACGCGTCGAAACGCAAATTTTGCATGCTCGCACCCTTCAGCATGATGGCGCGGACGATGCGCAAATAATGCGTCAGCGGCAGGCACTCACCGACATATTGCGCCCAGGCCGGCATCCCGGCGAACGGGAACATGAATCCGGACAGCAAGATGCTCGGCAGGAAGAACATCATCGACATCTGCATCGCCTGGAGCTGGTTTTGCACCAGCGTCGAGATCGTGTACCCGATCGCCAGATTGGTCGTGATGAAGAGCGTCGAGAGCAGCGCCAGCAGGAACAGATTTCCGAGCACCGGCACGCCAAACAGGCCGACCCCGATGCCAATGATGAGGAACGCCTGCACGAACCCGACCAGCACGTAGGGAATGATCTTGCCGAACATCACCTCGACCGGCTTGATCGGCATCGACAGCAGGCTCTCCATCGTGCCGCGCTCGACCTCGCGCGTGACCGAGAGCGCGGTGAAGATCAGCATGGTCATGGTCAGGATGGTGCCGACGAGGCCCGGCACGATGTTGAGGCTCGACGCGGCGGCGGGGTTGTAGCGGGCGTGCGCGCGGATCTCGAACGGCATCTCCGGGGGATCTCCGATGTAGAGATCGTGCTTGAGTGCGGTCTGCACGACCATGCCGAGCGAGCCGATCGCCGCGCTCGCCGCCACTGGATCGGTGGCGTCAGCCGCGACCAGCAGCGCCGGCTTATCGCCGCGCCGCACTGCCCGCTCGAAGCCGCGCGGGATCTCGACGCCGAACAGAACCTTGCCGGATTTCAGGAGATTGTCGAAATCTTCGACGTCGTGGACTTCGTAGAGAAAGCGGAAATAGGCGGTGTTCTCCAGCGCCTTCAGGATCGAGCGTGCGAGATCGGAATCCTCCTGAAGCAGCACCGCGCTCGGCAGATTGTGCGGCGTGGTGTTGATGGCATAGCCGAACAAGAGCAGCTGCATCACAGGCAGCATCACGATCATCGCAAATGACACGCGGTCGCGCTTGAGCTGGATGAACTCCTTGATCAGCATCGCATAGGAGCGCCTCCAGAAGCCGAAGCGCTCCCGGATCGCGTGCTGGGGTTCAGGATGATCGACCGCGCTCATTGGAAATTGTCCTTGGAACGGCTCATCAATTCGATAAACACGTCTTCCAGTGACGGCGATGATTTGTGCCAATGCAGTCCGCTTTTTTCGCGCCACGGCGCGATGCTGGCCTCGAGCGCGGCGACGTCGCGGCCGGAGACGTGCAGCGACGTGCCGAACGGCGCCACCATGTCGATTCCCGGCTTGCCGGTGAGCGCAGCCGTGAGCTCGTTCAGGTCCTCGCCCGTCACGGTGTAGGTCGTCAACGCGGATTTCGCGATCACCTCGTCCACGGTGCCATGCACGAGCAGATGGCCATAGGCGATATAAGCAATCTCGTGACAGCGCTCGGCCTCGTCCATGTAGTGGGTCGAGACCAGCACGGTGAGACCGTCGGCCGCGAGTGCATGAATCTCGTTCCAGAAATCGCGCCGCGCTTTGGGATCGACGCCGGCGGTCGGCTCGTCGAGCAGCAGCAGTTTCGGACTGGGCAATGTGCAGGCACCTAGCGCCAACCGCTGCTTCCAGCCGCCGGAGAGTTCGCCCGCGAGCTGTTCCTCGCGCCCCGAGAGCCCGATCCGCTTGATCATGTCGCGCGCGGCGCCGCGGGCGTCGGCAAGGCCATAGAGCCGCGCGACGAATTCGAGATTCTCGCGCACCGACAGGTCCTGATACAGGCTGAACCGCTGGGTCATGTAGCCGACCTGGCGCTTGATCTTTTCGGCGTCCTTCAGGATGTCGTAGCCGAGGCAGGTGCCCTCGCCGCTGTCGGGTGTGAGCAGGCCGCAGAGGATGCGGATGGTCGTCGTCTTGCCGGAGCCGTTCGGCCCGAGGAAGCCGTAGATCGAGCCGCGTTTCACCTGCATCGACAGATCGTGCACGACCTCCCGGCCGCCGAACGACTTGGTCAGGCCCTTGACGTCGATCGCGATGCCATTGCCGCTCATCGTTTGTCCGCCACCGGAGTTTTTGGATTGAGATAGACGTCGATCGGCTGTCCGACGCGCAAGGCGTCGGGACGCGAAGGCCGCGCCTGGATCAGATAGACGAGCTTGTTGCGCTCCTCGAGGCTGTAAATGACAGGCGGCGTGTATTCGGCCGAGGTTGCGATGAAATAGATCTTTGCGGTGAGATCGGCGGCGCAATTGTCGCACGCGATCCGCACCGTATCGCCGATCGCAAGCTTCGGCAGCTCGGTCTCCGGCACGAAGAAGCGCAGCTTCATGTTGCCGGGGGGCATGATCGAGAGCACCGGCCGCTGCGCCGCCACCATCTCGCCCTCGCGAAAATAGATCTGCTGGATGGTACCGGCGACCGGCGCAAAGCCCTTGCGCCGCGCCATCCGCGTCTCCGAGGTCGCCACCCGTGCCTCGGCGACGCGCAAGGCGGAGACCGCCGAGTCGAGATTGGCCTGCGTGCCCGAGCCGGTCTTGCTCAGCGAAGCCGCGCGATCGTAGGTTTGCTGCGCATTCGCCAGCGTCGCCTTGTTCTGATTGAGATCGGCAAGCTGGAGATCGTCGTCGACGGAATAGAGGTGATCGCCGACCTTGACCTGATCGCCCTCGCGGACATTGAGCTTCGTCACGCGACCCGCCTCGTCTGGGCTAACGAAGATCATGTCAGCCTCGACCCAGCCCTGGAAGCCGGGATCACGCTTGTCCTTACAACCGGCAAGCCCGGTCGCGAGGACCGCGATCAATGCGAGTACAGAAATTGCTTGCGACGGCCTCATGTCGTGCTCCGTTCGCCAAAAATCAAATCGAGATGAACGCGCAGCATGTCCTGCGCGTCGAGCGGCGCGTGCCGCGCAAACAGGCTCTGCCAGATCACCGCGATCATCGCGGGTGCGACCAGGATCTGCGGATAGTGCGCCAGGTTCTTCTGGCGGATCTCGCCGCGGGCGATGCCGAGCTCGATCAGGGCGCGCATGGCGGAGATGCCGCGCGAGACGACCTCGCGGTAGTAGAAGTCGGCCACGGAGGGAAACCGCGGCCCCTCGGCCACGATCAGGCGCACGAGATCGCCGCGCCTGGTGCCGATGACCTCCTTCAGGAAGTTACTCGCAAACGCCTCGACCAGATCGCGCACCGAGCCCGCCGGTGGCGGCAATGCCGTCAACCGGGTCACGACAGGCACGATCACCGTCCGGACCAGCTCCTCGAACATCGATTCCTTGTCCTTGAAGTGCAGGTAGATGGTGCCCTTGGCGACACCCGCACGCTTCGCGATGTCGTCGAGCCGCGTCGCGGCAAAGCCCCGCGCGATGAATTCCTCCATCGCGGCATCCACGATCGCCGCGCGCCGCTCCGCCGCGCGCGTGGCACGGCTCGACGCGGGCACCGCGTCCTCGCCAGCGTGTGAATTGGCCTTCGCGTTCGCGCGAGCTGCGGGCGGCGTGGCGGCTTTGGCGGGTTTGCTGGTCATCTATCTGATATGACTGACCAGTCAGTCATAGTCAAGACAGCGCTGCGGACCCAATCTGGTCCACAAATTAGTATTGACTAATTTATTAGCGACGGCTAATCTAATTCTATGATCGAAGCCGCCCCAAATCCCGTTACCACCGTCATGCGCGCCCTCGCGGACCCGACGCGACGCGCCGTCTTCGAACGCGTGTTCGAGAGCACGGAGATCAGCGTCGCTGAACTCACGCGGGGAAGTGGCGTGACGCAAGGCGCGATCTCGCAACATTTGAAGTCCCTCAAGCAGGCCGGCCTCGTCGCCGAGCGTGCCGAGGGCCGCAACGTCTATTACCGTGCCGCGCCGCAAGGCCTCGAACCGCTGGTCTCCTGGATGGACCATTACGGCGTGTTCTGGCGCGAGCGCTTCCAGAACCTGCGTGACCTCTTGAAGGAGATCGAGCCGTGAGTGCTGTTGAATTGAAAGCCGAGACAAAAGACATCGTCATCGACGAGGTGCTCCCTCATGCGCCGGAGACGATCTGGAAGGCGCTGACCAGCGCCCAGCTGATCGCGCGCTGGCTGATGCCGCCGACCGGTTTCGAGGCCGTCGAAGGCAACACTTTCACCTACCAGACCACGCCGGGCGGCGCATGGGATGGTGTCATCCATTGCCGGGTACTGGAAGTCATGCCGAACCGCCGCCTCGTCTACGCCTGGAAGGGCGGCGATGAGCGCAACATTGGCTACGGCGCGCCGCTCGACACCGTCGTGACGTGGTCCCTCACCCCGGTCGAGGACGGCACGCGGATCCGTCTGGTTCATGCGGGCTTCGTCTTGCCCAGGAACGAATCGGCCTACACGGGCATGAGCGGCGGCTGGAAGAAGGTCGTCCGCCAGCTCGACGAGATCAGCGGCGAAGACAAGTAAGGAGTAATCGCATGACCAAGCCCTATACCGGCGGCTGCGCCTGCGGCGCGATCCGCTATTCGATTGCCGGTGAGCCGCTGTTCAGCAATCACTGCCAGTGCCGGGACTGCCAGCGCGAAAGCGGCAGCGCCCACGGCTCGTACATGACATTCGCAGGCGACGGCGTCACGGTGACGGGCGAGGCAAAGCATTGGGACATGGTCGCCAACAGCGGCAACGTGAAGACGCGCGGTTTCTGCACACAGTGCGGCGTGCCTGTGTACATGACCTTCGCGGCACAGCCCGACGTCTTCACGATCCGCGCCGCAAGCCTCGACGAGCCCGCCCGCTACAAGCCGCAGGCGGTCACTTTCGCCGCGCGCGGACATCACTGGGATCGTCTTGACCCTGACCTGCCCAAATTCGCGGGCATGCCGCCGGGGTGAGGCATCGCAGGTGGAAGCGCGCGCAAGACCGCGCGCGTTCACGTCAACTATGAAACTTCAACCCGTCGACGATCTTGTCGATCACCTTGCGCTCCGCGCGCATCGCGAGACCGACGAGATTGAGATCGGTGCGCGCCACTGCCCTCACCACCTCGCGGTTGGCGGCATCATGAGTGGTCTTGAACATGTCCTCGGTATAGACCGCCGGCTTGACGTTGCGCGTCAGGGCCCGATCGAGCGCGCGCGTCAATGCGGGACCGTCGGCGCCATAGATCAGGATGGGCTGACCGATCAGCGCGTGATATTTCGTGCCCGACGCGTCCTCATAGGGCTCGCCGATGCATTCCGGAAAGGCCGCGGCGATGCCGCTGGTGAGGAAGGCCGCGACGTTGAGCTTCTGCCAGGCTTGAAGATCGGTACGAATCACGATGGCGATCTTGGTATCGAACTGCATACAACTCCCCGACTGTCATTCCGGATTCGATGCTACGCACGATCGGAATGACTGCAACAGGAATCAACCCTTGGCGTCGCAGGCCCAGGCGCGGATCACGCATTCCTTGCCGCCGTATTTGTAGCATTCGCGCGTGGCGGCATTGAGCGTGGTCGAGATCTTCGGCTTGACGGCATAGCCATAGGCGCCGCAGGGATTGGAAAGATCGACCGACATCGCGGCGCAGGCGCGCTTCATCGTCACGGTCGTGCAATCGCCCTTGCACTGCTTCTGCGCCGCCGCACGGGCTTCGTGCTCGGCGCCATAATCAAAGGCCTGGCCGTAAGCGCCGCACTTGCCGACCGCAAATGCACCGGCGGCATGCGCATCCGTGATATGGCGAGCGCCCGCGATGCAGACGGACAGCGCAAAGAAAAACATCGCGCAACGGCGCGCGACGACGTTCGAAGCCATGGAAAAACCCCTCCCCCCAAGGCAGGTGAAGGCGACTGTAAGCCGCGGTCGTTTCCAGATGGTGAACAGGCGTTGAAATTGAGGCTTGGGCGTGCCGCAGGGTGGCAAAGCGAAGCGCGCCCACCAATTAAACACGACGGTGTCGAGAGACGGTGAGCACTGCGCTGCGTGCCTTTGCCCACCTTGCGGCGCTATCCCCGCCGTGCCGCTTCCAGCGCCTGCGGCGTGTCGATGTCGAGGAAGGCGCTCTCGCCGTCGACCGGCACTTCGGCGACCGCCTCGGTGTGCTTGGCGATCAGATGGCGCGCGCCGACATCGCCGTCGAGCGTCATCAACTCCCCGAAGAATCGGCGCGACCACAGCACGGGGTTGCCGCGGCGGCCTTCGCTGACGGGCACGACGATGAGATTGCCGCGGTCCGGTGCGAACGCGTCGATGAGACGGTCGATCAGGCCGGCATCGATCAGCGGCATGTCGCCGAGGCAGACCACGGCGCCGTCGGACGCCTCGGGAACGGCCGCGATGCCCGCCTTGACCGAGCTTGCGATGCCGCCGGCAAAATCCGGATTTTTGACAAAACGCACCTTCAGGCCCTGCAAGGCTTGTTCGATCAGCTCGGTCTGATGGCCGGTGACGACGATCACCTCGGACGCTTTGGAGGCCAGCGCCTGCTCGGTCGCTATTCGCACCAGCTTCTTGCCATCGAGCTCGGCCAGTAGCTTGTTCGGCCCACCCATTCGGGTCGAGCGGCCCGCCGCGAGTACGATGACCGCGACCTGGTTGTTGCCCTCGATCTCCGGTTTTGCGCGCGGCTGCGGGCGCGTGACGATCTCCATCAGGAGGCCGCCAACACCCATGCCCATCAGCTCGGACCGCGTCACCTTGATGCCGGCGAGCAGCCGCATCAGCACCCAGTCAAAACCGTTCTCGACCGGCGAGCGCGCGCAGCCGGGCGCGCCCAGCACCGGCACGGCGCCGGCCCGGGCGATCAGCAGCAGGTTGCCGGGGTCGACCGGCATGCCGAAATGCTCGATCTCGCCGCCGATGCTGGTGACGGCCGCAGGGATCACGTCGCGGCGGTCCGCGATCGCGGATGCACCGAACACGATCACGAGCTCGGCGCCAAGTCCCAGCAGTTCCTTGATCGCAGCCGACAGCGCCTGCTCCTCATGCGGAACCCGCCGCTCCGCGATGATGCCGGCTCCGGCTGGCGCCAGCCGCTCGGCGGTGACCCGCAACGTCTTGTCGATCACCTTGGAGGACAGGCCGGGCAGCAGCGTCGAGACCACGCCGACGCGCTTGATGACGTAAGGCGCGATCTTCAGAACGTCGCGACCCGCGGCCTTCACCGCGGCATCACGCAAGTTTCCTTTGACGCCGAACGGGATGATCTTGACGGTGCCGACCATCTCGCCCTCGACCACCGGCTTGTAGGCGGAGAGCGTGGCAAAGGTAATGGCCTCGTCGATATTGTTGATGCGGTCCACCGCGGCGCGATCGATCACCAGCACGCCTGGCTGCGCGGCGAACAGATTGGCCCGGCCGGTGAAGGCGCGCTCGACATGGATGCCCTCGCCGCCGACCGCGAGCGCGATGCTGGCGGCAGCGATGTCCTCGGAGACATCGCCCTCCTCCATCCGCACCACCACAACGTCCTTGATGCCGGCGCGCTCCAGCGCCTCGACCTCGGCCGGGCCGATCGTCGTGCCCTTTTTCAGCACCAGCGGTCCCTGGCGCAGGGTGTGGACGGTCACCCCGCCGATCGCATCCCTGGGACTCGCCGGGCCGAACTTCATGCGGCTTCTTCTTTTTCTTTGGGCGGCAGGCGAAGCACCGCCGTGATCTCGGCCATGATCGAGACCGCGATCTCGGACGGCGAGACCGCGCCGATCGCAAGCCCGATCGGCGCGTGAATGCGCGCGATGTCAGCCTCCTTGGCGCCTTGCGCCCGCAGCCGGGCGCCGCGCTTGGCGTGCGTCTTCCGCGATCCGAGCGCGCCGATATAGAAGCAGTTGCGCTCGAAGGCGTGCAGCAGCGCGGGATCGTCGATCTTGGGATCGTGCGTTACCGCGACGAAGGCCGTGTAGGCGTCGACGTTGAGCAGCGGCAGCGCCGTGTCGGGCCATTCCGCGACCAGTGGAACGTCGGGGAAGCGCTCGGGGCTCGCAAAGGCCGTGCGCGGATCGACCACGGTGACGTCGTAGCCGAGCGAGCGCGCCAGCGGTGCCAGGGCCTGGCTGATATGGACGGCGCCGACGATGACGAGCTTTGCGGTCGGCGCATAGACGTTGAGGAAAAGCTTCTTGCCGCCGGCTTCGACGCTGGCGCTTTTGCCCATGCGAAGCTGCTTGTCGAGCTCGGCGCCTAATGGATCCTTGGCAAAATCCTTGGCCTTCACCAGGCGCTGCTCACCACTCTCGGTGTCGGTGACCAAAATCACCGCGCGGCGCGCGGCGCGCTCGGTATTGAGTTCGTGCAGGATCTCGAGCTTCACGGCTAGCCGACTTTCTCGACGAAGACGCGGATGGTGCCGCCGCAGGACAGCCCGACATTCCAGGCAGTCTCGTCGGCAACCCCAAACTCCAGCATCCTGGGCTTGCCGCTCTGGATCACATCCATGGCCTCCGTGACCACGGCGCCCTCGACGCAGCCGCCGGAGACGGACCCCAGGAACGTGCCCTCGTCGTTGATGACTAGGCTCGAGCCCGCCGGACGCGGTGCCGAGCCCCAGGTCTCGACCACGGTGGCGAGCGCGACGCCACGGCCGGCCTTCTGCCAGTCCTCCGCCGCCTTCAGAATATCCTCGTCGCGATCGAGCATGGCTACCTCTCAGGCTGCGGAGCGGATCAAGCTGCGGTGATGCGGCGGCAGCGGCCGGGAGAGCGTGGTGATCAGCTCCTGGATCGAGCTCAAATTATGTACCGGACGGAATTCGTCAACGTGCGGCAGCATCATTTTGATGCCCTGGGCCTTGGCCTCGAAGCCGCCAAACCGCAGCAGCGGGTTGAGCCAGATCAGCCGCCGGCAGGAACGGTGCAGCCGGTCCATCTCGAAGGCGAGCTTGGAATCGGCTTCCCGCTCCAGCCCGTCGGAGATCAGCAGCACGATGGCGCCCTGGCTCAGCACGCGCCGCGCCCACAATTTGTTGAAATTGTGCAGGGAGGCCGAGATCCGCGTGCCGCCGGCCCAGTCCTCGACCGAGGCCGAGCAGCTCGCCAGCGCCTCGTCGGGGTCGCGCTGGCGCAGCGCCCGGGTCACGTTGGTGAGGCGAGTGCCGAACAGGAACACCGAGACACGTTTTCGCGCGTCCCCTATGGCATGCAGGAAATGCAGGAACAGGCGGGTGTACTCGCTCATCGAACCCGAGATGTCGAGCAGCGCGACGATCGGCGCCGGTTTCTCGATCCGCCCGAGGCGATGGATGTCGATGATGTCGCCACCGGTGCGCAAGGACGCGCGTAAGGTGCGGCGCAAATCGAGACGAAGCCCGCGCGCATCAGGCCGGTGCCGGCGCGTCAATAGCTCGGCCTGCGGCAGCCGCATCCGCTCGACAGCGCGGAGCGCTTCGGTGATCTCAGCCGCGCTCATCTGAGCGAAATCCTTCTTCTGAAGGATTTCCTTGTCGGAGACCGACAGGCGCAAATCCTGCTCCTGGTGCTGCGGCGTCTCCGTCATGCGCGGCTGCGACATCGCCTCCTGGACGCGGCGGGAGCCGGCCTGCGGCTTCTTCTTGGCCTGCTCCGGCAGCGGCACCGAATCCAGCATGTGCTTCCACTCTTCCGACGCCCGGAAGAACAGGTTGAAGGCCTGTTTGAAGATCAGCGCATGCTCGTGGCGCTTGACGAAGATCGCCTCCAGGGTGGTGAAGACGTCGGCGCGGTGGCCGATGTCGATCACCTCAAGCGCGCTCATGGCATCGATGACCGCACCCGGCCCAACCGGCATGCCGGCCGAACGCAGCGCGCGGGCGAAGCCCACGATGTTGTCGGCGAACTGCTCGGTCTGCTCAGGCGCAAGGTGGTTGATGGCCATGGTCTTTCCTCGCTCCGTCATTCCGGGGCGTCGCGAAGCGACGAACCCGGAATCCAGAGATTGTGGCGCGAGATTCTCAGGTGCGCAATTGCGCACCAGAGTTCACGCTCCCGCGCGCCCCGGAATGACAAGTTACTCGCTCGTCGCGTCCTTCAGCACCTTCTGCAAGGTGTCGCCCTGCATCCGCGTGATGTCGTCCTGGTATTTGAGCAGCGCGCCCAGCGTGTCGCCGACCACTTGCGGGGTCAGCGAGCGGGCGTCGAGCTCCGACAGCGCAGTGGCCCAGTCGATGGTCTCGGCAACGCCCGGCGATTTGTAGAAATCCTGATTGCGTAGCGCCTGGACGAAGCGCACGACCTGCTGCGACAGTTTCGCGGAGATGCCCGGCACGCGCGACTTGACAATCGCGAGCTCACGATCGGCATCGGGATAATCGACCCAGTGATAGAGACAGCGCCGCTTCAGCGCGTCGTGGATTTCGCGGGTGCGGTTGGAGGTGATGATCACGATCGGCGGATGCGGCGCCTTCACGGTGCCGAATTCGGGAATCGTCACCTGGAAGTCGCTGAGGATTTCGAGCAGATATGCCTCGAACGCCTCGTCGGCGCGGTCGAGCTCGTCGATCAAGAGCACCGGCGGTCCCGCAACGTCGGGCTCCAGCGCCTGCAGCAGCGGCCGCTTGATCATGTAGCGGTCGGCGAAGATATCGGAGGAGAGCTGATCGCGATCGGTGTCGCCGGCGGCTTCCGCCATCCGGATCGCGATCATCTGCGCGGCGCTATTCCATTCGTAGACCGCCGAGGAAACGTCGAGGCCTTCGTAACACTGCAGGCGGATCAGCTTCCGCCCCAAGGCCGCCGACAGCACTTTTGCGATCTCGGTCTTGCCGACGCCGGCTTCGCCTTCCAGAAACAGCGGCCGGCCCATGCGCAGCGACAGATAGGTCACCGTGGCCAGCGATCGCTCGGCGAGATAGCCGCGCGACGTCAGGAGTTCGAGCATCGAATCGACCGATGCCGGCAATACAACTGAAGTATTGGCACCGGACGTATTGGCCGCTGAGGTCATGAAAAAGCCAGTCTCGCTACGCCCTCACCGGGGACAAGTTTGGGCCGAGGCGTGAGGATCACTCATTCCTTGGCGTTGGCGGCGTCGAGGGCGCGCCGCGTCAGCACGCCGATAAGATGCGCGCGGTATTCGGCGCTGCCATGGATGTCGCTGTTGAGGCCGTCCGCGGGCACCTCGATGCCGTCAAGCGCCTTCGCGGCGAAGCGCTTCTTCAGGGCTTCCTCGAACGCGGTGACACGGAACACGCCTTCGGAGCCGGCGCCGGTGACCGCGACCCGCACGTCGGAGGGACGCCGCGCCACGAACACGCCGACCAGCGCGTAACGCGAGGCCTGGTTGCGGAACTTGATATAGGCCGCCTTCTTCGGCAGCGGGAACATCACCTTGGTGATGATCTCGTCGGCTTCGAGCGCCGTCGTGAACAGGCCCTGGAAAAACTCCTCCGCCTTGAGGCGGCGCTTGTTGGTGACGATGGTGGCGCCGAGCGCAAGCACGGCAGCCGGATAGTCCGCTGTCGGGTCGTTGTTGGCGAGCGAGCCGCCGATCGTGCCCTTGTGGCGCACGGCGGGATCGCCGATCTGGCCGGCCAGGTTCGCGAGCGCCGGGATCGCCTCGCCGACGATGGCGGAGCTTGCGACCTCGGCATGCCTGGCGGTGGCACCGATCACGAGCGCGCGGCCCTTCATCTCGATCGTGTTGAGCCCATCGATATGGGAGAGGTCGACCAGATGCGGCGGGCTGGCGAGGCGCTGCTTCATGACGGGAATCAGCGTGTGGCCGCCGGCGATCACCTTGGCATCTTCGTTCTTCACCAGGAGGTTGGCGGCCTGCCGAACGGTCCCGGGGCGATGGTATTTGAAATCGTACATCTGAATGTCCTGATCGCAGAGTGCGCGCGAGGTTTACGCGAGATCGGATTTCGCCATCGCCTTGGCGCCGGCGGAGATCGAGGTGACGATGTTCTGGTAGCCGGTGCAGCGGCAGAGATTGCCTTCCAGCTCCTCGCGGATGGTGTGGTCGTCGAGCTCGTTGCCCTTGCGATGGACGATGTCGATCGCGGTCATGATCATGCCGGGCGTGCAGAAGCCGCACTGCAGGCCATGGTGTTCGCGGAAGGCCTCCTGCATCGGATGCAGCGGCGCGCCGTCGGCGGCCAGGCCCTCGATCGTCTTGACCTCGTGGCCATCGGCCATCACGGCGAGCGTGGTGCAGGACTTCACGGCCTTGCCGTCCAGATGCACGACGCAAGCGCCGCACTGCGAGGTGTCGCAGCCGACATGGGTGCCGGTGAGCCGCAGATTCTCGCGCAGGAACTGCACCAGCAGGGTGCGGGGATCGACGTTGGCCGTGACAGGATTGCCGTTCACGATGAGGGAGATTTTTGCCATAAACACTCTCTATCAGCGCCCCGACGGGTCCCGTCGAAGCGGTTCTTATATTTATTCCAACCCATCATATGGGCCATTATGCCCCGGGGCAACATCACCCGGAATGCAAGGCGCCATGACAAAACGCGATATGCCGAAAGGCGCAATGCTTGAGGTGTTGGCCTTCAGCCCTGTACCGCCTTGGCGAAGTTCGCGAAAAATTCGTCGGCCAGTTTCTTGGCGGCGCCGTTGATCAGGCGCTGGCCGAGCTGCGCCAACTTGCCGCCGATCTGCGCCTCGACCTCGTAGGACAAAAGCGTGCCGCCGTCCTTCTCCGCAAGCTTGACCACGGCGCCACCCTTGGCGAAGCCGGCCACCCCGCCCTCGCCTTCGCCGGAGATCTTGTAGCCGTTCGGCGGGTCGAGATCGGACAGTGTGACCTTGCCCTTGAAGCGCGCCGACACCGGACCGACCTTCATTTTCGCCGTCGCGCGAAAGCCGCCATCGTCGGTCTTCTCCAGCTCCTCGCAGCCGGGGATGCAGGCCTTCAGCACCTCGGCATCGTTGAGCTTGGCCCACACGGCCTCGCGCGGCGCCGCAAGCTGGACTTCGCCGTTCATCGTCATGGCCATTGGGTGCCTCCCGGGATACCGAACTTGGATCGCGCAACTATAATGCAGCTCAAGTACCGCACGGAGGCGGCAAAAGAAAGGGTGGCCCTCGGTCACGTGCAATGCATATTCGCAACTGCAAAAAGCTTGCGCCGCCGGTTTGGGATTGGCACAGGCGGGTCATGGTGGTTAGGTCCCGCACAATATGAGCACATCCCTCTCCCCCCTGCTCGCGCCGATGCTGTCGAGCGTGGCCATGCGCGCGGTCTGCGACGACCGGTCGACCCTTCAGAATATGCTCGATTTCGAGGCAGCCCTCGCCCGAGCCGAGGCGGCCACGGGTGTGATTCCCGCGTCCGCGGTGGGCCCGATCGAAGCCGCGTGCAAGGCCGATACCTTTGACATGGCTGCGCTGGCCGAGGCCGCGACTCGATCCGGCAATCTCGCGATCCCCCTGGTCAAGACTCTGACCGCCAATGTCGGCAAGGGCGACGCCGAGGCCGCACGCTACGTGCATTGGGGCGCGACCAGCCAGGACGTCATCGACAGCGCGACCATGCTCACGCTTCGCGCCGGCATCGATGCATTGGACGCCGATCTCAGCCGCGCCATCAAGGGCTTTGCCGCACTTGCGCGCAGTCATCGCAACACGGCAATGGTGGCGCGAACCTGGCTCCAGCACGCCCTGCCGATGCCGTTCGGACTGAAGGCCGCCGAATATGCCGCAAGCCTTGCCCGCGCCCGCTGCCGCCTCAGGCGGCTGCGCCGCGAGGGCCTCGCACTGCAATTCGGCGGCGCGGCCGGCACGCTTGCGGCACTTGGCGACAAGGGGCTCGTCGTTTCAGAACGGCTGGCGCAGGAGCTGAACCTGCCATTGCCAGAAGCCCCCTGGCACACCCACCGTGACCGCATCGCGGAAGCCGCATCAGCCTTCGCGATTCTCGCCGGAAGCTGCGGCAAGATCGCGCGCGACGTCTCGCTGCTGATGCAGACCGACGTCGCAGAGGCGTTCGAGCCCGCCGGGGAAGGCCGCGGCGGCTCCTCGACCATGCCGCACAAGCGCAACCCGGTCGCAGCCGCAAGCGCGCTCGGCTGCGCGACCATGGCGCCTCAGCTCGCAGCGACGATTTTTGCCGCACAGGTGCAGGACCACGAACGCAGCGCCGGTCCCTGGCACGCGGAATGGCCGACGCTGCCGCAATTGATGCTGGTCACCTCCGGCGCGCTTGCCGCCATCGTCGACATCGCCGAGGGTCTCGATGTCGATGCCGCGCGCATGCGCAGCAATCTCGATGCGACGCACGGGCTGATCATGGCGGAAGCGGTTACCTTTGCGCTGGCCGAGACGATGGGCAAGAGCGATGCGCATCATCTGATCGAGGCCGCGAGCAAGCGCGCGGTCGCCGAGAAGAAGCATCTGCGCGAGGTGCTCGCAGCCGATTCGCATGTCACTGCGCATCTTTCGCCGGAAAAAATTGCGGCGTTGCTCGAGCCGATGGCCTATCAAGGCGCTTCCCAAGCCCTGATCGATCGCCTGCTCGACAGCCTCGAACGCGAATAAAGCAGTCCTGCGCGCAAATAAAACGGAGACGCCCGCATGCCCATGATTGATGCCGACGGTTGCCTGATCAACGTCTCCGTCGAGGGCCGCGACGGCGGGCCGACGCTGATGCTCTCGAACTCGCTCGGCTGCACGCTGCAGATGTGGGAGCCGCAGATGAAGGCACTGACGCAGATATTCCGCGTCATCCGCTACGACCGCCGCGGCCACGGCAAGTCCAACGTTCCGCCCGGCCCCTACACCATGGAGCGCTTCGGCCGCGACGTGCTCGCCATCCTGGACGACCTCAATATCGAAAAAGTGCACTGGTGCGGCCTGTCGATGGGCGGCATGGTTGGGCAATGGCTCGGCGCGAACGCGCCGGAGCGCTTCGGCAAGCTCATCCTCGCCAACACCTCCTGCTACTACGCCGAGCCGACCAAATGGCTCGAGCGCATTGACGCGGTGAAGAAGGGCGGCATCGCCGCCGTCGCCGACGCCGTTATCGCCGGCTGGCTCACCCAGGATTTCCGCGAGCGCGCGCCCGACATCACCGCCAGGATGAAGGAGATGCTGCTGGCCTCGCCGCTCGAAGGCTATCTCGCCTGCTGCGAAGCGCTGTCGACGCTCGACCAGCGCGCGTTGCTGCCGAACATCAAGAACCCGACACTGGTGATCGCCGGCCGCCACGACATGGCGACGCCGATTTCGGCGGGTGAATTGATCCGCTCAAGCATTCCCGGCGCGAGCATGACCATCATTGACGCCGCCCACATTTCCAATGTCGAGCAGCCGCACGCATTCACCGACGCGGTCGTGGGCTTTTTGACGCAACGCTAGCCACAACCGTCGTTGGGAGCACAGCGATGCAACCAGAAATCCGTCTGCCGTGAGAGACTGGATTGCTTCGTCGCTTCGCTCCTCGCAATGACGAAGGAGGAAACAGCATGGACGACCAGAAACGCCGCGATGCCGGTATGAACGTGCGCCGAAAAGTGCTGGGCAATGCCTGGGTCGACAAGTCGATCGCGGGTCGCAATGCATTCAACACCGATTTCCAGGACATGATCACGCGCTACGCCTGGGGCGAGATCTGGACGCGGCCGCATTTCGACGAGCGCACGCGGCGGGTGCTGGTGATCGGCACCATGGTTGCGCTTGGGCAATGGGATGAATTCCGCCTGCATGTGCGCGCGGCCCTCGCCGAGGGTGGCTTCACGCCCAACGACATCAAGGAAATCCTGCTGCAGCAGGCGATCTATTGCGGCGTGCCGGCGGCGAACCACGCCGTCAAGGAAGCCTCAGCGATTGTGCAGGAGCTCGGCCTGCTCAAGACCTAGCGGCGGGGTGGCCTCGACGGGCTTCTGAACGATCTTGGGCGCCGCCGCGGGCCGCTCGATCACCACCACGATGGCGGCACCGAGCAAGAGCAGAAGTTCGGTGGCGTGCAGCCGCAGCGCGGCCATCTCGCCGACCTTCGAGGCCATGATCATGCTCGCAAACGAGATCAGGCTGCCGATCGCAAGCGCAATGCCGAGCGCTTCGTCGCTGCCGCCGTTCTTGCGGATACGGGGGATGCAGAGCAGCGCAAGGTAGATCGCAAAGAACGCCACCACCGTTAAGCGCCCCAGCGCCAGCAGCCAGGCGGCGCGCACCGTGTCCATCCCCGCCATCTGGAGATGGTCGCTGAGGAAAAGAGCGACTGCGACGCTCGGCCGCTCATAGAGGCCGTGCACCGGCGCCACCATGATGTTGAAGGCAACGAGGGTCCAGGTCGGGATGAAATAGGCCGCCAGAAGTGCGCCGTTGACCGAACCGATCCGCCAGTTTCCGAACATGCCGCTTCCCGCTTCGTTTGGCCGCGCCTTCGATGAAAGGCTCTGCCGGGAGCTAACTCGCATCAGACTGTGGCGGCAATTTAAACCCTTTGTTTACCTTAACTGCCTCCCGACAGGCATCCGATGGCGCTGACGGAGCCGGTTCCGCCCATTGCGGGGGAACCGGAGCGCCAAATGATCTCTGTAAAAGCCTTGATGCGGAGGCGAGGCCGGTTGCAGCCGCCAGTTCCCTCCTGTTACAAAACGAGAATGCTTAAGGGCTGCCGGGGCCCGAGAAGAAACCAGCACTCTCTCGAAGAGCTCCCTTTGAGCCGCGTCAGATTTGGGTACGGCAGCCTATGGATTATTTCGCCCAGCAGCTCATCAACGGTCTCGTGCTCGGCTCGATCTACGGGCTGATCGCGATCGGCTACACGATGGTCTACGGCATCGTCGGGATGATCAACTTCGCCCATGGCGATGTCTTCATGATCGGCGGCTTCATCGCCCTGATCACCTTCCTTCTGCTGGTCTCGACGGGCCTGACTGCGGTCCCGGTGATCCTTTTGATCGTGATCCTGGTCTCGATGGCGATCACCGCCCTGTATGGCTGGACCATCGAGCGCATCGCCTACCGTCCGCTGCGCCACTCCTTCCGCCTCGCGCCGATGCTGTCGGCGATCGGCATGTCGTTCGTGCTGACCAACTATTCGCAGGTGGCGCAAGGCGCGCGGGTGAAGCCAGTGCCGCCAGTGATCACCGGCGGCTATACGCTGCACGAGAGCGCCGATGGCTTCGTCATCCAGCTCTCCAATATCCAGATCGTGGTGGTCATCACCACCATCGTGCTGCTGGCGATCTTCACCTGGCTGGTGTCGCGCACACGGCTCGGGCGCGACATGCGCGCCTGCGAGCAGGACCAGACCATGGCGGCGCTGCTCGGCGTCAACGTCGACCGCACTATCTCCATGACCTTCGTGATCGGCGCTGCGCTCGCCGCAGTGGCCGGCCTGATGTACCTGCTCTATTACGGCCTGGTCGATTTCTTCATGGGATTCGTCGCCGGCATCAAGGCGTTCACCGCGGCCGTACTCGGCGGCATCGGCTCGCTGCCCGGCGCCATGCTCGGGGGGCTCGCGATCGGGCTGATCGAGACGTTCTGGTCGGCCTATTTCTCGGTCGAATACAAGGATGTCGCCGCGTTCTCGATCCTGATCGTCGTGCTGATCTTCATGCCGACCGGCCTGCTCGGCCGCCCCGAAGTCGAAAAAGTCTGACGGTCGCGCGCGTGAAAGCTCCCTCGATCAATACGGCCAAAACCGCATCGGGCATCCCCGCTCTCCTGAAGACCGCCTGCGTCAACGCACTGATCGCGCTGGTGCTGTTCTCGCTGATGGTCGGCGTCCGCACCGAAGCCGGTTCCGACGGCCAGCTCACCTATTGGACGCGCTTCGGCGAGGTCGCCTCCCTCGTCGCCGCGGTATTCGGCGGCTCGATCGTGCTCGAGCTGCTCAAGCAATGGATCGGTCCGACCGGCGCCGAGAAGCTGGTGCCGCCGGCGGTGCAGAGCGGAATGTCGTTCCTCGGCCGCTATCTCGCACCGGCGCTTCTGATCTTCACCCTGCTGGTGCCTGTGATCTTCTATGACCAGCGCTACATCCTCGATCTCGCCATCCTCGTGCTCACCTATGTGATGCTGGGCTGGGGGTTGAATGTCGTAGTCGGGCTGGCTGGCCTGCTCGATCTCGGCTATGTCGCCTTCTATGCGGTCGGCGCCTATTCCTACGCGCTGCTTGCGACCAATTTCGGCTGGTCATTCTGGATCTGCCTGCCGCTAGCGGGCGTCCTCGCCGCATTCTGGGGCGTGCTGCTCGGCTTCCCCGTGCTGCGCCTGCGCGGCGACTACCTCGCGATCGTGACGCTCGCCTTCGGCGAGATCATCCGCCTCGTCATCATTAATTGGCAGGATCTGACCGGCGGCCCCAACGGCGTCTCCAGCATTCCCCGCCCCTCTTTCTTCGGCATCCCGCTCGACAACAGCGACAACGGGCTCGCCGCCAGACTCGGCATCGAATATTCTCCGACCCATCGCATCGTCTTCCTGTTCTACCTGATCCTGGCGCTCGCGCTGCTCACCAACTGGGTGACGATCCGGCTGCGCCGCCTGCCGATCGGCCGTGCCTGGGAAGCCCTGCGCGAGGACGAGGTCGCCTGCCGCGCGCTCGGCATCAACACCACCACGACGAAGCTCACGGCATTCGCGACCGGTGCGATGTTCGGCGGCTTTGCCGGCGCGTTCTTTGCGACCCGCCAGGGCTTCATCAGCCCGGAATCCTTCACCTTCCAGGAATCGGCGCTGGTGCTCGCCATCGTCGTGCTCGGCGGCATGGGCTCGCAGCTTGGCGTGGCGCTCGCAGCGCTCGCCATGATCGGCGGTTTCGAACTGTTCCGGAGCCTCGAGAGCTATCGCATGCTGGTGTTCGGCATGGCCATGGTGCTGATCATGATCTGGCGGCCGCGCGGCCTGATCGGCCATCGCGCGCCGACCGTGTACCTGACCAAGGCCCACGCGATCTCATCGGACCTCGTCAAGGAGGGGCACGGATGAGCCGCGACCAGATTCTCGAGGTCGACCGGCTCACCATGCGCTTCGGCGGCATCGTCGCGGTGCAGGACCTGTCGTTTGCTGCCGAGCGGAAGAAGATCACCGCGCTGATCGGACCCAACGGTGCCGGCAAGACGACGGTCTTCAACTGCATCACCGGCTTCTACAAGCCGAGCGGCGGCGCCATCCGCCTCGGCCATGACGACGGCAAGGTGATCGCGCTGGAACGGCTGAACGATTTCCGCATCGCCAAGCAGGCCAAGGTCGCCCGCACCTTCCAGAACATCCGCCTGTTTCCCGGCATGACCGCGCTGGAAAACCTGATGGTGGCGCAGCACAACGCGCTGATGCGCGCCTCCGGCTTCACCTTGCTCGGGCTCATTGGCGCGCCCGTCTACCGCGACGCCGAGAAGCGCGCGATCGATCTCGCCACCGACTGGCTCAAGCGCGTCAATTTGCTCGATCGCGCCGACGATGCTGCCGGTAATTTTGCCTATGGCGACCAGCGACGACTCGAGATCGCACGCGCGATGTGCACCGAGCCCGCGCTCTTGTGCCTGGACGAACCCGCCGCCGGCCTCAATGCGCGCGAGAGCGCCGCCCTGAGCGAGCTGCTGCTGTCGATCCGCAACGAGCTCGGCACCTCGATCCTGCTGATCGAGCACGACATGTCCGTGGTGATGGAGATCTCCGACCATATCGTGGTGATGGACCACGGTGTGAAGATCTCTGAAGGCTCCCCGCGCGAGGTTCGCGACGATCCGAAGGTGATCGCCGCCTATCTCGGCACCGATGAGGAAGAGGCGGCGGCCGTGATGGAGAGCGGGTCGTGACGTCGCCCACTGCACTGCTCGCGATCCACGGCCTTCGCGCTGCCTACGGCAAGATCGAGGCGCTGAAGGGCGTTGACCTCGAGATCAATGCCGGCGAGATCGTGGCGCTGATCGGCGCCAACGGCGCCGGCAAATCGACGCTGATGATGACGATCTTCGGCAAGCCCCGCGCCCGCGCCGGCCAGATCCTGTACGAAGGCCGCGACATCACCGAAGTGCCCACCCACGAGATCGCGCATTTGCGCATCGCGCAATCGCCGGAAGGCCGCCGCATCTTCCCGCGCATGAGCGTGGCGGAAAATCTCCAGATGGGCGCGGACGCCACCGAATGCACCGACGCCGAACGCGAGGTGACGCTACAACGCGTGTTCACGCTGTTTCCGCGGCTGAAGGAACGCTACGGCCAGCGCGGGGGAACCCTGTCTGGCGGCGAGCAGCAGATGCTGGCCATCGGCCGCGCTTTGATGAGCCGCCCTCGCCTGCTCCTGCTTGATGAGCCCTCGCTCGGTCTGGCGCCGCTGATCGCGCGCCAGATTTTCGATGCGATCCGCACTCTGAACCGGCAGGACGGCCTGACCGTGCTGATCGTCGAGCAGAACGCCAACCACGCGCTCAAGCTCGCCCATCGCGGCTATGTCATGGTCAATGGCCTGATCACCCTGGCCGGGACCGGTGCCGAGTTGTTGCAGCGCCCCGAGATTCGCGCCGCCTACCTGGAAGGCGGCCGGCACGGCTGAGGCCGCCCAAGGCGAACCCGTGCGGCCGAATTTGGCGATATCTCTGCCAATGCCCGTATTTTGCCGGTGACTTCTCCTCGAATTCATTCAAGAATGGCGCCGGTTTGAACCGGGCATGCCCGGTAACTTCCACAGGCGACCACCCTCGAGGTATCTCATGAAATCACTGAAGCTCATCGGTCTGGCATTCGGCGCATCGATCGCGCTGTCGAGCGCGGCATTCGCGCAGGATGTCACCGTCGCAGTCGCAGGTCCGATGACCGGCGGCGAGTCCGCCTTCGGCCGCCAGATGAAGAACGGCGCCGAGATGGCCGTAGCCGATATCAACGCCGCCGGCGGCGTCAACGGCAAGAAGCTCGCGTTGTCCGTCGAGGACGACGCCTGCGATCCGAAACAGGCGCGCTCGATCGCCGAGAAGATCGCCGGCGCGAAAATTCCGTTCGTGGCCGGGCATTATTGCTCGTCCTCGTCGATCCCCGCGTCGGAAGCCTATGCCGACGGCAACGTGCTCCAGATTACTCCCGCCTCCACCAATCCGAAGTTCACCGATAGCGGACTGTGGAACGTGGCGCGCGTCTGCGGCCGCGACGACCAGCAGGGCCTGGTCGCCGCCCAGTTCATCGCCAAGAACTACAAGGGCAAGAACATCGCCATCCTCAACGACAAGACCACCTACGGCAAGGGTCTTGCGGACGAGACCAAGAAGGCGCTCAACAAGGCCGGCGTCACCGAGAAGATGTACGAGTCCTACAACAAGGGCGACAAGGACTTCAACGCGATCGTCTCGCGGCTGAAGCGCGACAACATCGATCTCGTCTATGTCGGGGGCTACCATCAAGAGAGCGGCCTTCTCCTGCGCCAGATGCGCGACCAGGGCCTGAAGACCGTGCTGATGGCCGGCGACGCACTCGCCGACAAGGAATACGCCTCCATCACCGGCCCGGCCGGCGAAGGCACGCTGTTCACCTTCGGCCCCGATCCGCGCAACAAGCCGACCGCGAAGAAGATCGTCGAAGCCTTCAAGGCCAAGAACATCGACCCCGAGGGCTACACGCTCTACACCTACGCAGCGATGCAGGTCTGGTCGGAGGCGGCCAAGAAGGCCGGCACCACCGACGCCAAGAAGGTCATGGCAGCCATCAAGGCCGGCAAGTGGGATACCGTGATCGGGCCGATCGAGTATGACTCCAAGGGCGATATCAAGCAGCTCGACTACGTCGTCTACAAATGGGACGCCAAGGGCGGCTACGCCGCGATCAGCGGCAACGGCACCTAAGCACGCTTGCCGGGGCCTGAAGGCCTCCTCCAATCATCATCGCGCCCCGGCTCGCCCGGGGCGTTTCTTCCTGCGTCAGGATCAGACTGCTGCTTGTATCGCGCCGTCCACCGCGGCTTGGGCCTTCCTCAGCGCTTGAAGAAGATCGTTCGGCCGAAACGGCTTTTGCAGGCAGACCACGCTGGCGAGGTGGGGCGATTGTTCCATGAAGTCCAGCGCCGTCATCCCCGACACGGCAACGACCGGGAGGCTCGGTGCAAGCTCGCGCAGGGTCGTGATGACCTCGACGCCACTGGTATCGCCGAGGAAAATGTCCACGATTGCCGCGTCGAAGCCGACCTCGGTGAAGGCTTTCACCCCGGCTGCGCCGCTGTCGGCCTCAACGACCTCATAACGGTTGACGCGCAGCACGATCGCGACCATCGCACGGACGTCCTTCTGGTCGTCGATGATGAGAACGCGGGGCACAGGGAACAACTCCCGGATCCTGACATCAAAATGCCTGGTTCAAACCTGGAACCCGCAGCTGCGGGAGAGCATTATTGCACCATCCAGTAAAGCGCATCTTACCCGATCCCCGGTGCGCGTTCCCCCCAAAATTAAGTAAACTGTAACCTTCGGTTGAGTCGCAGTGGGTTTTGTCATGATGCGTGCCCAGAACCCGCTACCATGGGCAGAAATTGATTGGGCCAAATGAGATTGGCGAAGATGCTCAAAACCGATCTGCGCGAGCTGCACGTGTCTGCGACGACCGATCGAAGCACATTCCTTTCGACGTTGCCGGCTACCCCGAAGGACCGCACCGCAGCATTGGCGATCGTGGGCGTCTCGTCGATCCTGTTCGCAGTGGCCGTGCCCTTCGCGGGTATCTCGCTACTGCCCGTGCCAGCCTTCGTCGCCAGCTATCAATCCGCCCTTGTGGTCGCGGACATTGTCACCGCCGTCCTGCTGTTGTCGCAGTTTGCGGTGCTCAGGACCAGCGCGCTGCTCGTGCTCGCGACGGGCTATCTGTTCACAGCCGCCGCGGCCGTGGTCCATGCCCTCACCTTCCCCGGACTTTTTTCGCCGACCGGGCTGCTGGGGGCCAACCAGCAGACCACGGTCTGGCTCTACATGATCTGGCACGGCGGCTTTCCGCTCTGCGTGTTGGCCTACGCCTGGCTGAAGGAGGCCGACGGCGGCGCCCGGATCACGGGCTCGGCAAGCAAGGCGATCTACGCCAGCGTGGTCGGCGTCGTCACGATCATGATCGTCTTGACCTGGATCGTCACTGCGCAGCACGACCTGCTTCCGGTCCTGCTGCGCGATGGCGGTTACACGCAGATCATGATCGGCGTGGTGTCCTTTGTCTGGTCCTTGAGCTTCGCCGCGCTGGTCTCGCTGTGGTTCCGCCGTCCGCATTCGGTCATCGATGTCTGGCTCATGGTGGTGATGTGCGCATGGCTGTTCGACATCGCGCTGTCGGCGATCGTCAACGTGGCGCGCTTCGATCTCGGCTTCTACGCCGGTCGTGTCTACGGCCTCTGCGCGGCGACCTTCGTGCTCGCGGTGCTCCTGATCGAAAATGTCCGCCTCCAGGCGCATACGCTGGGTCTCGTCGGCAGGCTGCGCCAGCAGTCGGCATTGGATCGCGACTATTATGGCAAGCGCCTTGCCCTGTACGGCGCCGTCGTCGAATCCGCCAATGATGCCATCATCACGAAGACGCTCGACGGTGTCATCACGGGCTGGAACAAGGCCGCCGAACATCTGTTCGGCTATGCCGCCGCGGAGGCCATCGGGCAGCCGATCGACATCATCGTCCCGGAGGACCGCAAGGCCGAGGTCAGGGGTATCCTGAACCGGGTCGGCGGCAACGAAACGATCGCACAGCACGAGACGGTCCGGATCCGAAAGGACGGCCGGCGGGTCGACGTCGTCCTCAATGTTTCTCCGTTGAAATCAGCCAACGGACAGATCATCGGCGCTTCCAAGATCGCCCACGACATCACGGAAGAGAAGCAGGCACGAGAAAAACTGCGCCGCGAGGTCGAGGAGCGGCAGCGGATCTTCGAGACCTCACAGGATCTGATCCTGGTCACCGACGGTTTTGGCAATTTCATCCAGGTCAGCCCGAGCGTGAAGACCATTCTCGGCTTGAATCCGGAAGACATGATCGGGCACAGCGCCACCGAGTTCATTCATCCCGATGACCTCCAGAAGACGCGCGACGAGATGCGCGCGGCGCGGCGTGGCGCGGTCAAGCGCAGCTTCGAGGCGCGCTACTACCACTACGACGGTCACGAGGTCACGCTGAACTGGATGGGCACCTGGTCCGAGCCGGTCAAGCGCCATTTCTTCATCGGCCGCGACCTCACCGAGAAGCAGGCGGCCGAGGCGCAGTTCAGGCACGTCCAGAAGATGGATTCCATCGGTCAATTGACCGGCGGCGTCGCGCACGACTTCAACAATGTGCTGACCGTCATCACCGGCACCATCGGAATTTTAGCGGACGCGGTCGCTGACCGTCCCGAGCTCGCCGCCATCACCAAGCTGATCGACGACGCCGCCGAGCGCGGCGCGCAACTGACCAAGCATCTGCTCGCGTTCGCCCGCAAGCAGCCGCTCCAACCGCGCGAAATCGACGTCAACGCATTGACGCTCGAGGCCGCAAAGCTCCTGCACCCCACGCTCGGAGAGCAGATCACCATCATGCCGCAACTCACCGAGGATGCGTGGCCGGCACTGATCGACCCGGGCCAGCTCTCCACTGCGATCCTCAACCTCGCGCTGAACGCGCGCGATGCGATGCCCGACGGCGGCACGCTGGTGCTGGAGACGCGCAACATCTTCCTCGACGACGGCTATGCCAGCATGAATCCCGACGTGGTGGCCGGCAATTACGTCATGATCGCCGTCAGCGACACCGGCTCCGGAATCCCGCCGGAGTTGATGGACCGGGTGTTCGATCCCTTCTTCACCACGAAGGAGGTCGGCAAGGGCACCGGCCTCGGGCTCAGCATGGTGTTCGGCTTCGTCAAGCAGTCCGGCGGACACATCAAGATTTACAGCGAGGAAGGCCACGGCACGAGCGTGAAGATTTACCTGCCGCGCTCGAGCGGCGTGCAGGAGACCGAATTCGAGGCGCTGCAGAACGCGCCCGTCACCGGCGGCCACGAGAAGATCCTGATCGTCGAGGACGACGCGCTGGTGCGCCAATATGTCGTGACCCAGATCAAGAGCCTCGGCTATACCGCCCTCGAAGCCGCCAACGCGGCCGAGGCCCTCGTCATCATCGACGCCGACAAGGACATCGACCTGCTATTCACGGACGTCATCATGCCCGGCAACATGAACGGCCGCCAGCTCGCCGACGAGGCGGCTCGCCGCCGCCCCGACCTGAAGACGCTGTTCACCTCGGGCTACACCGAGAACGCCATCGTCCATCACGGGCGGCTCGATTCCGGCGTGCTGCTGCTGGCAAAGCCCTACCGTAAGTCCGAGCTCGCCAAGATGCTGAGGACCGCGCTCGCGGGTTGAGCCTGCGGCATCCCTGCGATATCGCTGAAGCGCGCGCCTTTCAGCCTGCGGAGCCGCCTTGAAAAACCTTCTCACCGATATCGCCGGCGTCCGCGTCGGCCATGCCGAGGATGCGAAAATCGCCACTGGCACGACCGCGATCATCTTCGACGCCCCCGCGGTTGCGGCCATCGATGTTCGCGGCGGCGGACCCGGCACGCGCGAAGACGCGTTGCTCGACCTCGCCAGCACCGTCGATCGCGTTGACGCCATCGCGCTGTCCGGCGGCTCCGCCTTTGGAATCGACGCCGGCGGCGGCATCCAGGCCTGGCTCGCCGAACAAGGCCGCGGCTTGCGGATTCGCGAGGCGGTGATTCCGATCGTGCCTGGCGCAATCGTTTTCGACTTGCTCAACGGCGGCGACAAGGCCTGGGGACGCTTCGCGCCCTATCGCGACCTCGGCTACGCCGCAGCGTTGGCCGCCAGCGACGATTTCGCACTGGGCAGCGTCGGCGCCGGCCTCGGTGCCACCACCGCGACCTTCAAGGGTGGACTGGGGTCGGCCTCCGCGGTCCTGGCCAATGGTATCAAGGTCGCCGCGATCATGGTCGTCAACGCGGTCGGCAGCACAACCGTTGGCGAAGGGCCTTGGTTCTGGGCTGCGCCCTTCGAGGAGAACGGCGAGTTCGGCGGGCGCGGCCTGCCGTCCACGTTCACACCGGACATGCTGGCGATGCGCATCAAGGGCGGACCCGCCGCGAACGCGCGCGAGAACACCACGATCGGCGTCGTTGTCACCGATGCCACGCTGACCAAACCCCAGGCCAAGCGGCTTGCGATGATCGCGCATACCGGGTTCGCCCGTGCGATCTATCCGGTGCATGCCCCGACCGACGGCGACGTGCTGTTCGCCGCCGCAACGGGCGAGAAGCCGATCGAGCCGCTGGTCGGCCTTACCGAGCTCGGAACGATCGCCGCCAACGTGGTCGCACGCGCCATCGCTCGCGGCGTCTACAATGCGACGGCCCTGCCCTTTGCCGGCGCAATGCCGGCGTGGAAGGACCGGTTCGGATAGAAACGAAACGGCTGACACGGCGTTACCCTGGCCGACAAGGTGCACCGCCATGCCGTCTTCCGTGATCCGCTTTTTCCGCTACGCCCCCGATAGGCGCGAGCTGACGGTGACTTTCGTCAGCGGACGCGTCTATGTCTACGCGGACGTTCCGCCCGAGGTCGCCGCCGCGCTCAAGAATGTGCGCTCAAAGGGTACGTTCTTCAACCGCGAAATCCGTGATCGGTATGTCTATCGTGACATCACGCACGAATATGCAGGCTAGCCGTGAGCAAGGTTACACGCTCATCGACATCGATGAACCGACAGCCGCTGAGGCGCCTTGTCCCTGCCCGCCCTGCCGCTGCATCAACTGCGCGAACAGATCGTACGCCGAATTACGGGAGCTGGAGGCGCCCGGGACCGTCGTCGACATCTTGAAGCCGTCGGCATAGGTGACAGTGGTGGTGGTCGAACCGTCGGCGCCGGTCGTCGAGGTCGAGGTCGAGCCGCCGCTGGACCGCGAGGAGGAACCCGAACCGCTGCCGGAGGCATCGCCCGCGCCTTGCGCGTGATGGTGACCGTGATGGCCGCCCTTCAGCGCCTTCGACATCTCGTCGAGGCTGACGCTGCCGTCGGTATTCGAATCCAGCTTCGAGAAAACGTCGTCGGCCTGCGCGAGATTGGTGCCGCCGGCGCCGAGCGCATTCTCGAATTCCGACTTGGTGATCTTGCCGTCGCCGTCCCCATCGATCTGCGAGAACAGATCCTTCAAGGCGGCGTCGCGGCGCGTCGAGGAGGAGGACGTCGAACTCGACGAGGTCGAGCTGGCGGCGCTGCCGGTGCTGTCCGAGGATTGGCTCTGCGCAGCGAACAGCGCGTTCATCGTCTCCGGCGAGATCTGCGGGGTCTTGCCCGCATTGACCGACGAGGCCGCGCCGGTCGTGCTGTTGCTGCCGCTCTCGATCGCGAACGGATTGGTCGCGGGCTTTTGCGAGGATCCCGTCTTCTGCGTCGACGAGGACGATTTCGAATTCGTCAGCGACTGGATCGCGTCGAGTGCGCTCGATACGGCCCCAAGAGCAAACAACATTGCACAACTCCAACCAATGCGGCATGCCGCGGCCAATGTTCTGTTCAGGTGAAGTCAGCAAGCGCCGTGCCAGCGCAAAAAGCTCAATGAAATCCGCTTTCACCGCACTTTGCACGGCCCGGAACACCGGCAATTCATGCCGGTCGCGGCAGAAATTTCCGCCCACAGGAAGCACGCCGCCCCTGCATTGCCCGGCTGAGAGGCCCATGTTAGGCGAGTCCATCTTCTACGGCCGCCACGGGAAACCGCCATGACCCAAGCCTTCGCTCCCCGCCCCCTGGCAATCGCGCCCTCGATCCTGGCCTCGGATTTCTCCAGGCTCGGCGAGGAGGTGCGCGCCGTGGACGCCGCTGGAGCCGACTGGATCCATCTCGACGTCATGGACGGGCACTTCGTTCCCAACATCTCGTATGGCCCCGACGTCATTAAGGCGATGCGCCCGCACACCAAGAAGATCTTCGACGCGCATCTGATGATCTCGCCCTGTGACCCCTATCTCGAGGCCTTCGCGAAAGCCGGCTGCGACCACATCACCGTGCATGCCGAGGCCGGTCCCCATCTGCACCGCTCGCTTCAGGCGATCCGCGCACTCGGCAAGAAGGCCGGCGTTTCGCTCAATCCGGGCACGCCGATCAGTGCCCTCGAATACGTCCTGGACCTGGTCGACCTCGTGCTGGTGATGTCGGTCAATCCCGGCTTCGGCGGCCAGGCCTTCATCCCCTCCGCGATCGGCAAGATCCGCGACATCCGCGCCATGACAGCGGGCCGGCCGATCGATATCGAGGTCGATGGCGGCGTCGGGCCCGACGTCGCAGGTCCCCTGGCTGCGGCCGGGGCCAACGCCTTCGTCGCCGGCACGTCCGTGTTCAGGGGCGGCACGCAGGACGCCTATAAGACCAACATCGCCGCAATCCGCAACGCCGCCGCGGGTGCACGCGGCGAGGCGATCTGAGGGCCCGCTCGACTCCGCAGACGTGCGGCCTCTACGGGTGTTGCGGCGCGTAATGCCTAAATTTGCAACTTGATCCGTACTCCTCCGGGCTTCCCTGATTCGCGCAAATCACCGCAAGTGATTCTTGCCTGTTTTCGCGGGAGCACATCATGACGACGACCCTGGTCTGGACTGGCGTGGCGTTGTGGCTTGGTTTTTGTGCGTTTGTTGTGTTTGGTCCATCGGCCGGACCGGTGAAGGTCTCGGTACGCTCGGCCCGCATCGCTCGTCGCGACTGGTATCGGGCCTGACCCCATGCAGATCGCGCTCGTGAAACGTCAGCCGAAGCGCCGGTGCCGCATCCCGCGGCGCCCACATCCTGACCTCGATTTTTTCTTCGGTCGGCTCGAACGCACCGAAGGCGAGATGCGCGACGACACCGGGCCCGAGATGGACCTGGATCACCCGCTCCGGTCACCGCGCCGGCATTGAATTCTTTTCTGGACCAAGCTCATGAAGCCGCATTGCCCGAACTGCCTCAAGGAAATGACCAAGGCATCCGCGTCGCGTAACCTGTTCAACTGCGAGCCGTGCCGCGAGATCATCCAGTTCTTCGGCGGCAGCGCGGATCACTGCGAGCCCGGCCCGCAATTCTCCTGGCCGATCCGTCGCAAGCGCTCCGTCCACACCGCTCACGCGGCCTGAGCCTCCAGGATCCAGAGCGCGGCCCTATCCGGCCTCCTCGCCCGCATCCGCAGCCATTCGCGGCGGCCGTACCACAGTGACGGTGCAGGCCGCTTCCGAGGCCACCTTGGCCGAGACGCTGCCGAGCAGCGTGCGCCTGAACGAGCCCTGCCGCGCGCCGATGATGACGTGGTCGACGTGGTTGACCTCGCAAAACTCCAGGATGGCCGCCGCGGGATCGACGGCTTCCAGCACGTGAGCCGAGAGCCGGCTCTCATCGAGCTTGAGCGGCGTGGCCCAGTGTCTGAGCGCCACCAACCGGTCGATATGCTTGTTGGAGCCCTGCTCATCCAGCGTCCTGTCAATCGCGATGCGGTTGAGCCTCAGCACGTTGAGACAGGCGAGCCGCGCCGACGGCAGCGTGGCGAGAATACGCTCGGTGGTGACGCGCAACGCTTCGTTCAGCTCGGGGGCGCCTTCCACCGTGTCGAGCGCGACCGCGAGGATCGGGCTTGATGCGATCTGGGCTGCGACATCCGATTTCGCCCGCGGCTGCATGACGCCCTGGTTGAAGCGGCGCCGCCAAGCGACGCTTAACGGGTCGCGCTTCATCCGCTCCGAGCGTGTGGTGAGCCTGATCTGGTCCGGATGGGTCAGATCGAAGGCGAGCTGCGACGCCGTCGGATAGCGCCGCACCGGTTCGATCTCGAGGCACCGCAGCACCACCTCCTGGAGCCAGGGCGGATAATCAGCGCGCAAGCCGCGCGGCGGGTGCGGATCGCGCCAAAGCCGGCGCCGCATCGCACGCAGTGTCTCGCCCTCGCCGAACGGCCGCTCGCCGGTCGTGAAGAAATAGAGCAGCACGCCCAGCGAAAACAGATCGCTGCGCGGATCGTCGCGCACCCCTGACAACCGTTCTGGCGCCATATAGGGCGCGGTGCCGTAAGGCAGGCGGAATTCCTCCTGCAACAGGTCCGGCAGATGGTTGTGATGCGACAGGCCATAGTCGATCAACACCGCCTCGCCGCTCTCGCGGAACATGATGCTGCTCGGCTTGATGTCGTGATGGATCACGTTCTGCCGGTGCAAATCAGCAAGCCCCGTTGCGATCCTGGCGACGAGCTGCCGCGCCTCGTCATACGGCAGCGGTAGGTCGGGCAACCGCTTGTAGAGCGTGGTCCCGGAGATGCGCTCGATCACGACATAGGCCTGGTGGGCGAAATCGCCGGTGCCGAAACAGGAGGGCACGTGCGGACCCGCAAGCCGCGGCAGGATCATCATCTCCATCTCGAAGGAGACGATCGCCGCGGGGTCCTCGCCCTCCGACACCCGCGGAATTTTCATCAGCAGCGGCACGTCGAGGCCGGGACGGGTGACGGTCCACAGCGTCGCCATTCCGCCGGCATGGACGCATTCGCCAATCGTGTAGCCGTCGATCTCTGCGCCTGATTTGACGAGGGGTTTCGGCATCGGCCTCTAACGCCCCTGCGACAGTCGGTCGGCGAGCCAATGCGGCAGGCCGTTCTCGCGGATCCGGTTCGCGGCCGTCTCGACGTCGTAGGGCGCGCGGCAATAGGTGATCTGGCACGAGACCGTGTCGAACAGCGCGAAAGCCGCGGATGGATCGCCATCGCGCGGCTGGCCGACCGAGCCGAGCACCGCAATCCATTGCCGGCCGCGCAGCAGCGGTACGGAGACGTCAGTCTTGGGCACGAGTCCCGACATCTTCGCCGTCACCGACATCGAATAGATCGCCGGGCGGTGGATGTGGCCGCAGAACGTGACATGAGCCGGCGTCGCGATCAGGCTCTTGGCTGCGTCGGCGGTCGATCGGACATAGTGCCAGCTTCGGGGGCTGGAGGCTTCCGAATGCACGAACAGGCGATCGCCGTCCTCCACCAGCATCGGCAATTCCGCCAGGAACCGCCGCTGCGCGGTGTCGAGCCGGCCGCGGGTCCATTCGATCGCGATTTGCGCCTCGGCATTCATGGTCTCGGCCGAGGAATTCACCGCCTGGTCATGATTGCCGCGCACGGCGACGGCGCCTTGGACAACCAGCTCCATCGCGGTATCCACCACCCATTCCGGATCGGCGCCATAGCCGACGAAGTCGCCAAGCAGGATGAAGCGCTCGGCGCCACGCGCCCGCGCGACTTTCAGGCACGCCTCGAACGCCTGCCGGTTGCCGTGGATATCCGAGAAGACAGCGAGAAGCACGCACCCTCCACCCTCGAACCTTATTGGGAGCCGATAAGGCTAAATTGAGGGAGGTCAAGAACATGCGCCAGCGGCGCGCGGTTTGCCAGCACTGCCCTGTCGCGATGGTGAAGAGCCTATTGCTCGTCCTTCGGCGGCATCCGGGGCGGCGGCAACGGCGTGAACACGGCGCCCTGCGCGCCGGCCGGTGGTGCCAGGAATTCGCCGGTCGAGGAATCGCCTCCGCTCGTCTCCATGATGGTCTTGGGCGTCACATATTCCCGGACCATGTCGATGAGGCTGCCATCGCCGCCGCCGAAATCGGCGGCCCGGCCGCCTTGCGGATGTCCCAGCGCGATCTCGTTCTCCGCCGCATGGGTCTTGTCGGCCAGCCTGTCATTGTAGGGCACACGAAAGGCGCGCGGGATGCCACTCGGCCGATTGTCCTCGTCGAGCTGCTCGACCCAGAGATAGATCGAGCCGGGATCGCCCTCCAGCGAATGCGGCTCGACGATGCGGGCCTTCAGCAGCTTGAACGAGGCCGGCAGCCGATCGGCGCTGGCCCAGCCGAGCAGCCCGCGCATCTCGGTGAAGCTGACGACATAGAACGCACTGGTCACGACCACCGCGACCGCCTTGAACGACCAATGCAGCCGCGCATAGACCAGAACGACCAGCAGCAGCGCACCGATGACGGCGTAGGCTATCGATAGCGTGAGGATGACCGTTTGCAGGCTAGTCACGGCGCACCCTCACAGCGTTCTTGCTCACGCCGGTGCTCGGGTCGAGATCGGCGCCGTTGCGCCAGCCGCTGCGAAAGGTCTCCAGCAGCGATTTCGGCCGCTGGTCCACATTGACGACCTTGCCTTCGGCGTCGAGCCGGAACCGCACCGCGGTCTTCTCGTCGCCGGTGTGATCGACCGTGAACTTGTTATCGAAGATCACCTGCGCCGTCGGATTGAGTTTTTGCACCTTCACATTGGCCGTCACAGGCTCGCCGGTCGTAGCCACGAAATGTGAGACATTGACGGTGTATTCGCCGGGAACGATGCCCCGCACCGTGACGATCTCTTCGCGGATCGGCGAGGCAATCTTTTTGCCGTTGACCATGATGAAGTCGTTGGCTCCGCCGCGATCGTCGCGGTCAAGCGTGAGGAAGCCGGCCTCGCGGTGGCGATACCAGGCGATATTGCCCACGGGATCCTGCACGAACAGGTCGAGATCGTCGGGATGGCTGTCGGGCCAGTCCAGCGTGATCATGAACTCGGCCTTGGAGTCGATCTTGCCGTCCTTGGCGTCCGGCGAGACCGCGAGCAGCGCGAGGAAGAACAGGAAAGCGATCACCTGGAGCGCCTTGAACAGCATCACGCCCAAGGGATCGAACGGCTCCTCGCGCGGATAGAGACCGAAATCATCCATCATGTCGCGATTCCAGCGCCCTTACGTTCCAGCACCGGCGTCACATAGGTCTCGGTCAGCACCACCGCATCCGAGAACACCTTCTGGGTCGCGGCATCCAGCATGTAATACTGGATGCGGACCAGGATCGAACCGACGAGGCCCGCCAGCGTCGTGTACATCGCGACCGCCATGCCGTCGCTCATTAGTCCCATCGATGATCGCATCGCGACCTTGTCGGCGGCATCCAGTCCCGCGATCGGCGCCAGCATGATGATGAAGCCGACGATGGTGCCGAGCAGGCCGAGCTTCATCAGCGTATCCGAGACGAAGGCCCCGAAGCCGTTGGAGCCGCGCAGCCGGTCGGCGAGCGTTCGCAGCAATAGCGTCTGGTCGACGGGGCGGTAGTCCTGCGCCGCGGCCTTGGTCACGAGGCTCTCAATGTGGTCCCGCACCAGCCCGCGCGGCAGCGCGGCAGCGCCGACGTCGAGCGCCCTGCCGCCCTCGGGGGCCGCAAGCACCGCGCGGCAGCGCCTTGCCGCCGCGCCCTCGCGGGCAATGGCCCGCGTGCGCAGGAAGCAGTGACCGCAGGTGAGGACATAGAGCAGCGCGATCACGCTGGAAATGTAGGTCCGATCTGAGGTCAGCATCAGGCGGATCAGGCCGAACCGCCACAGCAGCACGACGGCGAAGATCGAAAGCCCGGTGAAGATCATCCAGAACAGGAGCGCACTGCGCTCGGATGGGTCGGCAGCAGGCCCCGCGATTGGCCCAATCGTCATCGAACTCATGCTGCACCGCTCCTGGCCGTGAATTCCGCCCATTAGATCAAAGCCGCCGCCCCCCGTCCAAAGAGCCATGCCCAATCCGGCTTGGGAAATTTGCCCGAGCTGCCATCTTGCCGTGCCTCGCAATTGGCAAGGCGCGGCGGCGTTGTTAGGCTGACCTTAGCAAACTTTGGGGTGATCGCATGCGCCTTGTGCTTCAGCTTGTCGCCCGTCTGTTTCTCATCGTCGCGCTCTGCCTTGGGGCGGCGACGATCTGGGCCACGTTCGACGCCTATCGCAGCGTCGACCGGGCAACTGCGGCCTCGGCGCAGCGGGTCGCCCAGGCGCTTCAGGCCCTGTATTGGCACGAATTCCTGTTGCGTAGCAGCAGAACACGCGAGCAGCTTCTGCCGGTTCCGGAGTGGCGCACGCTGGAGACGATGAAGCTGATCTCGCCCGGCGTCTGCGTCGAATTCCAACCGGCCATCGCATTCGAAAAGCCGCTCTGCGGCCAGAGCGAGGGGCTGGGCAAGACGCCGCCGCGCTGGTTCGCGTCGATCGTGCCGACCTTCCTCGGCAGCCATGCCGAAGTGATACGGCCCGTCAGTCCCCGCGCGGCGACCGCCGGAACGGTGGTCGCGACGCCGGATGAAACGGCCGCCATTTCGCTCGCCTGGGAGTACATCCTCAACGTGATCGACGTCGCGCTTTTGATGGCGGCGGCGATCGCGCTGCTGGCCTCGCTCGCGATCGCGCATGCGCTGGCGCCGGCGCGCACGATCGTCACGGCCTTGCAGCGCATGGCCCGCGGCCATTATCGCACGAAACTGCCGCGCTTCCGCTCGATGGAGCTGGCGATGATCGGCAGCGCCGTCGGCGAGCTCGGCGGCCGGCTGGAGGAGGCGACCGAACAGCGCGCGGCGCTGACGCGGCGCCTGATCGAGATCCGCGACGACGAACGCTGCGCGCTCGCCCGCGAGCTGCACGACGAGTTCGGACAAAATCTCTCGGCCATCCTCGCCTTCGCCAACACCATCGAAACGGCGAGCACGAAGGCAGATAAGCGCGACGACATCGTGCAGGACGCGCGGATGATCTCGCAGGCCACGCATCATCTGATGGCCTCGCTGCGCGACGCGCTGAAGCGCCTGCGCAATCCTCTGCCCGCCGAGCTTGGGCTGGAGGCGAGCCTCGTGAATTTGGTGGATAGCTGGCGCTCGCAGAGCTCGGCGCGGCCGACGATCCAGCTCGATCTCAAGGGCGACCTCACCGACATCAGCGGCCCGGCCGCTATCACGGCCTATCGCGTCGCGCAGGAATGCCTGACCAACGCGTTGCGCCACGGCGCGGCACGCGAGATTTCGCTCAGCGTGGAACGGCGCGCGGGCGACGACGATGCATTGCTGATCCGTGTCGACGACGATGGCGGCGGCGACGCGGCACGCGTCAAGCAGTCGGCCGGCTTCGGCCTCACCGGCATCTGCGAGCGCGTCGCAGCGGCCGGTGGATCATTCTCGATCCTGCCCGCCCGAGGCGGACTCAGCGTCGCCGCCACCATCCCGCTCGCCGCATGAGGCCGGCATGAACGAGATTACGGCAACGGGCATTTCCGTGCTGCTGGTCGACGACCATCCGATCGTGCGGCAAGGCTATCGGCGCGTGCTGGAAAGCCAGGGTGATCTGCATGTCGTGGCGGAAGCCGACAACGCTGCGGATGCCTACAGCGCCTTCAAGGCGAGCGATCCTGATGTCGTCGTGCTTGATATCTCGATGCCCGGCGCGAGCGGACTGGAAGCCATCCGCAACATCCGCGCGCGCAGTCCGCGGGCGCGCATCCTCGTCTTTACCATGCACAACGAAGCCGTTCTGGTGAAGGCAGCCTTCAGTGCCGGCGCCAGCGGCTTCGTCACCAAGAGTAGCGAGCCGTCCGCGGTCGTGTCCGCGATCCGCAGCGTTGCCCGCGGCGAGCGCGCCATGAGCGACGACATCGCGCACATCTTGGCCGAGGACAGTCTGTCGGCGGGCTCGGCGCTGGATCAATTGGGAGAACGCGAGATCGAGATCCTGCGCCAGTTCGCCGGCGGTGCCACGACCGAACAGATCGCTGCGCATCTCAATCTCAGCGTCAAGACGGTGCAGAACTATCACTATCTGATCAAGACCAAGACCGGCGCGCGCACGGATGCGCAGCTGGTGCGGCTGGCAGCCAATTGTGGACTGACGAAGATCTAGATGTTTGCCCCTCCCTGGAGGCAGGCGCACGGAGCCATCCTCCGCATGCGGGCGTCTCCCAGGTATATTTCGACCGCCTTGCGATGCGGATTGGAACGGAGGCCATCGAACTCCAGTTAGTACCGCAGTGAAGGAGTTCCGCCATGAGTAAGGCTATCCGCGAAGCTACCTATCCCGCGCTCATCACTGTCGGCGAGCTCATCGATGAACTCTGCCGCTTGCCAGACACAGCAACCATTCGATTCCACTGCCCCATGCTCGAACAGGAGCTTGCATTCTACAGGCTTCGAAAGCGGGCGAAGGACCTCGTCGAAATTGAAGTCAATGCGTATCCGGAAAGCCCGCCGGTCGTGCCATTGGCGGGTACCGCTCTTCGTGCGCGGAAAAAGTCCCACCATCCGCGTTCGCTTCGCGATGGTGCCCTCGCCCACAAGGTCGACGGATAAAAGCGCCGCCCATGCGGACGATCGAACGGCTTTGGAACAGCGCGTGGAGTATTCGGCCTACGCCTTCAGCCCGCGCAATACCAGCGCCAGCGTCGCATCGACACGCGCCGAGAGATCGGCATCCTTCCACTCGTCGGCATGGGCCGGATGGTGAAAGCGGACTGTGGCATCGAAGATCGCACGCGCGGTGGTCTTGACGTCATCGACGGCGAACACGCCCTGCGTCACGCCGTCGGACAGGATTGCCGCGATCTGGTCGATCATGGTGTCCTTGTGACATTTGACGGCCGCGCAGGCTTCGCGCGCCAGGGTCAGATAAGTGTCGAACATCTCGGGGTCGTCGAGCACACGCGAACGTTTGGCGGCGAACAGCGTGCGCAGCCAGCGGTCGAGCCTGTCAGGCGCCGGGCCCTGCTCCTTGGCAATCGCCAGCAGCGGCGCGTCGATGCGGTCAAGCCAGCGTTTGGCAACCGCTTCGCGCAGCGAAGCCTTGCTCGGGAAATGGCGATAGACGCTGCCATGGCTCACATCGAGCGCACGGGCAACGTCGACCACGGTGGCTTTGGCCAGTCCGTAACGCCGCAGCACGTCCTCGGTGACTTCGAGGATCCGCTCCGGCGTCAAGATAACGGCTTCGTTCATGCCAGCACCATGTTCCCGTTGAGGGCTCAGTTACCCGGCGACAGAGCTGCTTCCGAAGCGCCCGTGCCGGTCGTTTCGGAAAGCTCTCGCCTTAATGAGGCAGTTTTGCAGCCTGCGCCGCGATCTGGCGCGCCACCAGTAAATTGAGCCAGTGCCCAATCGTCCCGGTCAAATTGATGATTTCGGTCGTCATTGTCGTAAGTCTCCAATCAATTGGCGGTCCCTGTTGTTCAATTGCGACCCTCAATCCCCCATCTGCTTGGGACGTCGGGCTCCCGGGATGCCGCCAGACGCCCAATTGGAGCGTCCGAGAACGGATATACACGTCTCGCTGACAGATTTCAATATCTGTCAGTCAATGATCCGTGATTGACAGTTAATATCTGCGGCCCCGGGGCACGTTCCGCTCATCGCGCGCCGCGGCCGGCCGATGCCCCCACCCAGCCCAATCATCCCCCGCTACGTTGCCGGTGCCGTTTGTTTCGCTCTCCCCGCTCTGCTAAGTCACGGCGTAAAAAGCATTTTGGCAGGTCGCCCCTTCTGGGTCGCCCGCCCACCTTCCTGGAGCAGTCCAATGATCCCCCGCTATACCCGCCCGGAAATGGCCTCGATCTGGGAGCCGCAGACCCGGTTCAAGATCTGGTTCGAGATCGAGGCGCATGCGGCGGACGCCCTTGCCGAGCTCGGCACGATTCCCAAGGAGGCCGCCAAAACGGTCTGGGCCAAGGCCAAGGACGCCACTTTCGACGTCGCCCGCATCGACGAGATCGAGCGCGAGACCAAGCACGACGTCATCGCCTTCCTCACCCACCTCGCCGAGATCGTCGGCCCCGAAGCGCGCTTCGTCCATCAGGGCATGACCTCCTCCGACGTGCTCGACACCTGCCTCAACGTCCAGCTCACTCGCGCCGCCGACCTGCTGCTCGCCGACCTCGACAAGGTGCTGGCGGCGCTGAAGAAGCGCGCCCTCGAGCACAAGATGACGCCGACCATCGGCCGCAGCCACGGCATCCATGCCGAACCCGTGACCTTCGGCCTCAAGCTCGCTTATGCCTATGCCGAATTCTCGCGCGCCAGGGAGCGCCTGATCGCGGCGCGGAAGGAAGTCGCCACCTGCGCCATCTCTGGTGCGGTCGGCACTTTTGCCCAGATCGACCCGCGCGTCGAACAGCATGTTGCCAATGCCATGGGCCTCGTCCCCGAGCCGATCTCGACGCAGGTCATCCCCCGCGACCGCCACGCGATGTATTTCTCGACGCTCGGTGTGATCGCTTCCTCGGTCGAGCGTTTCGCGGTGGAGATCCGCCACATGCAGCGCACCGAAGTGCTGGAAGCCGAGGAGTTCTTCTCCGAAGGGCAGAAGGGTTCGTCCGCGATGCCGCACAAGCGCAATCCGGTGCTCTCGGAAAACCTCACCGGGCTGTCGCGCATGGTGCGCGCCTATGTGACCCCGGCGCTGGAGAACGTCGTGCTCTGGCACGAGCGCGATATCTCGCACTCCTCTGCCGAACGCATGATGGGCCCCGACGCGACCGTGACGCTGGACTTCGCGCTGGTCCGCCTCGCCGGCCTGATCGACAAGCTGCTGGTGTACCCCGCCAACATGCAGAAGAACCTCGACCGCCTCGGCGGCCTCGTGCATTCGCAGCGCGTTCTGCTGGCGCTGACGCAGAAGGGCGCAAGCCGCGAGGACGCCTACAAGCTCGTGCAGCGCAACGCCATGCCGGTCTGGCGCGGCGAGGGCGACTTCCTCCAGCTCCTGAAGAAGGACGCTGAAGTGAAGAAGTATCTCACCGACGCCGAAATCGACGAGCAGTTCGACCTCGGCTATCACTTCAAGCACGTCGACACGATCTTCAAGCGCGTGTTCGGCGAAAGCTGAGCGTCATTCGTAGCCCGGGTGAGCGCAGCGACACCCGGGACTTTTCCCACAAAAAATCCCGGATTTCGCTTCGCTCATCCGGGCTACAAATCAAGGCGGACCTCCCTCATGCCCATCGTCAACCGCGTTGCCGCCCTCTCCGACGAAATGGCCGCCTGGCGCCATGACTTCCACGAGAATCCGGAGCTGCAATACGACGTCCACCGCACCGCCGGCATCGTCGCCGACCGCTTGCGCGAGTTCGGCTGCGACGAGGTGGTGACGGGCATCGGCCGCACCGGCGTCGTCGGCGTGATCCGCGGCCGCAAGTCCGCCTCGGGCAAGACCATTGGCCTGCGCGCCGACATGGATGCGCTGCCGATCATGGAGACGTCGGGCGTACCCTATGCCTCCAAGGTCCCCGGCAAGATGCACGCTTGCGGCCATGACGGCCACACCGCGATGCTGCTCGGCGCCGCCAAATACCTCGCCGAGACGCGCAATTTCGACGGCACGGCCGTGGTGATCTTTCAGCCCGCGGAAGAAGGCGGCGGCGGCGGCAAAGCCATGGTCGAGGACGGGCTGATGACGCGTTGGAATATCCAGGAGGTCTATGGCATGCACAACATGCCGGGCCTGCCCGAAGGCCATTTCGCGACCACACCCGGCGCGATGCTCGCCTCCTCCGACAACATCCAGATCACGGTGCACGGCAAGGGCGGCCATGCCGGCGCGGGTCCGCACAAGTCCATCGACAGCGTGCTGATCGGCGCTCAGATCGTCAACGCGCTGCAATCGATCGTCGCGCGCAACGTCGATCCGCTCAAATCGGCCGTCATCTCGATCACGCAATTCCACTCCGGAACCGCCTTCAACATCATTCCGGAGGTCGCCGAGCTCGGCGGCACCGTGCGCACGCTCGATCCTGAAGTGCGCGATCTCGTCGAGCGCCGCATCGGCGAGGTCGCCGAGAGCGTCGCCCGCGCCTATGGCGGCTCGGCCGAAACGAAGTACATGCGGATGTATCCGGTGACGATGAACCATGCGCGCGAGGCCGGCCTTGCCGCCGACGTCGCCCGCGACATCGTCGGTGCCGAGCGCGTCAACGACAAGTTCATTCCCATGATGGGCGCCGAAGACTTCTCCTTCATGCTGGAAGCGCGCCCCGGCGCGATGATCCTGGTCGGCATGGGCGACGGCAACGAGTGCCACCACCCGGCCTACGTCTTCAACGACAACATCCTCGGCCACGGCGCGTCGTATTGGGCGCGCCTGGTAGAGACGCGGATGCCGGCGGGTTAGTGCAGGTCTCGCCGGGTGGGCAAAGCGAAAGGGTGCCCACCACAAACTTCTCCGCTGCAAATGGTGGGCACGGCGCTTCGCGCCTTTGCCCACCCTACAACACCGCTCATCCCTGATATTGCAGCACGTGCATGCCGGCGTTCCAGTCGGAGACGAACATCAGCCCGTCAGGCCGGACATAGGCGTCGCAGGTTTTGGCCGCGAGCGCGACGTTCGGGCGCGGATCGATGAGCTTTTTCGGTGTCGGCGGCACCCAATACGCGATCTCCTTCGGTGCGAAGGCGTCCCTGACGTCGAACACCCTGACGCCGGCATTGTTGTAGGTTGCGAAGATCGTCTCCTCGCTCTGGAACGAGCCCGGGCGGTTCTCGTGCAGATTATGCGGACCGAAGGTGCCGTTCGTGCAGAAATCGCGGTCGCGCGGGGTCGGCAGGGTCGCGATCGGCACCGGATTTGCCGGCGCGCGCACGTCGAGAACGAATGTATGGAACAGCCCCTTGGCGCAATTGTCCGCGTTCGCTTCGTCGGCGACGATTGCGAGCTGTCGCTTGGGCAGCGGCAGCGGCGTATGCGTCCCGCCGGCGAAGGGCGGCGACCAGTTGATGTGGGACAGCAGCTTTGGATTCACGGGATCGCCGATGTCGTGAATGGTGAAGCCGCCATCGCGCCAGGCAGCATAGCCGCGATCACCCGCCGTGATCATGTGATGGAGCGCAAAGCGCTTGCCCTTCGGCGTTGCCGGCTCGCCGGCCGCACGGTTCATGCCCGGCAGCCACCATTTCGCGACGATCTCCGGCTTGGTGATGGTCTTGAGATCGACCACGCAAAGGATGTGGTCGGTGAACCCGTCGAGATGCGCCGATACATAGGCATAGCGGCCGCCCGGCCACCACAGCCGATTGATGCCGAAGCCGGGCATTTCGAGGAATGCGATTTCGCGCATCTCGTTCGGTTTCGATATGTCGTGGATCGACAGCCCACAGCGGAATTTCTTGGCCTTGGTGATGCTGTCGACCAGCGTGTTCTCGAAATAGCCGCGCATATTGTCGTAGGACTGCATCGCGACGATGTTGGCGCCGTTTGCAAGCAGCAGCAGGTCTTCCGCCACCTGTAAATGGTGGGTGCGAGTGTATTGTCCCGCGGTGAAGAAATTGACCGGCTTCAGCGCACGCGGATCGGATGCGTCCAGGACCGTCACGCCGTCGCTGAACATATGTCCGACATAGACATGCTGCCGGTTGAACATCACCTGCACACTGTCGGGCCGTCCGCCGATGTCGCTGTAGGAGATGTGCTTGATGCCCTTGCCGATGCCCTCGGAGGGAATGTCTGCCTCCGAAGCCCTAGCGCATCTCGACCACCCAGGCAGCGCGGCGGATCCGAGCACGGCCGACAATTGCTGAAGGTGACTGCGGCGCGAGAGCTCAAGCATCGGTTTTCCCCATTTTTTTGGGAATGATGCTCGCTTGCGGCGGGGCACGCAAGCCTCGTGTCGCCTGCCCTCACCTCAACCGCAGACGTGTCTGGTCCGGCCGGACATCACCGCTGCCTGGCCCTCAGTTGCAGACCTCGCCGGTGATCTTGGCGCTGGCGTTCGCATTGGGCACCGGCCCGAGGTGACAGCCCTTTGCGACCGGTCTGCATCCGGCGTTGTTGCAGATCATCTGCCCGGAGGACTGCGACTTCGGAGCCGCGGACTCCGCCTCCTTGCGGTCCTGGTCGCGCCTCTTCGAATCCTCGCGCGTGACCACCGGCTTCTTCTCCGGCACCTTCTCGCATTCATTGTCATCGCCGACGTGATAGCCGGCGCGGCAGGTGATCTTCGCGCATTGATCGCCGTCGGCCTTGAAGCCGAAATTGCATACGAGCGGACAGACGCGTCCTGGCTTCGCCTTCAGCGCATCGAGCGCGTCGACGCTTGCAAGCTTCGCGTCGAGTTGGGTGCCGGCATATTTGTTGAACAGCGTCAGCGAGCGTTGCGATGCGGCGTTCCAATCGCCGTCAGCGGCGGCCGAAAGACAGCCGACGCGGCGCAGCTCGCTCTGAACGGATTTCGCGAGATCGCCGGGCGGCGGGGAGCTTGGCGGCGGCGACAGCGCGGCGACCTTCCTGCTTTCGGCATCAGCCGCCTGCTTGTCCGCCGCCTGCTTCGTTGCGGCCTCCGTCGCCGCTTTCTCGAGCGCCCGCTTCTCCGCGAGCGACTTGGCCGCGGCAGCTTCCGCCGCCTTGCGATCTCGTTCGGCCGCCTCCGCCTTGGCCTGCTCGATCTGCTTGGCTTTCTCGGCCGCGATCCTCGCCTCTTCCGCGGCTTTGGCAGCTGCGGCGGCTTTCTCCTGCTCGGCCTTCTGGGCTCGTTCGGTCGCGAGCCTCGCCTTCTCCTGTTCGGCCAGACGCGCCTTCTCGGTCGCCACCGTGCGATCCTCCTCGGCGGCAATCTTCTTCAACTGCACACGAGCGAGGTTGGCGTAAAAGCCGTCCGGATAGGTCTGGAGGAATGCTTCCCAGGCTTCGCGCAGGCCGGCCTGAAGCGCCAGCTCGTAGTCCTTGCGCACACTGTCCTGCGGGTTCGCCTGCGGACCTGCTGCGGCGACTGGCCTCAGCGGCACCAGCGGCACGTCGCTGCCGCCCAGGGAGCCATAGACATACGGCTCCTGCTTGTTGCCGGTCTTCTTCAAGACGTCGTCACGGACAAAACCGAATGCCTTGCGCAAGTCGAGCCCGGGCTTCGGGAGATGATCGGTCAGCGCGACCGCGAACGGGCTGTTGCGGGAGTCGCCATCCGACGCCGTCGATCCCGCCTTGGCCGCAAAGGCGATCATCGTGTTCGGACTGGTCGGCTCGACCTTGGCAAGTCCGCCACCAATCGCGCGCGAGGCCAGGGTGCGCTTCATCGTCTTGGCGAATGGGTTGTCGCGGCACGCATCGAGGATGACGAGACGGAGTTGTTTGGCCGGTTCGACCGCGTACAGCGCGCGATCCAGCGCGACCGTCTCGTCGAGGACGTCACCGTCAGTTTCCAGCATCGCATCGGTCGGAACGAGATAGTTGCTGCCGTCCAGCTCGATGCCATGGCCCGCATAGTAGATGACTGCCATGTCGGCATCGCGCGTCCTGGCCGCGAACTCGCGCAACGATCGCCGCATTTCGCTGGCGTTGAGATCCAGCCTGACCTCGACCGTATCGAAGCCTGCGTTCCTGAACATGCTGCCCACGAGCCCGGCGTCATTCACCGGGTTCGCAAGCCGCGGTGCGTTCTTGTAAGCGGAATTGCCAATGACGAGCGCAACGCGCTTGTCGGCCTGGGCCGATCCGCACCCCAGCCAAAGACCGAAAATCAACAGTGAAAGAGATCGCAAGACGATCATGAAACGCCGAGCCTTTTACGGGCGATTGCCTGTGACACCCTAATTGCAGACCTCGAAGTTGCCGCCTGTGGCTGTATTCGAACTAACCCTGCCGGGGATCGTCCCGCTGACAAGCCGACATCCCTTTTGCACCGGGCGACATCCCGTCGAGCTGCAAATAATCTGTCCACTCGCCTCAGGCCTGGACGGCGAAGATTCGCTTGCCTTCCGGTCCGTATCCCGCCTCCGCGATTCCTCACGCGTGGCGACCGGCTTCTTCTCCTGAATCTTTTCGCACTCGTTGTCATCACCGACGCGATAGCCGGCGCGGCAGGTAATCTTCACGCATTGATCGCCGTCGGCCTTGGAGCCGAAATTGCAAATGAGCGGGCAGACGCGTCCCGGCTTGGCTTTCAGGGCATCGAGCGCGTCGGCGCTGGCGAGCTTGGCATCGAACTGAGTACCGGCGTATTTGTTGAACAGCGCCAGCGAGCGCTGCGAAGCTGAATTCCAGTCGCCGTCCGCAGTGACGGACAGGCAGCCGACGCGGCGCAGTTCGCTCTGGAGTGATTTCGTCAGATCAGCCACCGACAATGTGGATGCCGGCGCCGGCGCAAGGGCTGCAACTTTCTGCTCGACCTCAGGCATCTGCCGATCGGCCGCCGGTTTTACCGCCTGCTCCGCCTTCTCGGCGGCCTGCTTGGCGGCAAGCTCGGCCCTGGCCTTCTCCGCTGCCTGCTTCTCGGCTTGTGCTTTTGCCGCGGCAGCCTCAGCCAGTTTGCGCTGGTGCTCGGCCGCGTCCGCCCTTGCCTGCTCGATCTGCTTCTGCTTCTCCGCCGCGACCCGGGCCTCTTCGGCGGCCTTGGCAGCCGCGGCCGCCTTGTCCTGCTCGGCCTTCTGGGCGCGTTCGGCAATGAGCCTTGCCTTCTGCTGCTCGGCCGCGTTCGCTTTTTGCTCGGCCGACGCGCGCGTTTCTTCAGCAGCGATCTTGTTCATCTGGCCCTTGGCCAGATTGGCATAGAAGCCTTCGGGATATTGCGCCAGGAAGGCTTCCCAACCGTCGCGCGTGGCAAGCTGCAGCGCGAGCTCGTAATCCCTGCGAATCGAATCCTGCGGATTTGCCTGCGGACCGGTTGCAGCCGGCTTGGCAGCAACCAACGGCACGTCATCGCCGCCCAGCGAGCCATACACGAAGGGCTCCTGCTTGTTCCCGGTGCTCCTCAGCACGTCGTCGCGCACGAATCCGAACGCCTTGCGCAAATCTAGGCCCGGCTTGGGCAAGTGCTCGACCAGCGCGGTGGCGAACGGGCTGTTCCTCGAATCGCCGTCGGACGCAGTCGAACCGGCCTTTGCCGCGAAGGCGATCATGGTGTTGGGGCTGGTCGGCTCGACCTTCGCAAGCCCGCGTCCGATCGCGCGCGAAGCCAGCGTCCGCTTCATGCTCTTGGAAAACGGATTGTCGCGGCAGGCGTCGAGGATGATCAGACGAAGCTGCTTGGCCGGCTCGACCGCGAACAGCGCGCGCTCCACCGGGATGGTCTCGTCGAGTACGTCGCCATCCGTCTCCAGCGTCGCGTCGATCGGAATGAGATAGTTGGTGCCTTCCAGCTCGATGCCGTGGCCGGCGTAATAGATCACCGCCATATCGGCATCGCGGGTCCTGCCGGCGAACTCGCGCAACATGCGCCGCATCTCGCTGGCGCTGAGATCCAGCCTGACATCGACGGAATCAAAGCCCGCCTTCTTGAACATGCCGCCGACCAGAGTGGCATCGTTGACGGGATTGCCGAGCTTGGGCGCGCTCTTGTAGGCGGAATTGCCGATGACAAGCGCCACCCGCCGGTCCGCATGGGCTGGTCCGCAGGCGAGGCCAATGGCCAAAATCAACAAAACAAATATCCGAAACGGAATCACTTGCGTCCCCCCGGATGCAATTCCACGAGACTATTCGGACCATGGCTCAATTACCAATTCTTCCTATGTGATACTTGTCACATAAGGGGCTCTATCGGGGTATGGATGATGCGGCGAAGCGTCGCCCTGCTCTGGAGCTGACGCCAAAGCCGTCTGTTGAGCCCGTTACATTTGCACCACCTCGTGGCGCATCACGAACGGTGCAAGCAGTGCGTGCACCTCGCTCGCAACCGCCTCGCGCTGATCCGCCGGCAGGCCCGCGAGCGTCACGGTGGCGATCGAACCGTGGCTGCCGTGGGCGCCGACCCTGACCTTGCAGTCGATGCCGCGCTCAGTGAGCGGCGTCAGCACCTTCGTGAACACGCGCTGGGCTGCGTCCCAGCGCAGCTGCGGCTTGAACACTTTGCCGACGCCCGTCACCGGCATCGGATCGATCGAGATGACCTGTACGGGAACGGCGGCGCGCTCCGGCGTACGCTCGCGCACCCATGTCTCCAGCTCGCCCGGCTCGACGGTCGCGCCCGGCTTCAGCTGCACGTAACCGACCGGCAGCTCGCCGGCATAGGCGTCGGGTTGGCCGACCACGGCGGCAAAGCCGACGGCGGCATGCCGGAACATGATCTCCTCGATCGGCGCCGGATCGATGTTGTGGCCCCCGCGGATCACGAGATCCTTGGCGCGGCCGGTGATCCAGAGATAGCCGTCGGCATCGAGCCGGCCAAGATCGCCGGAATTGACCCAGACCTCGTCGACGAAGGCACCCTTGTTGTGCTCGTCGTTGAGATAGCCGCCGAACACGCCTGGGCCAGCCATGATGACGACGCCAATCTCGTCCGGCGCGCAGTCGCGGATCAGCTTGCCCTCGGCATCGAGCTGGACGATGCGGACCCGCGCGTAAGGCATGGGAAGGCCGACCGAACCGAGCCGGATCGGCCGCGACCGATAGGCCAGCGTGTGCACGCTCGAGGTCTCGGTCATGCCGTAGACCTCGACGACCGGCAGCTTGAGCTTGTCCTGGATCGCAGACCCCACCGCGACCGGGATCGCGGAGCCCCCACCGGCTGCATATTTCAGGCTGGAGATGTCCGCATTGCCAGGCGGTACCGCGAGCGTCGCGGCGAGTACCGTGGGGACGCTCGACAGCGCCTCCGGCTTGAAGCGCTCGACCAGTTGCCAGATGTTCTTCACCGCACTCGGGTTGCGCCATCCGCTCGGCGACAGCACGACCAGCGAACCGCCAGCCGACAGCGTCGTCAGCACCTGCGTCAAGGAGCCCCCGACGTGAAACAGCGGCATGCCGAACAGCATGTTGGCGCCCGGCTTCGACTTCAGCAGCAGATTGAGCGCCCAGGCCTGATAGACCTGGTTGGCATGCGTGTGCCGCACCAGCTTTGGCGTGCCGGTGGTGCCGCCGGTGTGGAAATAGGCGGCGATGTCGCTGCCGAGAATCTTGCGTCCGCTGATAAGGCGGTCCGAAGGCTGCGGCTTGATGAGGTCGTTGAAGGCAAAGATTCCTCTCGCCGGATCGCCAGCACCGAACACCTGCACGATCGCCTTGAGCTGCTTGAGTTGCGGCCTGATCTGCTCGACTTTCTGCCAGATGTCGGTGCCCGGCATCGGCCCGAGCGCCACCAGGATTTTCGTATTCGTGGCCTCGAGGATCTCCGCGATCTGGTGCGGCTCCAGGAGCGGATTGACGGGATTGGCGATGCCGGCGGCTTCCGCGCCGAACAGCGTTACAAAGGCGTCCGGCACCAGCGGCAGCATGAAGCTGACGACGTCGCCCTTCTCCACGCCCAGCGCGTGAAGCATGTTGGCGGCCTGCGTGACGCGCGCGATGAAGTCGCGGTACGTGACCACGACCGGCGTGTCGGCGGGATCGGCATTTTGCAGGAACTGGATCGCCGGCCCGTTGGGGTTGCGGACCGCACCCAGCCTGATGGCGTCATAGGTGCTGTCGGCCGCGACGCGATCGGCGTAAGGGACCTGCTCGAAGGCTCGAACCTCGGCGTCCGTCGCCAGGTCCGGATAGTCGCTGCCGATGAGCCGATCGAGCGCGTGGATGCCCGCCATGGAATTCCGTCCTCCCTCAGATGCATGTCCGCGCCCCCTGTCTTTTGACATTTTGGTTTGGCGTGGCCTCGACCGATGGGCCGGCCGAGCACGGGCAGAATGATGGATGATTTGGCGTTCGTCCATGACCTAACGGCCTCGGGCTGTGGTGAGAGGCTTTTGAACCTGCGCGCCCGATCCGGGGACCAAGAACTGGCATAGGACTCACATGCCGGCGTCCTCGCCAGCGCCCTGGCGCAAGACTGAGGTGATCATGACTACGCCCCGCGGGATTGCGCTACCCGGCTGTTCATCGCGCTCGCCGTGACAGCGGGGATCATGACATCGGTGATCGCCCTGCCCCGCGCGGCACTCGCCGAGGACGGCCAGCTCGACAAGATGCGCGCCAAGATCTCGGCCTTCATCGGCGACAAGATGGAGAAGCTCGGCGGGTCACGCATCGTCTACAAGGTGGACACCGATGGCCTGCGCGAGAGCGTAGTCACGGATTTGCGCGACGACGTCTACAAGAACCTGCGCGAGGGCAAGATCGCCTTCTCCGGTCTTGCGATCCGCGACGGCGGCGTCGAGTTGAAGATTGCCGACGTCAAGGGCCGCGAGCAACTCGCGCGCAAGCTCGCGTCGGCCGCGGAAGGATTGCCGTCGCATGCACTCGCCGTGACCGACGGCGACGGACTGGTCAGGCTCGTGCCGACCAATGCGGCATCCGCCGCGCGGTTGCACGAACTCGTCGAAGATGCCATCGCCATGATCGAGCAGCGTCTGAAGGAGGCCGGCGTCCAGCTGGCCAGCGTCCAGCCCGATGGGACCGACCGCATCCGCATCTTCCTGCCCGGTGTGATGGAGCCCGAGCGCGTCACCGCGGTCTTCGCCCGCAGGGTCAAGGTCGGCTTCCGCCTGATCGACCTCTCGGTGCCGCCGGAGCAGGCGCAATCCGGCACGCCACCGGCAGGCACGGAAGTCCTGCCCGGCTTCAAGGACAAGAGCCTTTATCTGGTCGCCAAGGACAGCGTGCTCGACGGCGACGACATCAGCTATGCGGGCCCGGGGTTTGCGAGCGCCACGAAAGAGCCGATCGCCTCGTTCCGCTTCAACGGCCGCGGCACGCGGCGCTTTGCCCACATCACCGAAGAGAATATCGCAAAGCCCTTCGCCATCGTGCTCGACGGCAAGGTGATCTCCGCCCCCATCATCCGCGAGCCCATCACCGGCGGCTCGGGCCAGATCTCCGGCAATTTCACCCTGGAGGAAGCAAACAGCGTCGCCATGCTGCTGCGCGCTGGTTCACTGCCGGGGCACCTCGGCTTGGTCGAGCAGGAGGTCGTGCCGCCCGCCAAGCCCTAAGGCGGGGGGATCGCCCCACGCCCACGCCTGGTCCCCCTCGCCCGGTCGGCCGCCGAGGTCGACCACGCCGAGGCTCGTACCCACTGGCCCCCGAATCGCGGGCGCGCCACGGCCATATGCACCGCCAAACAGGCAATTGCCGAAACGCCCGATCAGGCTAAAATTTGCCTCTTGCGGCACGGCGGCCCAAAACTTCATTCAAGCGGTCGTCGTTCGATTTCGGCTATAGGTGTCGAGAATACCGACCGGGACTGAAGGCCTTACGCGGGGATAGTACCATGCCGTCCGGCAGCGCAGACATTTCGTCGATCCTCGACCGCATTCTCGAGGCGGCGACGGATAACCTCAGGATCGCGAAGATCCTGGTCCAGATGGGCCTCGATCCGAACAACGTCACCTATGACTCGATCTTCAATCGGATGCTGGAGATCTTCGTCCAGAATATCACGTTGGCCAATATGTTCGCCGCGGTCGGCGCCGGCTTCTTCGTCGCTACCCTTCTGATGCGGACCATGGTGCCGCTGCGCGTCGCTAACATGGTCGGCTGCGCGTTCTTCGCCGTCTTCGGCGCGCTCTCCGCCAACGTGTCGACCTTCCTGCTCTATCTCCTGCTGCTACCGATCAACGCCTTGCGCCTGCGGCAGATGCTCAAGCTCGTCAAGAAGGCGCGCCATGCAGCCGAAGGCGACATGTCGATCGAATGGCTCAAGCCGTTCATGACCGAGCGCAAATATCGTCGCGGCGATACGCTGTTCAAGCTGCGCGATCCGGCTAACGAGATGTTCCTCACCGTCACCGGCAAGTTCCTGGTCAAGGAGATCAACATCGAGATCCTGCCCGGAACGCTCATGGGCGAACTCGGCTTCCTCACGCCGGACAACCGGCGCACCGGAACGGTCGAGTGCATCGAGGACGGCCAGGTGCTGACGATCACCTACGACCGGCTGCTCGAGATCTACTTCCAGGACCCGCAGTTCGGCTATTACTTCCTGGTGCTGACTAGCCAGCGGCTGCTGCAAAACATCGAGCGCCTGCAGAAGCAGCTGGCAACAGAGAGGGCCGCCACCACGAACAGGATCGCGTGAGCGATCGCCTCGCCGCTCAGTCCAAGAGCAGCGCCATGCCCGGGTCGCCCTTCTCCATCGCACGCCGATAGCCCGCCCGCGCACTGATGCGGCCGAGATATTTGACCACGTTCGGAGAGCGCTGGAGGTCATAGGGCTGGAAGTAGCGCATCGTGGTCAGCGAGAAAACTGTCATGATGTCGGGGGTCGTGAAGGCGCTGCCCGCAAGATATTCGGCCTCGCGAAGCCTTGCGTCGAGAAGATCGTAGGCCCGATCGAGACGCCCCTTCATCGCGAGCAGGGTCGGATTGTCCTTGGCGAGATCGAGCCGGTTCAGGATCATCATCCGTCCCATACCGGGTTGCAGGCTGCCATTGGCGAAATGAACCCAATATAGAAACTGCGCGAAGGCGGGATCAGTGGGACCGAGCACGAGTCGGCCGTTGCCATATTTTGCAACGATGTAATCGACGACGGCGCCGGATTCCGCGAGCACCAGCTCGCCATCCGTGATCACCGGCGCCGTGCCGGCCGGATGCAGCGCCTTGTACTCGGCCGGAGCCAGCATGGTGACGGGATCGCGCGCATAGCGCTTCAACTCGTAGGGAATCCCCAGCTCCTCGCACAGCCAGACGATACGCTCGGACTGCGACTTGCCGAGATGATGGACGGTGAGCATGAGGCCTCCTGCGACGCAATTGGATGTTTCGTGACCCCACACCTTACTCCGTCATTGCGAGCGCAGCGAAGCAATCGCGGGCGCGATGCTTCCTCCCATGTCCGCCCTACCCCGCCTCGTCCGTCACCATCCGCGCCACAATGCGGTCGCGGCGGATGAAATGGTGCCACACGGCGGCGATCACGTGAATCGCGATCAAGGCGAGCAGCACATAGGCAAAGAGGATGTGGCGGTCTTCATAGACGCCAGCCGCCGCGCGGTCGGGAGCCGTGAATTGCGGCACGTGAAACAGGCCGAAGAAGTTCGAATAATCAGGTGCGTGCGCACCGGAATGCGCCCAGCCGAGCATGGTGACGATGATGACGGCGAGGTAGAGCGCGCCGTGGCTGAAATGGGCGGCGACCTTCTGCCAGCGCGAGGTCCCGGCCGGCATGATCGGCGTCGGGTTGACGAGGCGCCACACCAGGCGCAGCACGGTGAGCAGCAGGATCACATAGCCGATATCGGCGTGGATCGAGCGGTAGAAGAAGCGGTCGGGACGCGCCGGGATGTGGTTCATCCACCACCCGAAGCCGATCATGCCGATGATGATCAGCGCCAGACTCCAGTGCAGCCATCGGGAAATGCTGCCCCAGCCGTGACTGGTATTTCTGATCATGTCGGTGCTCCGGAGTTTTGCGGGCCTGTCCCTATCCGCACCGCCGTACGGCAGCTGATACCGGGAACATGTGGCCGTCGCGAAATTGAATCGCTCCAAAATAGCCCTAAGTGCCCTTGCCGCAAAACCGCCCCAAAAACCGAATGGTAACGATGGCGGGCTAGAGTGTTCACGTGACCCATTCTCCGACGATTCTGGTGTTCGATTCCGGCCTTGGCGGCCTCACGGTCCTGCGTGAGGTCGTGGCTGCGCGCTCCGACGCGCATTACGTCTACGTCGCGGACGACGCCTTCTTCCCGTATGGCCACCACAGCGAGGACGAGATCATCGCCCGCGTGGTGCCGCTTATGGGGGAATTGATCGGCATGCACGATCCTGACCTCGTCGTGATCGCCTGCAACACGGCGTCCACGCTGGTCCTATCGCATCTGCGCGCCGCTTATTCCCTGCCCTTCGTCGGCACGGTGCCTGCGATCAAGCCAGCCTGCGCGCAGTCGAGGAGCCGCCGCGTGTCGGTGCTCGGCACCAGGGGCACCGTGAAGCGCGAATACACCAAGGCGCTGATCCGCGATTTCGCGCAGGGTTGCGAGGTGACACTGGTCGGCTCGCCCGAGTTGGCCGCGCTGGCTGAATCCGAGCTCAGCGGCTCTCCCGTCAGCGACGACGCCATCCTCGCCGAGCTCGCCCCGTGTTTCGTGGGCGATGCCGGGGACGCAGGCGCACGCACCGACACCGTGGTGCTCGCCTGCACGCATTACCCGCTGCTGCTCGACCGGCTGAAAAAGCTCGCCCCCTGGCCGGTCGACTGGATTGATCCGGCGCCCGCGATCGCCCGCCGCGTCTCGGATCTGCTCGGCCCGCACACCGGTGGCATCGCGCAATCCGGCGCCGAAATGATCTTCACCTCGAACCGCGTGCATGGCCTTTCGACCATGCTGACGCCGTTCTTCGGCGGCCGCATTCCAGCCTGATCTTGCGCCTCGACGCCCCGCTGCTAGGGTCCGCCGTCGTCGTTTCCTACAGGTTCTTCCCATGTCCGTCCCGACCACGCCGCTCAACCGTCTTCGCCAGCTCTGGCGCGAGGGTCGTCCTGCCTTCGGCGCGATCGCGACGATCCCGAGCGTGCAGACCGTGCAGATCATGGCGCGCTCTCTCGACTGGATCATCGTCGATCTCGAGCACGGGCCGATTGGACTGACCGAAGCACATGCGATGATCGCGGCCACCACCGGCACCCCATGCACGCCGCTGGTGCGCATCGCGGCGAACGAGCCATGGCTTGCGAAGGCACCGATGGACATCGGCGCCTTCGGCATCAATTTCCCGATGATCACCAATAGCGCGGAGGCCGAGAAAGCGGTGCGCAGCGTGCGCTATCCTCCACGCGGCGATCGGCTCTGGGGTCCGTTCCATGCGCCATTCCGCTGGGGCCAGTCGATGCCGGACTACATGGCCAGCGCCGACGACGAGATGATCTGCATGATCACGATCGAGCACGTCGACGCCGTCAACCGCATCGACGAGATCATGGCCACGCCCGGCATCGATGTAGCTGTGATCGGCCCCGGCGATCTCGCCACCTCCATCAACAAGCGCGGCCAGATGGACGATCCGGAATTGCTGGAGCTGGTGGCGCGGGCCGAGGCCGGCATCCTCAGAAGCGGTGTGCCGATCGGCGGTGTGGCCCGTACCGCGGACCAGGCCAACGCCCTGGTCGACCGCGGCTACCGCGCGATCGCGCTCGGCTTCGACTGGTCGCTATTCCAGCGCGGCATCATGGCAGCGTTCGAGGGGATCAAGCGCTAGCCATTGAGTCTTGCCGGGAACCGCGGCGCTGCTAGGCTCAGCCGTTCCAGGGAGGAAAAACCATGCTCAAAAAGACTTTGCTCGCTCTCGCCTTCACCGGCCTCGCTGTTGCGGCCTTCGCCCAGCAGCCCGGCATCAAGCGCACCCCGCTCCAGAAGGTCGAGTTTCCGGATGGCTACAACACCATCACGGCCATCGCGGAGGTCCCGGCGGGCGGCGCGGCCGGACGCCATACCCATCCGGGCATCGAGACCGGCTACGTGCTCGAAGGTGAACTCAATCTCCTCATCGACGGGCAGCCGGAAAAGAGGCTGAAAGCCGGCGATTCCTACCAGATCCCGGCGGGCGTCGTGCATGACGCCAAAGCCCACGGCGACAAGGCTATGAAAGTGCTTGGAGTTTACGTCGTCGACAAGACCAAGCCGCTGGCCTCGCCGGCGCCCTGATGCGGCGAACCGACCGGCCCCACGCGGGTTGGTTCGTGCTAGAGCAGGCGGCGAGCGGGAACCCCGCTCGCTGCACAAACTTTAATCAGGGGAAACCAAAGAGCGATGCGCGGGACGCCCAAGACCATTTCGCTGCCGCGTCGCCTGATTATCGACCTCATGCACGCCTCGATGGGCGTGCCCTTCGTGTCGCTTTCCCGTTCGCTCGATATCGGCCCCCTGCTGGAGGCCCGCGCGGGCGCGATGGCGCCAGCCGGCTGGGCGGCCATGTTCGTCAAGGCTTTTGCCCTCGTCGCCAGGGACGAGCCGGTCCTGCGTACCGTCTATGCCAAATGGCCCTGGCCGTCGCTTTACGAGCTGCCGAAGAGCGTAGCGTCGGTGGCCATTGCCCGGGTCGAGGGCGGCGAGGAATGCGTGATCCCGCAGCGAATCGCGGCTCCCGAGGCCATGACGCTGACTGCGGTCGACGCCGAGATCCGGCACGCAAAGACCGCCCCGATCGACGAAATTCCCATGTTTCGCAAGATCATGCGGGCGACCCGCCTGCCGCTGCCGTTGCGGCGGCTGTCCTGGGCGATCGGGCTGAATTTCGGCCGGCAGCGCGGCAACTGGTTCGGCAGCTTCGCGGTGAGCTCGGTGGCCGCCTATGGCGGTGGCGAGCTTCACCCGATCACGCCCGGCCCCTTCATCGTCAGCTATGGGGTGGTCGGGCCTGACCAGACCATCCATGTCGTGATCCGCTGGGATCATCGGGTCACCGACGCCGCCCCGATCGCCCGCGTCCTGACCCGGCTGGAACAGGTCCTGAACACTGAAATCGCTGCCGAATTGCGTGCGGCCGGGTCGAAGTCGATCCGGGCAGTCGGAACGTGATTCCGGGCCATTCGCATTGACAGCGAGCCCCAAATCCCCCTAAAAGCCGCTTGCTCGCGGGCCGATTTCGGCCCGCGAAGCGTTTCGCGACCCGTGGTCCTGTCCCTTAAGCTTTGGGATCGGACCTGTCAGTGCCGGGCTAGCCCGTCACACAGGAGGGCGCGTTTCCTCAAACCAAGTACCTGAAGAGGACGCGATGACTAAGCGCAGTGAGGCGAAGTACAAGCTCGATCGCCGTATGGGCCAGAACATCTGGGGCCGCCCGAAGAGCCCCGTGAACCGCCGCGAATACGGCCCCGGCCAGCACGGCCAACGCCGCAAGGGCAAGCTCTCCGACTTCGGCGTGCAGCTCCGCGCCAAGCAGAAGCTGAAGGGCTATTACGCCAACATCTCCGAGCGTCAGTTCCACAGCATCTACGTCGAGGCCAGCCGCCTCAAGGGTGACACCGGCGAGAACCTGATCGGCTTGCTCGAGCGCCGTCTCGACGCGGTTGTGTACCGCGCCAAGTTCGTCTCGACGATCTTCGCCGCGCGCCAGTTCATCAACCACGGCCACGTCAAGGTGAACGGCCGCAAGGTCAACATCTCGAGCTATCTGGTCAAGCTCGGCGACGTGATCGAGGTCAAGGAATCATCCAAGCAGCTTGCCCACGTCCTCGAAGCCAGCCAGCTCTCCGAGCGTGACACCCCCGACTATCTCGAAGTCGACCATGGCAAGATGACTGCGAAATACATTCGCATCCCGCACCTCTCCGACGTGCCGTTCCCGGTGCAGATGGAGCCGCATCTGGTCGTCGAATTCTATTCGCGCTAAGATCTGAATATCGAAAGGCCCCGGTTCGCCGGGGCCTTTTTTGCTTAAAGAGCCACACTTCAGCGGCCGTTTACCTTCAGGAGGCGTCGCATGCTCTATACCCCTCCCCCGATCGATCCCAAGGCGCCGCCGGTGCGCATCAATCTGCTCTCGGACACGCAGACAAAGCCGACACCTGCGATGCGCGAGGCGATGGCGCGGGCGGAGGTCGGCGACGAGCAGGTCGGCGACGATCCGACCGTGAACGCCCTGTGCGAGCGCGTGGCCGAGCTGCTCGGCAAGGAAGCCGCGGTGTACATGCCGTCAGGCACGATGTGCAACGTCACCGCGACGCTGGTGCATTGCCGCCCCGGCGACGAGATCCTCGCCCATGAGAGCGCCCACATCATCGCGCGCGAAGGCGGCGCGCATGCCGCGATCGGCGGCTTTCAGGTCACGCAGCTGAAGGGACCCGACGGCCAGTTCACGCCGGAGACCTTTCGCAGAGCGCTGCATCCGCGTACCCGCTACCAGCCGCCGCAGACGGTGGTCAGCGTCGAGCAGACCGCCAATATCGGCGGCGGTACGGTCTGGAAGAAGGCCGCGCTCGACGAGATCGTCGCGATCGCGAAACAACATGGCCTCGTCACCCACATGGACGGCGCGCGCCTGCTCAATGCCACAGTTGCGAGCGGCATCTCTCCGCGCGACATGACCGCGGGGTGGGATTCGGCCTGGATCGACTTTTCGAAGGGCTTGGGCGCGCCGATCGGAGGCGTGCTCGCGGGCTCGCGCGCCTTCATCGATGCGGTCTGGCAGTGGAAGCAGCGCCTCGGCGGCTCGATGCGACAGGCCGGAATCTGCGCGGCGGCTTGCATCTACGCGCTCGACCATCATGTCGATCGGCTCGCCGACGATCACGCCAACGCGCGCGCGCTCGCCCGCGGACTGTCGCAGATCGCAGGCATCGAGGTGCAGGAGCCCGAAACCAACTTGGTGTTCTTCAAGCCCGATGGTACCGGCATTCCCGGCGACAAGATGGTCGCGGCGCTGCGCCAGCGCGGCGTGACGCTTGCGATGATGGATGGCCGCATCCGCGCCTGCACGCATCTCGACGTCAATGCGAGCCAGGTCGAGGAGACGATCGGATATATCCGCGAGATCGTGCGCGGAGTTAATCACCGCCCCATCGCCTGGTAGATCAGCGTCTTCAGCGCCAGTTGAATCCGGCCGCGCTGCGTCGGGGTCTGCACCATGAAGATCCCGAACAGATCGTCCTCGGGATCGATGAAGAAGAACGTGCCGCCGACGCCGTCCCAGCGATATTCGCCAAGCGGCCACGTTGTTCCAGGAGGCACCGAGGTGCGCACGGCGAAGCCGAGGCCGAAGCCGGAAGACCCGCCCGGATAATAGTTCTGGTCGCGCGCGATCTTCGTCTCCGGACCGATATGATCCGAGGCCATCAGCGCAATGGTCTCCGGTTTGAGATAGCGTCGGCCGTCATAGGTGCCGCCATTCAGCAGCATCTGGGCGAAGCGGGCGTAGTCGCCGATCGTACCGACCATGCCGCCGCCGCCCGATTCCCAGGTCGCAGGCCGCCTGATGTCGCGGACCTGCGTCGTCGGATTGATGTTGCGATCCTCCGGCATCGGCTCGGCGATGCGCGGGAATTTGGCGGGATCGGCGACGAAGAAAGCCATCTCGGTCATGCCGAGCGGATCGAGCAGCCGCTCCTTCTCGAACTGCAGCAGCGTCTTTCCCGCAATGATTTCGACGACGCGGCCGAGCACGTCGGTGGAATAGCCGTAATCCCACACCGTGCCGGGCTGCTCGACAAGCGGCAGCGTGGCGATCTTGGCGGCGAATTCGGCGTTGGTCAGATCGCTGTTGAAGAGATTGGCGTTCGCATAGAGCTCGCGCACCATGCCGCCGCCGTAATAGCCGTAAGGCAGCCCCGAGGTGTGGCGCAGCAGATCCTTGATCGTGATGGGTCGCTCCAGCGGCTCCAGCACCAGGGCGACTTTGCCGTCCTCGGCCTTCTTCTCGATGCCGACCTTCATGCCGGCGAAGGCCGGAATGTATTTCGAGACGGGATCGTCGAGCGACAGCTTGCCCTCCTCGACCAGCATCATCGCCATGACTGAGGTAACCGGCTTCGACATCGAGTAGAGGCGGAAGATCGTGTCCGCGCTCATCGAGAGTTCGGTCGCGACGTCGCGGACGCCGAAATTCTGATAATAGACCGGCTTGCCGTGCTGCTGAAGCAGCAGGATGGCTCCGGGGATCTTGCCGGTGGCCACCTCGTTGCGGATGTAGTCGGAAACCTTCGCCAGCCCCGCGGGCGCGAGCGTGTGGACCGCAGGTCTCTCGGAACCTGCCTTCGCAACGATGCCGCCGGCGAGAAGGACGAGCGCCGCGATCAATGCGCGGCGCCCGAACATGTCAATTCTCCATCGCTTCATAAACCAGCTGCTTCAATGTTCGCTGCACGCGCTGGCGCTCGGTCGGGGTCTGCTCCAGCAGCACGAAGAACATGTCCTGCTTGGGGTCGACCACGAAATAGCAGCCGGAGGCGCCATCCCATTTCAATTCGCCGAGATCGCCGGGCGGCGGCGGTTTTGCGTTGCCGGGGTCGGTGCGCACCGCAAGTCCGAGACCGAAACCAAAACCGTCACCGGGGAAATAAAAATAATCGCGATCGACGCCCGACTTGAGGCCGATCTGGTCAGTCACCATCAGCTTGAACGTCTCGGGCTTGAGAATCGTCTTGCCGTCGAGATTGCCGCCCTGGAGCAGCATCTGCGTAAAGCGCTCATAATCGGCCATGGTCGTGACCATACCGCCGCTGGCGAACTGGATCTTCTTGACGACTGTCGGATCGTTGATCCGCCCGACCCGGAAATCGCTGTCGTTCGGCACCGGCTGCGCCAGCAGCTTCTGCTTCTCGGGATCGGTGACGAAGAAGCCGGTGTCGACCATGCCGAGCGGGTCGAGCAGCTTCTCCCGTTCGATCTCGATGAGCGGCTTGCCGGCCGCGACTTCCATGACCCGCGCCAGGATGTCGGTGGAATGGCCGTATTGCCACAGCGCGCCCGGCTGGTTGTGCAGCGGCAGTTTTGCGATGCGCTCGGCGAACTCCGCGAGGTCGAAATCGCCGGCATAGATGTTGGCGTCGCGATAGGCCTTGCGGACCAGGCTGTCGCCATAGAAGCCGTAGGTGACGCCCGAGGTGTGCGTCATCAAATCGTGCACCGTCATCGGCCGGTTGGGCGGCACGAGCTCGAGCGACTTGGTGCCGTCCTCGGCCTTCTTCTCGACGCCGACTTTCACATTGGCGAAGGAGGGAATGTATTTCGAGACGGGATCGTCGAGCTTGATCGTACCTTCCTCGATCAACTTCACTGCAACGACGGAAGTGATCGCCTTGCTCATCGAGAACAGGCGGAAGATCGTCTTGTCGGTGATCGGCGCCTTGCTGACGGCGTCCTGCACGCCGAAGACTTCGTGGTAGACGGGCTTGCCATGTTGCTTGATGAGGACGTTTGCCCCTGCGATCTTGCCGGTCGCGACCTCGTTCTTGAAGAACTCGGTGATCCTCGCGAGCTTGTCCGGATTGAAATGCGCGCCGGCCGGAATCTCGTAGGTGCCCTCCGCCCGCGCGAACGACATCGTACCTAACGATACAAGCGCGGCGCAGACAAGCGCGCGCAGTCCAGACTGTGAAATCATATCCCCTCCCCGGAACATGGCCCGGCGGAGTGTACCGACCACGTCATCAGGCACAAGGGCCGCCGTACCGCGCCAAAGTGTCCGCGTGCAGAGCCGCGCTCTTTTCCGAGAAACAGCAAAATATGACGTCGACGACCAACGGCGCGGCCGGCAGGGCCTCAATGGTCGCATGGACCGCAATCTTCGCGGCCTGGTCGGCTGGAAAGCCGTAAACCCCGGTCGAAATCGCGGAGAACGCCACGGAGGTCAGCTGATTGGCCCCGCAGAGCTCAAGCGCACGGCGATAACAGGAGCCCAGCGCCTCTGCCTCACCGCGAGTGCCGCCGTGCCAGACCGGACCGACTGCATGGATGACATGACGCGCAGGGAGAAGGTAGCCCTTCGTGATCTTGGCATCGCCGGTCGGGCATCCTCCGAGCTTCCGGCACGCGGCTAGAAGCTCGGGCCCGGCCGCCCGATGGATCGCGCCATCCACGCCGCCCCCACCCAGGAGCGACGTGTTGGCCGCGTTGACGATGGCGTCAACGCTCAGCGTGGTGATGTCAGCAACGATGACCTTGAGCTCCGCGCCGCCGATCCGGCGCGTCAGCTGGGTCACGTATCAGGCCGCGACAGCGACGCCCTTTTCGGAGAAGAGCTGCTGCAATTCACCGGCTTGGAACATCTCGCGGACAATGTCGCAGCCGCCGACGAACTCGCCCTTCACATAGAGCTGCGGAATGGTCGGCCAGTTCGAATAGTCCTTGATGCCGTTGCGCAGTTCGGCGGATTCGAGAACGTTGAGGCCCTTATAGCCGACGCCGATGTGGTCGAGGATCTGGACGACCTGGCCGGAGAACCCGCACTGCGGAAATTGCGGTGTGCCCTTCATGAACAGAACCACGTCGTTCGACTTCACTTCGTTGGCGATGAATTCCTCGATGCTCATATCCGTGTCCTTATGGGGCGGAGCCCACTCCAATTGCTTCGGGCTGGCTCCGCCGATCTAACCCGATACCTGGGTATATATGTAGCCCAAACCGTTGTGCATCCAAAGTAAAATGGCGGCGAGCTGCCTCTTGTGGACCGCTCTCGGCTGCACCGGCCATTGCATGATGCCACGAATATCATCGTCAGGGAGGACTTTCATACCGTCACGGAGCCCCTATCTAGGACGAACCCGGCGTTTTGGAACCCGTCCACACCAACAACGTTCTCTTGTCCTGTCTGGAGAAAAACGTGACGAAACAAGCCTCCGCTCCGGCCCCCGCTCCGTCACTGTCGGTCGATTTGGGCGGCCTTGCCCAGAGGTTGGAAGACGCGTTTCTCGCCGTTCGCGACGAGACGGAGCGCCGGGCCGCGCCACTGTCGCCGGAGGACCAGCAGATCCAGTCCATGCCGGATGCGAGCCCGACGAAATGGCACAGGGCGCACACCACGTGGTTCTGGGAGCAGTTCGTGCTCGGCGAGCACTGTGCGGGCTACCGGCCCTTTCACCCTGACTTCGCCTTCCTGTTCAATTCCTATTACGTCAGCGCCGGTCCGCGCCATTCCCGCAATCACCGCGGCGACATCACCCGTCCGAGCGCCGATCAGGTCGGCGCTTATCGAAAACATGTCGACGCTGCCGTCGTGAAATCCTTCCGCGACGCCGGCGAGGACAAGCTTCGCGAGATCGCGCCGCTGGTCGAGGTCGGCCTCAATCACGAGCAGCAACATCAGGAATTGATGTTCACCGACATCCTGCACGCCTTCGCGCAGAACCCGATCCCGCCGGCCTATGATCCGGACTGGCGCTTCCCGGCCGCGACGCCGGCCAGCGAGGATTGGCTGACGCTGAACGAAGGCATCCACACCGTCGGTCACGTCGATGATAGTTTTCATTTCGACAACGAGAAGCCGGCGCACCGCGCCCTCGTCGGCCCGGTCAAGCTCGCACGCAATCTCGTCACCAATCGCGAATGGCTCGCCTTCATGCGTGACGGGGGCTACCGGACCGCAACGCTGTGGCTGATGGACGGTTTTGCGGCCGTGAACAACGAGGGCTGGGACTGCCCCGGTCATTGGCGCGAGATCGACGGCCAATGGCATGTGATGACGCTGGCCGGCCTCAAGCCGGTCGATCCCGACGCGCCCGTCTGCCACGTCAGCTATTACGAGGCTGACGCCTTTGCGCGCTGGGCCGGAAAACATCTGCCGACCGAGATGGAATGGGAGGTCGCGGCCCGCTCGGGCCAGCTCAACGATGCCTTCGGCATCGTCTGGCAGTGGACGCGATCGTCCTACTCGCCCTATCCCGGCTATCGCGCGATCGAAGGCGCGCTCGGCGAATACAACGGCAAGTTCATGGTCAACCAGCTGGTGCTGCGCGGCTCTTCGCTTGCAACTCCGGAGGGGCACAGCCGTATCACCTATCGCAACTTCTTCTATCCGCACCACCGCTGGCAATTCACGGGACTGCGGCTCGCCGACTACGAGTAAAATTCTCATCCGACGACAAATGCGCGCCGGACAGCGCGTTCAGGAGAGTATCATGAATGTGCACGCTAGCGCCTTGGCCGAAGCCCATCTTCCCGACGAACAGACCACCGCCTTTGCCCGCGAGGCCATCGAGGACCTGTCGCAGCAGCCTAAAAAGCTGTCGCCGAAATATTTCTACGATGCGGCCGGATCTGAATTGTTCGAGGCCATCACGCGGCTGCCGGAATATTACCCGACGCGCACGGAGCTAGCGATCCTGAAGGAGCGCGGCAGCGAGATCGCGAAAATCATTCCGGAGCACGCGGCCCTCGTCGAATTCGGCGCAGGCGCGACCACAAAGGTCCGCCTGCTGCTCAACCACTGCAAGTTCGCGGCCTATGTGCCCGTCGACATCTCCGGCGACTTCCTGACGGCGCAGGCAAACGGACTGAAGCGGGATTTTCCGTCACTCGGCATCTACCCGGTGGCGGCCGACTTCACCACGCCGTTCGAGCTGCCCAAGGCGGTGGCGACCATGCCCAAGGTCGGGTTCTTCCCAGGCTCGACCATCGGCAATTTCGAACCGCATGAAGCGCAGGCCTTCCTGAAGAGCGCACGCGCCATTCTGGGCCGCGGCGCGCAGATGATCATCGGCGCCGATCTCGAGAAGGAGGAGCGCCTGCTCCACGACGCCTATAACGATGCCGCCGGAGTCACCGCTCGCTTCAATCTCAATGTGCTGGTGCGGATCAACCGCGAGCTCGGCGGCAATTTCGACCTTTCCGCCTTCACCCATCGCGCGATCTACAATCGCGAGCGGCACCGCATCGAGATGCACCTGATCAGCAAGAAGAGCCAGACCGTGCGCCTGCTCGGCACCAGCTTTTCGTTCCGCGCCGGCGAGAGCATCCACACCGAGAACAGCTACAAATACAGCATCGAGCGCTTCGCGACGCTGGCGCAAGGCGCGGGTTGGCGGGTGCGCGAGAGCTGGACGGATGCGGCGAAGATGTTCTCAGTGCACGCGCTGGAGGTGGCGGAGTAAGCGCTCCGGCGCCAATGGCGGCGGCTCAATGCTCCTCGGCTTCTTCCGGCGTCGATCCCAGCGAAACCGACTCCCATACCGCAACAACGATCATGATCACCGTCGCGGCGACCGACAGCCATAGCGGCGACAGTTCGGCGGCAAACCACCACAGTGCCGCGAGCGCGATGATGCCAATCCCGTGCGAGAGCTGGAGGAAGCCGCGGATCGCGTGCTTGAACAGGATGGTGCCGACCAGGAACAGCAGCGGCCCGCCGATCGTGCTCACGATGATCCTGACATCTGAATGCCCCACCGGATGCTTCAGCACGAGTTCGTCGGAGACCGCGGTCAGGATGATGCCGGCGACGATCGGCATATGCAGGTAGGTGTAGGCGAGCCGCGCCAAGCGGCCGGATTCGGCGGATCTCGAGATGCGCTCGGCTCCGGCCTCGGCGCCCTTGTGGAAATAGACCCACCACATCGCGATGCTGCCGACCAGCGCGGAGACGAAGGCCGAAATGTTGTCAGCGGTCCAGTCAAGCTCGGCAAACGTCGCACCGTTGACGACAACGGCCTCGCCAAGCGCGATGATGACGAACAGCGAGCAGCGCTCGGCCATGTGGCCGCCTTCGACGGCCCAGGCCTCGACCGACGAGAAGCCCAGCTTGGGGATCCAGAAGCGCACCGCCGGCGAGACATATTCGATCGTCAGCGCCACGATCCAGAACCATAGCCGCGCCTCGTCATGGGCGAGGCCGCCGAGGATCCAGAAGATCGCGGAGACCGAGAGCCACGTCAGGATGCGGATCGCATTGTGCCGGACCGCAGTTCGATGCCGCGGCGTTGCAAACATCCAGAAGGCGGTGCGCCCGACCTGCATCGTTGCGTAAGCGATCGCAAACCACAGGCCCCGCCCCTCGAAGGCGGTCGGGATCGTCGTCGACAGCACGAGGCCGCCCAGCATCATCAGGAAGAGCAGGATCCGGACCGGCGTCAGCTCGGGATCGAGCCAGTTGGTGACCCAGGCGGTGTAGACCCACACCCACCATACCGCGAGAAACAGCACCGCGACGTGCACGGCACCGAGCGGCGTGAAATGGTGCAGCAGTGTGTGCGAGACCTGCGTGATCGCGAAAACGAAGACCAGGTCGAAGAACAGCTCGGCATTGGTGACGCGGCTGTGCTGGTTTGGCAGGATGACGCGAAACATCGCGCCGCGCGGATTGTCCGCAGCCATCGTCATCCCCCCGTCACGATCAGATCAAGCGCCCGGCACCCCGGTTTGCAGCGCCAGCGCATGCAGCACGCCGCCCATTTGGCCGCGGAGGGACTGATAGACGATCTGGTGCTGCTGGACGCGGGACTTGCCGCGGAAGGTCTCCGAGATCACGGTCGCGGCATAGTGATCGCCGTCCCCGGCGAGGTCACGGATGGTCACCTCGGCATCGGGGATCGCCGCCTTGATCATCGCCTCGATATCGTGGGCGTCCATTGGCATTCGGGTCGTGCTCCTGTCTCGGCTGCAATCAGTCTTGTCGTCGAATCGCTGCCGGGGTCCGGTTCTACAAAGCCAACCTTCCGGCGCGGCCAAACTTAGCGTGAACGGCCTTCTACGTCACGCCTTCCGGCACTATATCGGTGATCCGATCTGGATAAAGCCACGACAAAGTGCCGCGCGCGGCAGAGTGATCGAAAAAGGCGTGAAATCATGAAGCTTCCAGGGCCCGACCACCCCATCACCATCACCCCAAATCCCCGGCGCGTCCGCGTCACAGCCGGCGATATCGTGATCGCCGAGACCACCAAAGCGCTGACGCTGAAAGAGGCGAAATATCCGGCGGTGCAATATGTGCCGCGGCAGGACGCCAACATGGCGCTGCTGGAGCGCACCGACCGCGTCACCCACTGCCCCTACAAGGGGGATGCGAGCTATTACAGCGTCAAGGGGGACGGCAAGACACTGGACAACGCGATCTGGACCTATGAGGCCCCCTTTCCCGCGATGACCGAGATTTCGGGCCATCTCGCCTTCTATCCGGACAAGGTGAAGATCGAGGAATTGGGGTAGCTGCTTCCGTCATGGCCGGGCTCGTCCCGGCCATCCACGTTTTTGGGCAATCGCGGATACAGAACAACGTCGATGCCCGGGACCCGGCTCCGCCGAGGCTTCGCCGGGCTATAGGTGTTGGGCCGGCGAAGCTTCAGCGAAGACGGCAAGCCCGGGCATGACGACTGTGTGCGTGGGCAGCGCCCCGCTACGCCCTGAATATCGTCAGCCCCAGGATCAGCAGCACCAGGAAGATCGCGACGAACACGTAGAACAGGAAGCGGGCGATGTCGGCGGAGGCGGCCGAGATGCCGGTGAAGCCGAGCACGCCGGCTACGATCGAGACAAGTAAGAAGATCAGTGCCCATTTCAGGATCGTCATCGCCAGCTCCGAAATTGTACCGCCTGCCGCGGTCCTCAGGCCCTTTTGGCGAACGCTAACTTCGTCGCAGGGAACTGGTTCCTGGCGGTCTCAGGGACCCGCGGGCGTCCCAAACGACCCTTGCTGAATCCGGTTCCCGGCGGCAAAGTCCGGGCGGGACCGAAGCGCGACCGGGGCGGCCACGATGACGATGTCACATTCAGCGACGATCGGGGCAGAGGCGCACGCGGCGCCGAGGGCCAAGGCGCGCAATCTGTCGCTCGATCGCGCCCGCACCTTCCTGACGCTGGTGGTGCTGCTGCACCACGCCGTGATTCCCTACACCTATTTCGGGCACACCGATCCGGCGTCCTGGGCCGGTTTCGACGTGGTCGTGCTGGCCACCGACAGCTTCTTCATGGCAATGTTCTTCTTCCTGTCGGGACTGTTCACCTGGCCGGGCATCGCGCGCAAGGCGCCGTCAGTTTTTCTCCGCGACCGCCTGTTGCGGCTCGGGCTGCCGTTCGCGATCGCGGCGTTCACCGTCATCCCGCTCGCCTATTACGCGATCGCGCTGCGGCACGATCCCGGGCTGAGCTTCACGGCGTTCTGGTGGAAGACGATCACGGTTGGCCCGTGGCCGAGCGGCCCGATCTGGTTCGTGTGGGTGCTGCTGGCATTCGACCTGACCGCGAGCCTGCTCTACCGGGTCTCCGCGCGTCTGGTCGACCCGGGCAACCGGGTGTCGCTGCGCGGATTCGACCAGCCGGCCGTATTCTGGCTGCTGCTCGTCGTCGTCACGGCAATCGCCTACGTGCCGGCGCTGCTCTATTTCGGCGGCAGCAAATGGTTCGAGCTCGGGCCGTTCTCGGTGCAGGCGAGCCGCATCCTGCTCTACTTCGCCTATTTCTTTATCGGCGTCAGCGTTGGAGCGGCCAACTTCGATCGCGGCATCCTCAGCGCCGGCGGGCAGTTGCCGAAACAGCGCTGGCTGTGGGTGATCGCCACGCTGATCGCCTACTGCCTGATGTGGGGCATGATCTACATCAAGCGCGAGATCCTCGGTAATCCCGACCCACAACCGCACTGGTATCAGGCGATCTACGGTACGTTCTTCGTGCTGTTCTCAGGCTCGATCCTGCTCGCGATTCTCGCGTTCTTCCTGCACCAGAAGTCGCCGGGCCCGAACCTGCTCGACCGCATGCAGGCGGATGCCTACGGCATCTTCCTGGTGCACTACCCGATCGCGTTGTGGATCCAGTACGCGTTGTTCGACTACAGCCTGCCGGCGATCGTGAAGGCTGCGATCGGCTTCGTGCTTACGGTGATCCTGAGCTGGGGTCTGACGGCGGCCTTACGGAAGATTCCGGGAGCGTCGCACGTGTTGTGAGGCGCGATACCCGTAGCCCGGATGAGCGTAGCGATATCCGGGAAACCTCACGACAAAGACCCGGATATCGCTTCGCTCAACCGGGCTACCGGTTCAGCCCCTCAGGCTGCCTTCCCGCCCATATATTCCGGCAGCCAGCGCTCGAACGAGGTCCGCAGCGCCTCGATCGTTACAGGCGCCTCGCCCGCGATCGCGATCGCGTCGCCGCCGGTGGTGCCGATCCGCACGCAGGGCACCTCGCAGCCGCGCATCTTGGCGAGCACGCGGCCGGCCTCGGTTTCAGGCACGGTGACGAGATAGCGCGCCTGGTCCTCGCCGAACCAATAGGCCTGAGGCACCAAGGAGGTCGGCGCCGCGAGCAGTTTGGCGCCGATGCCGCCCGCCATCGCCATCTCGGCCAGCGCAATCAGCAGGCCCCCGTCGGACAGATCGTGCACGGCGGTCGCGGTGCCCGCATGGATCATGCCGCGCACGCAGTCGCCGTTGCGCTTCTCAGCCGCGAGGTCGACCGGCGGCGGCGCGCCCTCCTCGCGACCGCAGATGTCGCGCAGGTAAACGGACTGGCCGAGCCAGCCATGAGTCTCGCCGATCAGGAGGATCGCCTCGCCTTCGGCCTTGAAGGCGAGCGACGCGGACTTGGTGAAATCATCGAGCAGGCCGACGCCGCCGATCGAGGGCGTCGGCAAGATCGCGCGGCCGTTGGTCTCGTTGTAGAGCGAGACGTTGCCGGACACGACCGGGAAGTCGAGCGTACGGCAGGCTTCCGAGATGCCCTTCAGGCAGCCGACGAACTGGCCCATGATCTCGGGCCGCTCAGGATTGCCGAAATTGAGATTGTCGGTGATCGCAAGCGGCTTGCCGCCAACCGCGGTGATGTTGCGCCAGGCTTCCGCCACCGCCTGCTTGCCGCCTTCAAACGGATCGGCCTCGCAATAGCGCGGCGTCACGTCGACGGTCAGCGCCAAGCCCTTCGGGCCGTCCTGCACGCGCACAACCGCGGCATCGCCGCCGGGACGCTGCATGGTGTTGCCGAGAATGACGTGGTCATACTGCTCCCAGACCCAGCGCTTGCTGCACATATCGGGCGTTCCGATCAGCTTTTCGAGCGCGGCACCGAGACCCATCGGCGCCGCCACCTCGCGCGCATGCACGACCGGCAGCGCGGCGGAGGGGACATGCGGGCGATCATAGAGCGGCGCCTCGTCGCCGAGCTCCTTGATCGGCAAATCGGCCATGACGTCACCGCCATGCTTGACCACGAAGCGCTTGCTCGGCGTGGTGTAGCCGACCACGGCGAAATCGAGGCCCCACTTCTTGAAGATCGCCTCGGCCTCTTTCTCCTTCTCGGGCTTGAGCACCATGAGCATGCGCTCCTGGCTCTCCGAGAGCATCATCTCGTAGGCGCTCATGCCGAGCTCGCGCGTCGGCACCGCGTCGAGATCGAGATCGACGCCGAGGTCGCCCTTGGCGCCCATCTCCACCGCCGAACAGGTCAGGCCCGCCGCGCCCATGTCCTGGATCGCGATGACGCAGCCCTTCTCCATGATCTCGAGACAAGCCTCTAACAGCAGCTTTTCGGCAAAGGGATCGCCGACCTGCACGGTCGGACGCTTCTCTTCGGACTTGTCGTCGAACTCGGCCGAGGCCATCGAGGCGCCGTGGATGCCGTCGCGGCCGGTCTTGGAGCCGAGATAGACGATCGGCATGTTCACGCCGGAGGCGGCGGCATAGAAGATCTTGTCGGTATCGGCGAGGCCGACCGCCATCGCGTTGACGAGAATGTTGCCGTCATAGCGGGTGTGGAAACGGACCTGGCCGCCGACCGTCGGCACGCCGAACGAGTTGCCGTAGCCGCCGACGCCAGCGACGACACCGGAGACGAGATGCCGCGTCCTGGCATGCTCCGGTGCGCCAAAGCTCAGCGCGTTGAGGCAGGCGATCGGCCGCGCGCCCATGGTGAAAACGTCGCGCAAGATGCCACCGACACCGGTGGTCGCGCCCTGGTAAGGCTCGATGTAGCTCGGGTGGTTGTGGCTCTCCATCTTGAAGACCACGGCCTGGCCGTCGCCGATGTCGATCACACCGGCATTCTCGCCCGGGCCCTGGATCACCCAGGGCGCCTTGGTCGGCAAGCCCTTCAGATGGAGGCGCGAGGATTTGTACGAGCAGTGCTCGTTCCACATCGCCGAGAAGATGCCGAGCTCGGTGAAGGTCGGCTCCCGCCCGATCAGCTTGAGAATGCGCTCATACTCGTCGGGCTTGAGCCCGTGGGCGGCAATCAGCTCGGGGGTGATCTTGGGTTCGTTCTTCATGGAATTTGGGCTTTCGACGGCGGTTGGCCGTTCTTAGGAACATCGGACGGCTTGGAAAAGCCCTTTATGGCGCATTTTCCCGCTGTCCCACGTTTTGCGGCCGGGGGCTGCGGGAACAGGAATTGCACAGCGCGGACAGATCGGATTTAAGGACAAAAGACCCGCAATTGAAGGCCCATTTCCTTGCATGAATTGACCAAAGCGCCCCCGCCTCGCCGCCCCGACCTCCACGTCGCGACCGATGGGGAATTCCAGGGCTGGCGAACCTGGATTCGTGACAGTTTTGAGAGCCATATCGGCCCGTTCTGGCACAAGATCGAGGACGACGGCAGCGTCCGCTCGGCGTTCCGGGTCGAGAAAAAGCACCTCAACGGCTCCGGAAACGTCCATGGCGGCTGCTTCATGGCGTTTGCCGACTATTGCCTGTTCGCGATCGCCACCCACGAACTGGATGGGCCGGCGGTGACCACCAATTTCGCCTGCGACTTCCTCGACGCGGCGCGCGAAGGCGAGTTGATCGAATGCGTCGGCGAGGTCTCCCGCGCCGGCGGCTCGCTGATCTTCCTGCGCGGCAAGCTGATATCGGGCGGGCGGCCTCTCTTCACCTTCTCCGGTACGATCAAGCGGGTGAAGCGGAAGCCGGCACCGCAGCCAAACGCATAGCTCGCCGCCTTCCCTTTTGGCGCCCCCTCGCCCAGACTTGTGTCCAGCGCTGTCGCGCCGGGGAGCAACATCAAGGTGCCGCAGAGCACATCGCCGACGGGGCGGGCCACAGTCTCGCAATTGCCGTCCATGCCCGCCACAGGCGCGCGCAACTGGCGCGACTATGCGCTGCTGTTCGCGCTGGCCTGCTGCTGGAGTTCAACCTATCCGCTGGCGAAGCTCGCGCTGGATACGATCCCGCCCGTGACCTTCATCTCGGCGCGCTCGCTGATCGCGGCCGCCTTCCTGTTCGCGATCCTGTGGATGCGCGGCGTCAGGATCCCGACCGACGCCAAGGCGTGGAAGTTGTTCGCCACCCAGCAATTGATCAACTCGACCTTTCCGTTCCTGATCATCACCTGGTCGCAGCAATATGTGCCGGCTTCGAACACGGTGGTGCTGGCCTCGACCACGCCGATCTTCGCCTTCCTGATCACCTCGCTGATCACGCGTCACGAACCGGCAACGCTGTTGAAGCTCTTGGGCGCGCTCCTCGGCCTCGCCGGCACAATCGTCATCGTGGGCCTGGATGCGCTGCGCGGCTTCGGCAGCGAGATCGTGGCCGAGATCGCCATCCTGCTCGCCACCATCTCGTTCGCCTGCGCCACGATCTTCGGCCTGCGGCTGTCCGAATACGATCCGATGGTGGTGGCAGCCGGCTCGCTGCTGTTCGGCGGCCTCGTGCTGCTGCCGCCTTCGCTGATCGTCGACCAGCCCTGGACGCTGCACCCGACGCCGACCGCGATCACAGCCACCATTGTCATGGGCATCGTGTCCAGCGCCCTGGGGCTGATGCTGTTCTACATGTGCCTGGGACGGCTCGGCACGCTGACGACGAACGCACAAGGCTATTTGCGTATCCCGATTGGCGTCGGCCTCTCCGTGCTGCTGCTCGGCGAGAGCGTGCCCTCGAACCTGGCGCTGGGACTGGTGCTGGTCATGGCGGGCGTCGCCGCGATGACGGTGCCGACGGAGCGGTTGAAGCTGCGGTGACCCGCTGCTTCCGCCGTTCGGCACGAGGCACTCAATGCGGCTTGCGCAACAATCCGCTCGCCAACGCTTGGAAGGCGTCAACGGCCTTGGTCAGGATGCCTGGCGGATCGTCGGCTGCGGCGACCCACAGCGCTGCGCTCAGCGCAGCCCCGTTCAGCAAGCGTCCCGCCGCTTCGACATCGACGGGCTTCACAATCCCCTGTTCGATCAGCGACCGAATGGTTCGCATGGTAATCTCAAGACAGGCATTCTCGCCGGGCCACTTGGATGGATCACCGAGCACGGCCGGTCCATCCAGAAGCATGACGCGCTGAATTTCAGGATCGAGCGCCATCTCGATATAGGCGGTCCCCTCTGCAAGCAGTCCTTGCCACAAGCTCGGCGCTTGCTCGCGGGCCGTGCGGAGCCGTTCCGCCATTTCGCTGTCGATCTGCTCAACGACGGCCCAGAGCAGCCCCTTCTTGTCTTCGAAGTTGTGATACAGCGCGCCCCGCGTCAGTCCGACGGAAGCAGTCAACTCGTCCATCGACGCGGCTGCATAGCCCTGTGTGGCAAACGCCCTGCGCGCGGCCCGGATGAGCTTGGCCCGACTTTCCGCCATCGCCTCGGCGCGCTTGCCCTTCGCCATGCTTCCCAACTCCATTTGCCGACCCTATTGACATACGGTCCGTATGTGAGCCATATTCCACATACGCTACGTATATGAACAGCTCGTGGAAATCCAGTGGCAGGCCCTGCCCACCACAGCTGCGACCGCCATTCCATCAATCAAGGATCCAGACATGCCCAAGCGCGACGCAATCTTCCCGGCCGGCCGCCACGCCCTCTATGAAGCGCACCGCTATTCGGCCGCGATCCGGTCCGGCGACCTGCTCTTCGTCTCCGGGCAGGTTGGAAGTCGCGAGGACGGCTCGCCCGAACCGGTGTTTGAGGACCAGGTCCGACGCGCGTTTGCCAATCTGCGTGCCGTTCTCGCAGCGGCCGGATGCACGCTGGACGATGTGGTGGACGTCACCACGTTCCATACCGATCCGGCCACGCAGATCGAGAAGGTGATGGCAATTCGCGCTGCGGAGATCGGGGAGGCACCCTATCCGAACTGGACGGCAGTCGGAGTGAATTGGCTTGCCGGGTTCGACTTCGAGATCAAGGTGATCGCCCGCATTCCTGCTGCGGGGTAAGCGTTCTCGTGGCGATGATGCCAACCGTCAGGAGCCTCGCGCTATTACTTGGCGTCGTCGGCCAGCATCTTGCGGTACTTCTCGACGTCGCGCGTCACGAGCTTTTGCAGCACCTCGGGCGTGTGCTCGTCGGGATCGGGGACAACGGTCGAGAGGTCGGCGAACCGTTTCTTCACCGCGTCGGTTTCCACGGCCGTACGCGCGGCGGCATTCAGCTTGGCAATGACCGCCGGCGGAGTGCCCTTGGGCGCGAACAGGCCGTTCCAGCCCTGCGCCTCGAATTCGGGCAGGCCGGCTTCGGCCGACGTCGGCAGATCCGGCAGGGTCGCGAGCCGCACGGTCGAGCCGACCACGAGCCCGCGCGCCAGCTTCTCGTTGATCGACTGCGAGACGGAGGCTGCCGCATCGCAGACGCCGTCGATCTGGCCGCCGATCGCATCCGTGAGCGCGGGGGCGGCGCCGCGATAGCCGACCAGCGTCGCGTCGATCCCGGCGGCTGTGACGAAGCTCTTGCAGATCAGGTAGTTCGAGGACCCGACGCCGGCATGGCCGAGATTGATCTTGCCCGGATTGACCTTGGCGTAGGCGATGAGCTCTTTCAGGTCCTTTGCCGGAAAATCGTTGCGCACGGCGATGATGCCGAACGTCTTCGCCACCATGGCGATCGGCACGAAGGAGTCCGGCGTGAACGGCAGCTTTGGATAGATCGTATAGGTCGCAGCGTTGGTGCCGGCATTGCCGATCGCAATGGTGTAGCCGTCAGGCTCGGCGCGGGAGGCGCGCGCCAGTGCGGTCGAGCCGCCGGCGCCGGCGACATTCTCGATCACGATGGTCTGGCCGAGCGCGATGCCCATCTGCTCGGCAACCGTGCGCGCGATCACGTCGGACGTGCCGCCGGCCGCGAACGGCACGATCATGGTGACGGGACGCTTGGGGAAATCCTGTGCGAACGCGGCCGTCGCGAACGCAACGACGGCGACAGCGGCCGGCAGCCGCTTCAGCACGAACGCAATCACGCGGCTTTTTCCAGATGCGCGGTGAGGCCGGCGAACAGGCCGCGACCGTCGGTGCAGCCCATGATGTCTTCGACGTGGTTTTCCGGATGCGGCATCATGCCGAGCACGTTGCCCTTGTCGTTGACGATGCCGGCGATGGATTGCGCGGCGCCGTTGATGTTGCTGATATCGTCGATCGCGCCGTCAGCCGAGCAATAGCGGTAAAGGACGCGACCCTCGCCTTCGAGCCGCTTGATGGTCTCCGCGTCCGCCGCATAATTGCCCTCGCCATGCGCGATGGGCACGCGGATCACCTGCCCGGCATTGTAGCCGCGCGTGAATGGCGTGTCGGAGCGCTCCACGCGCAGATGCACGTCGTGGCAGATGAATTTCAGCCGCGCATTGCGCATCAGGACGCCAGGCAAGAGGCCGGACTCGCAGAGGATCTGAAAACCGTTGCAGACGCCGAGCACGAGGCCGCCCTTGGCCGCATAGTCGCGCACCGCGTCCATCACCGGCGCCCGCGCCGCAATCGCGCCGCAGCGCAGATAATCGCCATAGGAGAACCCGCCGGGCACCACCACGAGGTCGGTGCCATCAGGCAGCGACGTCTCGGCATGCCACACCAGCGCGGGCTCGCTGCCCGAGATCAGCCTCAAGGCACGCGCCATGTCGCGCTCGCGGTTGATTCCGGGAAAGACGAGGATGGCGGCTTTCATGGCAGAGGTTCCGAACGAAGATTGAATGGGGCTGGCACGGCTGCCAAATCGTGAGCAGACATATCCATTTGACGGGGATTTTACCAGTGCTAGCCTCGGCCGCGAGCGTTGTGCACAGGCCATAGCCCGCCATCGGCCGATCGATTCGCCCGGGATTAAAGCCATGAATGTCCCCTCGCTGCCCGCATCCCTCTCCGAGCCGGTGTCCACCGAGGGCGTGATCGCCGCCGGTGCCTATGTCGACGGCCGGCGCGTCGCCAATATTGCCATCAGCGAGGCCTCGAGCTGGCGGGCGAAGCCCGGCCACGTGGTCTGGATCGGGCTGCACGAGCCCGACATGGCGCTGCTCAGCGCGGTGCAGAAGCAGTTCGACCTGCACGAGCTTGCCATCGAGGACGCCAACCACGCCCATCAGAGACCGAAGATCGAGCAATATGGCGAGGCCCTGTTCATCGTGGCGCGAACCGCGCAACTGATCGAGGGCCGGATCGCCTTCGGCGAGACGCACATCTTCGTTGGCGAAGGCTATCTGGTCTCGGTGCGCCACGGCGCGTCGACATCCTACACGCCGGTGCGCGAACGTTGCGAAAGCTGCCCGCGAGCGCTCGCGCGCGGCGAGGACTACATCCTCTACGCCATCCTCGATTTCATCGTCGACAACTACTCGCCCGTGCTCGAGAGCATTCACGAAGAGGTCGAGAGCATCGAGGATGACGTGCTCTCCAAGGCGATCAGCAAGGCGCAGATCGAGCGGCTCTATATGCTGCGCCGCGACCTCTTGCGGCTCAGGACCGCGATCGGGCCGCTGGTGGAGGTCTGCCGCCGTCTGGAGCACGACGAGCTTGCGATGGTGCGCGCGACGATGCAGCCGCTGTTCCGCGACGTCACCGACCACGTCCGCAACATCCAGGAGCGGATCGATTCCATGCGCGAGGTGCTGGCCTTCGCCTTCGAAGCGAGCCTGCTGGTCGGCCAGGCCCAGGAGACGGCGGTCTCCAAGAAACTTGCCTCCTGGCTCGCGATCATCGCGATCCCGACCGCGCTTGCCGGCATCTACGGCATGAACTTCAAGCACATGCCGGAGCTGGACTGGGAGTACGGCTATTACACGCTGCTCGGCGTGATGCTGACGGCGTGCGGCGCGCTGTATTGGCGTTTTCGTCGGGTCGGATGGCTGTGAGCCATCCCGTTCACCCGATCAGCTCGACCCGGTAGTTCTCGATCACGGTATTCGCCAGCAGCTTGTCGGCGGCATCCTTCAACGCCGCCTCCGCCTTCGCCTTGTCCGTGCCCGCGAGCTCGATGTCGAACACCTTGCCCTGCCGGACGCTGGCGACGCCGTCGACGCCGAGCGACTTCAACGCACCCTCGATCGCCTTGCCCTGCGGATCGAGGATGCCCGTTTTCAACGTCACGGTAACACGTGCCTTCACGTCAGATCCCTCTTAGCTCTTCACCAGCACCGGGCCTGAGCCCGCCGGACGCTCGTTCTCCATGAGGATGCCAAGACGCTTGGCGACTTCGGTATAGGCCTCGAGCAGCCCACCGAGATCCCTGCGGAAACGGTCCTTGTCGAGCTTCTCGTTCGACTTGATGTCCCACAGGCGGCAGCTATCCGGCGAGATCTCGTCGGCGACGATGATCCGCATCATCTCGTTCTCGAACAGCCGGCCGCACTCCATCTTGAAGTCGACGAGGCGGATGCCGATGCCGAGGAAGAGACCGGTGAGGAAGTCGTTGACACGGATGGCAAGTGCCATGATGTCGTCGATCTCCTGCGGTGTCGCCCACCCGAAAGCGGTGATGTGCTCTTCCGACACCATGGGATCGTTGAGCTGGTCGTTCTTGTAGTAGAACTCGATGATCGAGCGGGGCAGCTGCGTGCCCTCCTCGATGCCGAGGCGCTGCGACAGCGAGCCGGCGGCAACGTTCCGCACCACCACTTCCAGCGGCACGATCTCGACTTCGCGGATCAATTGCTCGCGCATATTGAGGCGGCGGATGAAATGGGTCGGCACCCCGATGTCGTTGAGGTGCTGAAACAGGTACTCCGAGATCCGGTTGTTGAGGACACCCTTGCCCTCGATCACCTGATGCTTTTTCGCATTGAACGCGGTGGCGTCATCCTTGAAGTGCTGGATCAGGGTACCGGGCTCCGGGCCTTCGTAAAGAACCTTTGCCTTGCCTTCATAAATGCGACGCCGACGGCTCATGGGGATGTACCGTGTTTTGTTGAAATCCATGTATTTGGTGTGCTCCGGTTGACGAGACTACGACCCACAGCGGAGCTGCCGTGAACGGCCCGGAACCCCTAGAAAACAGAACGGGAACCCAGCCTGAGGCAACCTATCCGATTGGCTGTCCCAGCACAATCGATCCGGCCGTCCGGCATCAAACTTATACCGCCTTGCCTGCGGCTTAACGGCTCGTTGTTTTGCCGATTCCTGCCCCCTATCTAGGCATGCACCGGGGCTCTCGCAACGAGGGCCAGCCGGGTCCAGTCAGCAGGGAATTGGAAAAGGCATGAGCACGTTGGACAAGCGCGAGGAAGGCTTCGAGAAGAAGTTTGCCCTCGACGAGGAGCAGAAATTCAAGGCGGAAGCCCGCCGCAACCGGCTGCTCGGGCTGTGGGCGGCCGAAAAGCTCGGCATCACGGGTGATGCCGCCACGGCCTATGCCAAGGAGGTGGTCGCGGCCGATTTCGAGGAAGCCGGTGACGCCGACGTCTTGCGCAAGGTCATGGCCGATTTCGCCGCCAAGAACGTGGCCGTCACCGAACAGGCGATTCGCGCCAAGATGAACGAGCTGATCGCGGTGGCGGCGGCCGAGGTGAAGGCCGGGAAATAAGGCGAAGCATCATTCCGGGGCCACGTCTGCGACGCGCCCCCGGAATGCCAACCAGCTATCCCTCCTTGAACCCATATTCCGGCACGTTGCCGCTGGCGCCGTAATATTTGTACGGCAAGAATTTGCCGCTCATCGTGAACTTGACGCGGTCGCCCTTCGGATTCGCCACGCGCTCGATCGCCATGTCGAAGTCGATCGCCGACATGATGCCGTCGCCGAACTCCTCCTCGATCAGCGCCTTCCAGGCCGGGCCGTTGACCATCACCATCTCGTAGAAGCGGTAGATCAGCGGGTCGGTCGGCGGCATCGGCGTGCCGGTGCCGCGCATCGGCACCTCGTTCAGCATGGCAGTCTCCGCCTTCGACAGGCCGAACAGTTCGCCGGCGTTGGCCGCCTGCGGCTTCGTCAGTTTCATCTGGCCGAGGATCGCGCCTGTTATCAGCACCTCGGAATAGCCGCCGATCTTCTCGCAGATATATTTCCAGCTCCAGCCCTTCTCGCGCTTGATGTCGAGCAGCTTCTCGGTGAGGTCTTCGCGTTTCATGTCAGGGTCTCCTTGGCTAAGACTATGTCGCGCCGGCTCATTTCCTCGAGGCAGCGGATAGACGCGACGCTTTTTTGTGCCACTTTGGCAGGCACGAAACGTGCCAATGACCGGGGCTACGGATTTACGTGCCTCGCCTCATCGCCTCGGCAATGCTTCCGTAAATCCCCTGATCGCATCGAGCACCGGCTGCTGATCGCCCGCGAAGAACCAGTGATCATTGCCGTCGAGCTCGACGAATTGCGCACCTTTGATCCGGCTCGCCACATCGCGGCCGGCCGCGATCCGTACGGCCTTGTCGTCCCGACGATGCAACACCAATGTCGGCATGGCAATTTGCGGCAAAAGCTGCCGCACGTCGGCGTCGCGAAACGCCTCGAGCACGGCCGAGATGCCGCCGGGACTGGAGGCCGCGCGCAATAGCCCCGCCCACCAGGCGCGGGCCTGGGGATCGCCGGCAAGGCTGGGTGCGAAGGTCTCAATCCCCACCGGACCTCCCCATTGCGCGATGAGGTGCTTGCTCCAGGCGTCGTACTGGCTGGCGCGCAACGCGTGCGGATAGTCCTGCGACCAGCAGCCCTTGGCCAATGCACCGAACAGGATGAGTCCGGCCACGAGACGCGGCTCGTCGACGGCGAATTTGATGCAGGCCGGCCCGCACTCGGATGCGCCGAACAGCACGACGCGGCGCGCATCCGCGGCGCGCAGCACGGTGCCGATATCCTCCGCGGTGACGTCGATATCAGGCGCCGACCCAACCCGGTCGGACAACCCGATCCCGCGACGATCGAACACGATCAGACGCCCCAGCTTCGTCAGTGAGGCCAGAAAGGTTCGGCTCGCCGGATGCTCCCAGGCGCGTTCCACATGCGATACGAAGCCGGGCATGACCAGGATGTCGAGCGGACCGCTGCCATAGGTCTGATACGCCAGATGCACACCGGCGCCCTTGACGTAGCGCGTCGCTGGTACGGGGTGTGCCGCCGCAGGACTCATCAACGCCGCGGTCTCGGCTTCGGGCGTAACACCAAGCTCGTCACGCAGCCGCCGCGTCAGTGCCGCATGGTGCCGCTCTGCCGCGCTGCGGTCGCCCGCCAGCAGCAGGCTGCGGATCAGATGCCGGCCATAGACCTCGCTCAAAGGATCGAGCTCGGCCAGACGGGTCGCATGCGCGGTCGCGGCGAAGTAGTCTCCGGCAGCGGTCTTGTCCTGCACCAGACGCTCCAGCGCGTGCATCAGCCGTCCCCGCAGCGCCTCGCGGCGGAAGAACGCCCAATCGTCGAATTCCGGACAGTCCTCCGGGGAGAAGCCTGCGAGGAAATCTCCGCGATAAATCTGGCAGGCTTCGTCAAAGTCACCGCGATCGCAGGCGCTCTCGAAAAGATGTGCATCGACCTGCAGCGCGACTGCCGGAGACCATCGCAGACTGGTGCGGTCGGTCTCGAACACCTGCTGACCGAGCGTCAGCTCGATTCGGTGAAGCAGCCGCCGCAACCGCGCAAGGCCGGTCTCGCGGTCAGTTTCAGGCCACAGCAGCGTCGCCACGATTTCGCGGGCCACAGCGCCCTTGGCCTCCGCGAGATAGACCAGCAGCGCGAGGCCCTTGCGCAAGGCCAACTTGATCGGGCGGCCGTCGGCGTGGACCTCAGGGAACCCGAATGTCCCCAGCGAGAAAGCCGTCATGAAAGTCCTCCCTCCCCTTGCGACGCCCCCGGGGGACGCACAGGGGACGGTCCGGCAATAGCAGTCGGGGCAGATCGAGCCTGCTCGCGGGCGAGCAATTCAGGCTCCTGAATGCGGCACGGCTGCATTAGGCACAATAGGAAAAAACATGATCTCGCGCCTCCTGATCCTGCTCTACGCCATCGTGAGCTACGTCATCTTCACGGTCTCATTTCTCTATGCGCTCGGTTTCGTCGGCAATTATGTCGTGCCCAAATCGATAGATATGTCGATCGATAAGTCGATCGATGTCGGCAGCCCGACGGAGCTGAGCGTGGCCGTCGTCGTCAACCTGCTGCTGATGAGCCTGTTTGCGATCCAGCACAGCGTGATGGCGCGGCCGGCCTTCAAACGATGGTCGGCCAAATTCCTTCCCCTCGCCTGCCAGCGCAGCACCTATGTGCTGCTCTCCAGCCTGGTCCTGCTGTTGCTGTTCTGGCAGTGGCGTCCGATCCCGACGCCCATCTGGGAGGCGAGCGGAACGGTGGCCTGGTTGCTGATCGGCGTGCATTGGCTCGGCTGGCTGATCGCGTTCGCCTCGACCCACATGATCGATCATTTCGATCTGTTCGGCCTCCGCCAGGCCTTCGTTGCGTTCCGCGGGAGCGAGATACCAGGTCAATCCTTCAGGACGCCGCTGCTCTACAAGATCGTGCGGCACCCAATCATGCTGGGTTTCCTGCTCGCGTTCTGGGCTACGCCCGAGATGACCGCCGGCCATCTGCTGTTCGCGCTCGCGAACACGGCCTACATCCTGATCGCCCTGCAGTTCGAGGAGCGCGATCTGATCGCCGAGTTCGGCATGACCTATCAGCAATATCGCCACCGCGTTCCGATGCTGGTGCCGCGTCTCTTCACGCGCCGCCCGGCGGACGAGCGCCAGCCCCCTCGCTCCGCTGGTGCACCCCGATGAGCGCAGTGCCATGCCGCGCATTTGCGGTCGAGCGGGGGCCCGTTCAGGTGGCAGCAAACGCCGCCGTGTTCGCTGATACCCTCGATGGGCTCGACGCCAGCCTATTTCTCGTCGACACAGACGGACGTCTGATTCACGCCAATACCGCCGGGCAGGCCATGCTCGATGCGAGCGACGTCCTCCTCGAGCTCCGTGGGGTTCTGATGGCCTGCGATAGCACGGTCAGCCAGACGTTGCGGCAAGTCTTCGCGGCAGCGGGACGCGGCGACCAGGCGCATGGCATCAACGGACTCGCGATCTCGATGATCGGGCTGGACGGAGAACGCCACGTCGCCCATGTCCTGTCGCTCACATCGGGCATGCGCCGCAATGCGTCTGCCGCCTGCAGCGCGGTTGCCGCACTGTTCGTCCGCAAGGCGGCGCTGACAATATTGCCTCGTTCGGAAGCTCTCCGTAACGCGTTCAAACTGACGCCAGCCGAACTGCGTGTGATGCTCGCGATCGTCGAACTCGGCGGCGTTCCCGAAGTGGCGGCGGCACTCGGCGTCGCCAATACGACGATCAAGACGCATGTCCGGCGCCTGTTTGAAAAGACCGGTGCAGCGCGACAGGCAGATTTCGTCAAGCTTGTCGCGGGATATGCGACGCCGTTACGCAAACCTGCCGAATGCAGACAATCCGTTGGAGCGACACGATGAGAGCAATTCTATGCAGCTCATTCACCGGACCCGGCGATTTGCGCCTTAGTGAAATCGACGAGCCGAAGCCGTCCGGCGACGAGATTCTGATCGCCGTCCATGCGGCCTCGGTCAGTTTCATGGACCAATTGGTGGTCTCGGGTCTCTATCAGATGCGGCCGCCGACGCCCTTCGTGCCCGGCACGGAAGCATCCGGTGTCGTCGTCGCGGTCGGCGACAAGGTCACGGGATTCGCGCCTGGCGACCGCGTGGCGTGCAGCGCCTGGACCGGCGGCTACGCCGAACGGATGATAGCGAAGGAATCGAAAACCGTGCGACTGCCGGATGGCGTCGCATTCGAAGCCGCGGCGACGGTGCTGCACAATTACGGCACGGCCTATTATGCGCTGGTCGAGCGGGCCCGGGCGCAGCGCGACGAAACGCTGTTCGTCACCGGTGCGGCCGGCGGAGTTGGCCTTGCCGCGGTCGACCTTGGCCGCCACCTGGGCCTGCGCGTCGTCGCCGGTATCGGCTCCGATGACAAGGCGAACCTGGTGCGCGCCTACGGTGCCAGCGAGGTCATCAACTATCGCACAGAGAATCTGCGCGACCGGATCAAGGCGATCACCGGTGGCGAAGGGATCGACATCGGCTTCGACAATGTCGGCGGCGCGATATTCGAGCAGATGGCCCGGTCGATGAAATGGGGCGGACGGCTGATGCCGATCGGCTTCACCAGCGGCGAAATTCCACAGCTCCCGATGAACCTTCCGCTGCTGAAGAACTATTCCATCCTCGGCGTCTTCGTCGGCGCCTGGGCGGAGAAATTCTCAGCTGATGCCGCGCGTATGAACGCCACGCTGATGCAATTGCTGGCCGAGGGAAAAATCCGTCCGCACATCGATCGCGTCCTTCGTTTGGAGGAGGCCGGAGAAGCCATGCGCGCCGTGGCCAACCGAACGGCTCAGGGGCGAATTGTCCTCAAGATCAGGTAAGGTGAGCCGGAAAGAGAGAACAAAACCGATGACACAGATCATCATCGACAAACGCTTTTGCGGTCCTCCGAACTCCGGCAACGGCGGCTATGTCTGCGGCCGGCTCGCCCGCCACATTCCCGGCGCCGCGGAGATAACGCTGCGCGCGCCGCCGGCGCTGGACACTCCGCTCGATGCGGTCGCAACCGACGACGGCACATGGGAGCTTCGCGACGGCAACAAGATCGTCGCGACCGGGCAGCCGGCAAGCGTGGAGCTTTCGCGACTGGAGACAGCCAGCTTCGAGGACGCCTGCGCCGCCGAATTGCTGACGCCGGTCAAGCCGCACGAGCATCCATTGCCGACATGTTTCGTGTGCGGTCCGGCAAGGGCGAAAGGCGACGGCTTGCGCATTTTTGCCGGCTCGCTCCGTGGTCACAACGCCGTTCTCGCGGCGAGCTGGACGCCGGATCAGAATCTCGCCGCCGACGACGGCCTCGTCGCGCCGGAATTCCTCTGGTCGGCGCTCGACTGCCCCACCGGTTTTGCCTGCAATTGCGATCCACAGAGCGGCGGCTTCGACAAGGCACCGCTGCTGCTGGGGCGAATGTCAGCACGGATCGAAGCCCGCCCGCGCCCGGGAGAACGCTGCATCATCACGGCCTGGCCCATCGGCCGCGACGGCCGCAAACGCGCGGCCGAAGCTGCGCTTCACGATGAAGCCGGGAGATTGCTGGCGGTGGCGCGAGCGACATGGATTGCGGTCCAGCGCGAAGTGCAGCTCGGACGTCCTTCGTAAGGTGGCCGAAGGCGCGCAGCGCCATGCCCAGCACTTCCGTCTCGGTACGTGAGATGGTGGCACGCTTCGCTTTGCCCGCCTTAGGAAGCCTGATCGAGGTCAGCGGCTCGCTCGCAGCGAAAGGAGCTCAACGTCGGCCGCCTGCTTCTCGATGAAGGTCTTCGGGCAATCGGCCGCCGCCTGATCCAACAGCCTAAGCGCCTCTTCCTTGGAGCCGCCCTGCAGTGCGCGCTCGGCAATATAGAAATTTGCCTCGCAGAACTGCCACTTTCTCTTCATCGGGTCGGCGTCGTCCGCCGCGCTGAGCACTTGCTCCGGCGCCATCTTGCCGAGAAAGAGATTGACGATCGGCGCGGGCCATTTCGTCGCGTCCAGCTGCTTCGCAGCCTCGCTCAGCCGGCTCTGTTGGTCGCTGCGCTTTGCAACGATTTCGCGCCATAAAACCGGATAGGCATCCTTTGGATTGAGCTGGATTGACTGATCGAGGTCAGCCAACGATTTTGCAAAAGAAGCGCTCTGCCAATAGACCCTTGCACGATGAAAGTAGGCGCGCGCATCCCTGGCATCGAGTCGTACAAGTTGATCGTAGTCCGCAAGCGAGCGGTCGAAGTCTCCTTTGGCCCTGTACGCGTTGCCGCGAGACGATATTGCATCCTTGTCCTTGGGATTTAGGCGAATCGCCTCATCGTAATCTGCGATAGCGCGGTCAAGATCGCCTTTCGCGTAGTAGGCTACCCCGCGAGCGCGGAGCACAGGGCCGTCCCCTGAAGCGAGTGCAATTGATTCACCCGCGACGGACGTGGAAATGGGGTCACCGTCCTGACCTTGAATCCGCGTCTGCCGACCACCCGAGATCCCTTGATCCTGATGTAGCAGCCGGATCACCTGGTCGTAATCGGCGATGGCGCGATCATAGTCGCCCTTTTGAGCATAGACGACACCGCGGCAGCCGTAGGCAGTCCGGCTTTGTGGATTCAGCTCGATGACCCGGTCGTAGTCGGCGATAGCGCGGTCGAGTTCGCCCAGCTGAGAGAAGGACTCGGCTCGGAAGTAGTAGAAATTCTCCTTCGTTGGCCTGATCGGCGTGGTTTGATCGAGTTCGGCCAATGCACGTTCTCTATTGCCCTTGGCGAAGTAAACCCGACCCCGGCACAGTTGGCCGCCGCCGGTTTGGGGGCTGATCTCGACCGCTCGATCACAGTCGGCCATGGCCCGATCCGGATCCCCCTTGCTAATGTAAGCAAGGCCTCGCTCGACATACGCTATGACATTGTCCGGATGGATCAGGAGAGCCTGATCATAGTCGGCGATGGCGCGGACGAAGTCTCGTCTCGCCGAATAGACGTGAGCACGTCCGATATATGCGTAGGTACTCTTCGGATCGAGCTCGATTGCCTTGGCGTAATTTGACAGCGCGGCCTCGGGCTGTCGCTTTTGAATAAACGCAGACGCCCTCGCGATACGGGCGTTCAGATTGCCCGGATCGCGCTCGATGATCTGATTGTAGTCCGCGATCGCAAAGTCGATCTCGCCCTTCTGGCGGTAGAACATGGCGCGGCGGAAATGCGCCATGATCACAGCTGGCTGCATACCGGTCGCTGCCTCGATCATGGCGGTGCAGCCCGCAATGCGGTCATCGACACTGAAATTGCCGCCGCGTTGCACTTGGCTCAAGGCCATTTCCGCACGAGCGCCCGATATTTCGAGCAAGGTCGCCAACGCCAACGCGCTTACGCCTGCTGCCGCACAAACGAGCGCGCGGCCTGTCATTCCGAACATGCAGTCCCCAACTCAATTCCCGGGGACGACATTAGCAACCGGTCATGCTCTTGCACAGCCCTCGGTTGCGGCGCTCGCAAACCGGCGGCGTGCCCAAAGTTATGTTGTTTCCGCCATCATCCCTGCAACCGTACCAGCTCCGCCTCGAGATCCCGCTCCACGTCCGCAGCCCGCATCTCGATCACGCGATAATCGCGCGCCTCGAGCCACGCCCGCCGCGACGCGCGATCCGCGACGATCGTCTCATTCTCGCCCGTGTTCACCAGTTCGATCGCGATCCGTTGCGGGAACGAGACGAAGTCCGGGATATGCCGCCCCACAGGAGTCTGGCGCTTGAACTGGCCTGCGAAGCGGCGGTCGCGTGTGAGGGCCTGCCAAAGCAGCCGCTCGGCATCGGTTGGGTTGCGGCGGAGCAGACGGGCGAGGCCGCGCACGCTGGAGCCGCTGTCGGGGACGCCGCCGCCCTGACCGTGCTCGGCCAAAAGCGCACGCAGCCGCGTTGCCTGCTCGCCGTCGAGCACGCCGCCTTTGGCCGGGCCCTTGCGCCCTTCCGCGATCGCCATCACGACCCCATGGAGGGTGTGCATGTCCTGTTTGGTCGGCTCCATCCGGCTGAAGATGTTGCGCAGGTTCACCAGCATGGTGTCGCGCTTCTCGGCCGGGCGCAGAAATTCGACCCGGTCGAGTTCGCGGATCAAATTGTCGAAGAAGGCCTGCATCTGGTGCTGCGAGGCGCGCTCAGAGCGCTCCGGCATGGCGTGCGGCAGCTCGCCGGAGGTCGCCCGCTTGAACCATTCGTAGCCGACCAGCAGCACCGCTTGGGCGAGGTTGAGCGAGGCAAAGCCCGGATTGACCGGGAAGGTAATGATGCGGTTGGCGAGCCCGACCTCCTCATTGGTCAGGCCCCAGCGCTCCCGGCCGAACAGGATACCGGCCTTGCCGCCGGCGGCGACGTGCCCGGAAATCTCGCTAGCTGCGGCTTCCGGCCCCACCACCGGCTTGGCTTGGTCATGGGGGCGCGCGGTGGTGGCGAACAGCAGGTCCAGGTCGGCGACGGCCTCACCGACCGTGTCGAACAATTCGACCTTGTCCAGAATATAGTCGGCCCCGGCCGCGGCGCGCTGGGCGGCGATGTTGGGCCAGCCGTCGCGAGGGTTGACGATGCGCAATCGGCTCAGCGCGAAGTTGCCCATGGCGCGCGCGGCCATGCCGATGTTTTCGCCAAGCTGCGGCTCGACCAGGATCACGATGGGACCGTCGAGGGAAAGGCCCGCTTTGCTCTTGTCAGTCCCGGACATCTCGCTTCGCTTTCACACTGGTTCTCAAGGTCTTGGACAGGCGCTCTTCATGAACTGATTCAAGGCCGGTCCTGACCTGGTCTCGACCTGCTCTCGGGCCGGCTGCCCGTTCGCCTGTCGTTTGCCTGTCCTGACGAAATTCTCAAGGGAAATAACGGGTTGGATTCGACTTTTGAATCTTGCCTGAACCCTCTGCCCGGCCCCCGCGGCAGGGCTCCTCCCGCCCCCCATCTGCGGAGGCTGGATGAGCTAAAAGTGCATAATCCCTTGGCTTTCGCCCGCTGCTATCAGGTGCTAAGAGGCGGCGGATATTCCCGTGGCGCGCCACAAGCGCCGTTCCCAAGAGGCTTCCCCGATCATGGCAAAAATCAAGGTGTCCAACCCCGTCGTCGAACTCGATGGCGACGAGATGACCCGGATCATCTGGCAGTACATCAAGGACAAGCTGATCAACCCGTTCCTGGATGTCGAGCTGCAATATTTCGACCTGGGAATGGAGTACCGCGACCACACCAACGATCAGGTCACGATCGACGCCGCCGAGGCGATCAAGAAGGTTGGCGTGGGCGTCAAGTGCGCCACCATCACCCCGGACGAAGCGCGGGTGAAGGAGTTCAACCTCAAGCAGATGTGGAAGTCGCCGAACGGCACCATCCGCAACATCCTCGGCGGCGTGATCTTCCGCGAGCCGATCATCTGCAAGAACGTGCCGCGCCTGGTTCCCGGCTGGACCAAGCCGATCATCATCGGCCGCCACGCCTATGGCGACCAGTATCGCGCCACCGACATCAAGTTCCCGGGCAAGGGTACGCTGACGATGAAGTTCGTCGGCGAGGACGGCACCGTCATCGAGAAGGAAGTGTTCAAGACCCCGGGCGCCGGCGTCGCGATGCAGATGTACAATCTCGACGATTCCATCATCGACTTCGCCCGCGCATCGTTGAATTACGGCCTGCTGCGTAACTACCCGGTCTATCTCTCGACCAAGAACACGATCATGAAGGTCTATGACGGTCGGTTCAAGGACATCTTCCAGGACATCTACGAGCGCGAGTTCAAGAAGGAATTCGACGCCAAGGGCCTGACCTACGAGCACCGCCTGATCGACGACATGGTCGCCTCCGCGCTGAAATGGTCCGGCGGTTATGTCTGGGCCTGCAAGAACTACGACGGCGACGTGCAGTCCGACACGGTGGCGCAGGGCTACGGCTCGCTCGGCCTGATGACCTCGGTTCTCCTCACCCCCGACGGCAAGACGGTAGAAGCCGAAGCTGCCCACGGCACGGTCACCCGCCACTATCGCGAGCACCAGAAGGGCAAGGAGACCTCGACCAACTCGATCGCGTCGATCTTCGCCTGGACCCGCGGCCTGTCGCACCGCGCCAAGCTCGACAACAATGCCGAGCTCGCCAAGTTCGCCAACACCCTGGAGAAGGTCTGCGTCGACACCGTCGAGGAAGGCTACATGACCAAGGACCTCGCGCTCCTGGTTGGCGCCGACCAGCGCTGGCTCTCGACCACCGGCTTCCTCGACAAGGTCGCCGAGAACCTCGGCAAGGCGCTGGCGGCGTAAGCCGTCCGCATTTCGCCCGACTGGGACGGACATCATCACGGGCCGCGTCGCAAACGCGGCCCGTTCGCTTATTTGGACCTTTGCGCGGAGATGCGACCATGTCGATCAAGCTTGCCGTCCCCTGCCTGTTGCTGCTCGCTGGACCGGCTGTGGCCGCCGACCCGCTTCCCGACGCCATCGCCGCGCCCGGCGAGAGCATCGTGCTCAGCGTCCACGCCGAGGGCGCGCAGGTCTATGAATGCAAGGCCGGCACCGACGGCAAGCTCGCCTGGGCTTTTCGTGAACCGATCGCGACGCTGCTGTCCGAGGGCAAGACGATCGGCCGGCACTATGCCGGACCGAACTGGGAGCATGCCGACGGCAGCGCCGTGGCCGCCAAGGCCGCCGGCAATGCGCCGGGTACCACCGCCGCCGACATTCCCTGGCTGAAGCTGGAAGTGACCGCCCACCGCGGCAGCGGCGTCCTCACGCCCGTTACCACGGTTCAGCGCATCAACACCCATGGCGGCAAGCTCGACGGCGCGTGCGACAAGGCCGGCGACTTCAAGAGCGCGCCCTATTCAGCCGACTACGTCTTCCTGAAGAAGGGCTGAGCGCTCAGCGGTCGGTGCCGTCGCGCTCCGCCTGCGCCAGCTCCGCCACCGCAAGGTCACCGCTGCCCTCCAGTCGCGCCTTTGCGGTCTTGTGGACGTGCGCGGCCAGCGTCGGCATGCGTTCGATCAGGGCGTGAAAGTCCTGGGCGTCGAGCACCAGCAGCCGGGTCTTGCGTGTCGCCGTCACCGTGCCGCTGCGTTTTGTCTTATGCAGCAGCGCGATCTCGCCGAAGAACGTGCCATCCGCGAGCCGCACCTGCTGGTTCGGCAGCGCGATCTCGACCTCGCCGGCGGTGATGAAATACATCGACGAAGCCGCATCGCCCCGCCGCACCAGGATCTCGCCCTCCTCGATCGTGCGCGCCCGCAGCAGCCGCATGATGTCGGCGATCTCGGATGCGCTGAGATGCGAGAACAGCGGCACCCGCGCCAGCATACCCCAGGTGACCACGAAGTCGCGCCGCTTCACCTCTTCCGCAAACGCCGTCGAGATGATCGCGACCGGCAGCGCGATCATGGCAAAGCCGCTGATGATGGTGAAGACGGAGATGAACTTTCCGAGCGCCGTCACCGGCACGACGTCGCCGTAACCGACGGTGCCAAGCGTCACGATCGCCCACCACATCGCCTGCGGAATGGTTCCGAGCTTGTCCGGCTGCACGTCGCGCTCGATGGCATAGAGCAGCGAGGCAAACGTCAGCACCGCGCCGATCAGGATGACGATGCAGCCGATCAGCGCCCGCCGCTCCGCGTGCACGGCCGCGAGCAGCGACCGCATCGCCGGCGAGTAGCGCACCAGCTTGAAGAACGGCAGCACGCCGAGCGCTGCCAGCGTTGCATGCCGGCCCGTGGCCAGCACGACCGCGGCCGGCAGGAACGCGAGCAGATCGATGATGCCGAGTGCGGAGAAGACATAGCTGAGCCGGTCGGACAGCGCGGACGCTGCGCGCTGGGTATGGCCCGCCACCGTCCACAGCCGCGCCGCATATTCCAGCGCGAACACGATCACGGACAGGATGGTGATCGCCGAAAACAGCGCGCTGAATTGCGCGTCCAGCTCCGGCACCGAGGCAAGCATCATCGCGATCACGTCGAGCACGATGACGGCGATGATCAGCTGGATGAAGCGGGACCCGACCGAGTAGGCCAGCGGATCATGCTCCAGCAATTCGTAGAGGCGATCCCTCAGATTGGGATCGCGGAGCCCAATTCCTCGCGGAACGGGGCGCACCTGCCTACGCGCCGGCCGATTTTTGTTCAGCCATGGCTTTTTCGATAGCCGTGAGCGCCGCGGGCGCATTGGCGCCATCAGGGCCGCCGGCCTGCGCCATGTCGGGCCGCCCGCCGCCGCCCTTGCCGCCGAGCGCTTCGGAGGCGACCTTCACCAGATTGACCGCATTGAAACGCGAAGTGAGGTCCGCGGTGACGCCGACCACGACGCCGGCCTTGCCATCCTCGGTGACGCCGACGATAGCGACGACGCCGGAGCCGATCTGCTTCTTGCCGTCGTCGGCAAGGCTCTTGAGATCCTTCATCTCGATGCCCTCGACCGCGCGCGCCATCAGCTTGACGTCGCCGACTTCGCGCACACCTGAGGCCGCGCCGTTGCTCGAAGCTGCACCGCCGCCCATCGCCAGCTTCTTGCGGGCGTCGGAGAGTTCGCGCTCGAGCTTCTTGCGCTCCTCCATCAGAGCGGCAATGCGCGCCGGGACGTCGTCGATCGAGGTGCGCAGCTCGTGGGCCGCGGTCTTCGCCAGCGCCATGGTGTCGTTGGCGTGTTTTCGCGCGTAGTTGCCGGTTAAAGCCTCGATGCGGCGCACGCCGGAGGCGACCGCGCTCTCGCCCGTCAGCGTGATCAGCCCGATGTCGCCGGTCCGCCTGACATGCGTGCCGCCGCAAAGTTCGACCGACCAGCCGAGTGCGTTGGCGCCGCGCTCGCGCGCGGTCCGGCCCATCGAGACGACGCGAACCTCGTCGCCATATTTCTCGCCGAACAGGGCGCGTGCGCCGGCCTCACGGGCCTCGTCCACGCCCATGACGCGGGTCGAGACTTCGTCATTCTCCAGCACCACCTCGTTGGCGATGTCCTCGACGCGCGCGAGCTCCTCCGCCGTGATCGGCTTCGGATGCACGAAGTCGAAACGCAGCCGATCCGGCGCAACCATCGAGCCGCGCTGGGCGATATGGTCGCCGAGCACCTGGCGCAGCGCCTCGTGGATGAGATGGGTCGCCGAATGATGCGCGCGGATCGAAAAGCGCCTGCCGTGATCCACTTCGAGCTGCAGCGCGGTGCCGAGCTTCAGCTCGCCGCTCTCCAATGTGCCGACGTGAACGAAGAAATCACCGAGCTTCTTCTGAGTGTCGGTGACGCGGAACTTGATGCCGCCCTCGCCGGTCAATACGCCGGTGTCACCGACCTGGCCGCCGGACTCCGCGTAGAACGGCGTCTGGTTCAGCACGATCGCCCCTAGCTCGCCGGCCTTGAGGCTCGTGGCTTCCTTGCCGTCCTTGACCAGCGCAGTGACCACGCCTTCAGCGCTCTCGGTCTCGTAGCCCAGGAATTCGGTTGCGCCCAGCTTCTCACGCAGCGGGAACCAGATCGCCTCGGAAGCCGCTTCGCCAGACCCCTTCCAGGATTCGCGCGCCTTGGCCTTCTGACGCTCCATCGCATCGGTGAAGGAGGCCTGGTCGACGCTGATGCCGCGCGACTTCAGTGCGTCCTGCGTCAAATCGAGCGGGAAGCCGTAGGTGTCGTACAGTGTGAAGGCGACGTCGCCGTCGAACATGTCGCCCTTCTTCAAGGACGCGCTCTTCTCGTCGAGAATGGCGAGGCCGCGCGTCAGCGTCTTGCGGAAGCGGGTCTCTTCCAGCCGCAGCGTTTCCTCGATCAAATTTTCCGCGCGCATCAAATCCGGATAGGCCTGGCCCATCTCGCGCACCAGCGCCCAGACCAGGCGATGCATCAGCGGCTCTTGCGCACCGAGCAGCTGCGCATGGCGCATCGCGCGGCGCATGATCCGGCGCAGCACATAGCCGCGGCCCTCGTTCGAGGGCAGCACGCCGTCGGCGACGAGGAAGGCCGACGAACGCAGATGGTCGGCGATGACGCGGAACGAGGCCACGGTCTTCTCGTCCGGTCCGCTTCCGAGAGCAGACGCCGTCGCGTCGATCAAATGACGGAACAGGTCGGTCTCGAACACGCTGTCGACGCCCTGCATGATGCAGGCCATGCGCTCCAGCCCCATGCCGGTGTCGATCGAGGGACGCGGCAGCGCCACGCGCTCCTCCTTCGTCACCTGCTCGTACTGCATGAAGACGAGATTCCAGAATTCGAGGAAGCGATCGCCATCCTCCTCAGGCGAGCCCGGAGGCCCGCCCCAGATGTGCTCGCCGCGATCGATGAAGATCTCCGAGCACGGCCCGCACGGCCCGGTGTCGCCCATCGCCCAGAAATTGTCCGAGGTCGGGATGCGGATGATGCGGTCCTCGGAGAAGCCCGCGATCTTCTTCCACAGCCCGGCCGCCTCGTCGTCGGTGTGGTAGACCGTGACGAGCAGCTTGTCTTTCTTGAGCCCGAATTCCTTCGTGATCAGCGTCCAGGCCAGCTCGATCGCGTGCTCCTTGAAATAGTCGCCGAAGGAGAAGTTGCCGAGCATCTCGAAGAAGGTGAGATGGCGCGCGGTGTAGCCGACATTGTCGAGGTCATTGTGCTTGCCGCCGGCGCGCACGCATTTCTGCGAGGTGGTGGCGCGCTGATAGGGCCGCTTCTCGACGCCGGTGAAGACGTTCTTGAACTGCACCATGCCGGCATTGGTGAACATCAACGTCGGATCGTTGCGCGGCACCAATGGCGAGGACGACACGATCTCGTGGCCGTTCTCGGCAAAGAAATTCAGAAAGGTCGACCTGATCTCGTTGACGCCGCTCATGTTCATCCAATCGGGTGTGCTTGCACCCGCCTTCCAGCCACCCAAACCGCAAGTTTGGGCTGATATCTGCGGGCCAATGCGCTTTTAGACAAGGCCAGCTTGGCTGTCCAGAAACTGTGCAGCCAGATCAAGGCGTTGCCGCAGTCGCGTAATCCGTTGGAAAGCCGCCGATGCCGCGTTGACAGGCTTGGCCGGCCTGTGGTCTTTACCTATCTGTATCGTACGGCCACGTCGGGAGAGACCGGCACTGGTAGCCGGCGCCGAAGGAGCAACCGCCCCGGAAACTCTCAGGCAAAAGGACCGCGTGGCTTTGACAGCATCTGGAAAGAGGCGCCGACGGGCCAAGACCTTTTAAAGGGTAGGTTCGGACAGCGTCCGCCGACGGGATAATACTCTCAGGCACAGCGACAGATGGGGCTTCGACTGGTGTCCACGGGAAATCGTTCCCGGGGAACCGCCGAGGGCCCCCCGATGCTTGCGCGCGACGACAAAGACTCCCTGAAACGCACCCCCCTTTACGACCTGCATGTCTCGCTCGGCGGCAAGATGGTGCCGTTCGCGGGCTATGACATGCCCGTGCAATATCCGGCCGGAGTCCTGAAGGAACACCTTCATACCCGCAACGCAGCCGGCCTGTTCGATGTCTCCCACATGGGCCAGATCGCACTCAGGCCGAAATCCGGCAAGGTCGAGGACGCCGCCCGCGCGCTGGAAGGACTGGTGCCGCAGGATATCTTGGCGATCGCGCCGGGCCGGCAGCGCTACGCCCAGTTCACCAATGCCGAGGGCGGGATTCTGGACGATCTGATGGTCGCCAATTTCGGCGATCACCTCTTCCTGGTCGTCAACGCCGCCTGCAAGGCCGAGGACGAGGCGCATCTGCGCGCGAATCTCTCGGACGACTGCATGATCGATTCGCTTGCCGACCGCGCGCTGATCGCGCTGCAGGGGCCGAAGGCGGAATCGGCGCTGACGAAATTGTGTGCAGAAGCACCCGCCATGAAATTCATGGATTCCGGTCCGCACAAGGTCGCCGGCCTCGACTGCTTCGTCTCGCGCTCCGGCTATACCGGCGAGGACGGCTTCGAGATTTCGGTTCCTGCCGGCGATGCCGAACGGCTCGCCAAGGCCCTGCTGGACAATCCTGACGTCATGCCGATCGGGCTCGGCGCCCGTGACAGCCTGCGGCTCGAGGCCGGGCTTTGTCTTTACGGCCACGACATCGACACCGCGACCACGCCGGTCGAGGCCGCACTGGAATGGTCGGTGCAGAAGAGCCGCCGCACCGGCGGCGCGCGTGCCGGGGGCTTCCCCGGCGCGGCAAAGATTCTCGCCCATTTCGACCATGGCGCATCCCGCCGCCGCGTCGGCCTGCGCACCGAGGGCCGCGCGCCGGTGCGCGAAGGCGCGCTGCTGTTTGCGGATGCGACCTCCGCCGAGCCGATCGGAAAGGTCACCTCGGGCGGTTTCAGCCCGAGCCTGAATGCGCCGGTCGCGATGGGCTATGTGCCCACCGCATCGAGCGCGATCGACACAAAACTCTTCGCCGAGGTGCGCGGCCAGCGCCTGGCCGTGCAAATCGCCGCCATGCCCTTCGTGAAAAACACCTACAAACGCTGAGGACCGAGAAAATGACCACGACGCTGTACACCTCCGACCACGAATGGCTCGCGATCGACGGCGATGTCGCCACCGTCGGCATCACCGACTACGCGCAATCGCAGCTTGGCGACGTCGTGTTCGTCGAATTGCCCAAGCTCGGCCGCACGCTGAAGAAGGCCGAACCCGCCGCGGTCGTGGAATCGGTGAAGGCCGCATCGGACGTCTACGCGCCGGTGACGGGCGAAGTGCTCGAGACCAACGCCGCGCTCGCCGCCGAGCCCGCACTGGTGAACTCGGATGCGCAAGGCGCGGCCTGGTTCTTCAAGATCAAGATTGCCGACAAGAGCGAGCTCGGCGGTCTGATGGACGAAGCCGCCTACAAGGCCCACACGGCGTGAGATGATGCGAACTCTGACCTCATATTCGGTGTCATCGTCCGCGAAGGCGGACGATCCAGTACGCCGCGGCCAATCGGCCCTAGCCGAAGCGGCTGCGTTTACTGGATGCCCCGCCTTCGCGGGGCATGACGGCGACAAGAACATCTGAAGCGAGGACCCATGATGACCGCGCACCGCAAATCCAACGGCGACACCACCAGCTTCGTTCGCCGCCACATCGGCCCCTCCGCGCGCGACGTCACCGCGATGCTCGAGGCCGTCGGCGCGAACAGCGTCGATACGCTGATGGCGCAGACGCTGCCGGCCTCGATCCGGCAGGCCGTCCCACTCGATCTCGGCAAGCCGCTCAGCGAGACCGAAGCGATCGCGCATATGGGCGAACTCGCCGCCCAGAACCAGGTCTTCACCTCGCTGATCGGCCAAGGCTATTCCGGCACGATCCTGCCCGCGGTAATCCAGCGCAACATTTTGGAGAACCCGGCCTGGTACACGGCCTACACGCCCTACCAGCCTGAAATCAGCCAGGGCCGGCTCGAGGCGCTGCTCAACTTCCAGACCATGATCTGCGACCTCACCGGGCTCGACGTCGCCAACGCCTCGCTGCTCGACGAGGCTACCGCTGCCGCCGAAGCGATGGCGCTCGCGGAGCGGCACTCACGGGTCGAAGCAAAGGCCTTCTTCGTCGACAAGGACGTGCATCCGCAGACGCTCGCCGTGATGCGCACCCGCGCGGAGCCGCTGGGCTGGACCCTGGTCGTGGGCGATCCCCTCACCGATCTCGACAAGACCGACGTGCTTGGTGCACTGCTGCAATACCCGGGCAGTTCAGGCGCTGTGCGCGACCTCAGGCCCGCGATCGCCAGCCTGAAGGCCAAGGGCGCACTCGCGATCATCGCCGCCGATCTGCTGGCGCTGACACTGCTCGCCTCGCCCGGCGAGCTCGGCGCGGACATCGCCATCGGCTCGGCGCAACGTTTTGGCGTGCCGATGGGTTATGGCGGGCCGCACGCGGCCTATATGGCGGTGCGCGATGCGCTCAAGCGCTCGCTGCCCGGCCGCATCGTCGGCCTCTCCGTGGATTCGCGCGGAATGCCGGCCTACCGTCTCGCGCTGCAGACCCGCGAGCAGCACATCCGCCGCGAGAAGGCGACCTCCAACATCTGCACCGCGCAGGTGCTGCTCGCCGTGATCGCCTCGATGTATGCAGTCTATCACGGCCCCGAAGGCCTTTCGCAGATCGCGCGCAATGTGCATCGCCGCGCCGCGGTGCTGGCGGCCGGCCTGCGCAAGCTCGGCTTTGCGCTGCAGTCCGACAGTTTCTTCGACACGCTCAGCGTGGATGCAGGGGCGAAGCGTACCGAAGTCGTGGCGCGCGCGGCGGCCGAGAAGATCAATCTCGGCGCTGGCGAAACTGCATTGCGGATCGCGCTCGACGAGACCACCACGCCCGCAACGGTGGAAGCAGTCTGGCGCGCCTTCGGCGGGCAGCTTGCATACGCCGAGATCGACGCCACCACGCGCGAGGCGCTGCCGGAGACGCTCAAGCGTGCGACCTCTTTCCTCACCCACCCCGTCTTCCACGCGCATCGCTCGGAAACCGAGATGCTGCGCTACATGCGCAAGCTCAGCGACCGCGACCTCGCGCTCGACCGCGCGATGATCCCGCTCGGCTCGTGCACCATGAAGCTGAACGCGACCACCGAGATGATGCCGCTGACCTGGCCGGAATTCGGCAGCCTGCATCCGTTCGCCCCGCCTGAGCAGGCGAAGGGCTACTACGCGCTGTTCGCGCGGCTGGAAAAATGGCTGTGCGACATCACCGGCTATGACGCGATCTCGCTGCAGCCGAACTCGGGCGCGCAAGGCGAATATGCCGGGCTGCTCGCGATCCGCGGCTATCACGCGGCGCGTGGCGAGACGCATCGCAAGATCTGCCTGATCCCCTCCTCCGCGCACGGCACCAACCCGGCCTCGGCCGCGATGGTCGGCATGGACGTGGTGGTGGTCGCCTGCGAGAAGAACGGCGACGTCGACGTCAATGATCTCCGCGCCAAGGCCGAGAAGTATTCGAACGACCTCGCCGCGGTCATGATCACCTATCCCTCGACCCATGGCGTGTTCGAGGAGCACATCCGCGAGATCTGCGAGATCGTGCATGGCCATGGCGGACAGGTCTATCTCGACGGCGCCAACCTCAACGCGCAGGTCGGCCTTAGCAGGCCCGGCGATTACGGCGCCGATGTCAGCCATCTCAACCTGCACAAGACCTTCTGCATCCCGCATGGCGGCGGCGGCCCGGGCATGGGCCCGATCGGCGTCAAGGCGCACCTCAAGCCGTTCCTGCCCGGTCATCCGGCGACGGATGGGAAAGCGCCTGTGGGGCCGGTCTCGGCCGCGCCGTTCGGCTCGGCTTCGATCCTCACCATCTCCTACATCTACATCCTGATGATGGGCGGCGAAGGCCTCAAGCGCGCCACCGAGATCGCGATCCTCAACGCCAACTACGTGGCTGCAAGGCTCGATGCGCATTTCCCGGTGCTCTACAAGAACGAGAAAGGCCGCGTCGCGCATGAGTGCATCGTCGACCCCCGCGCGCTGAAGACGACCTCAGGCGTCACCGTCGACGACATCGCCAAGCGCCTGATCGATTACGGCTTCCACGCGCCGACCATGAGCTTCCCGGTGCCGGGCACGCTGATGATCGAGCCGACCGAATCGGAATCCAGGGCGGAGCTCGATCGTTTCTGCGATGCCATGATCGCCATTCGGAAGGAGATCGCCGAGGTCGAGGCTGGCCGCTTCAGGATCGAGGCGTCGCCGCTGCGTCATGCCCCGCACACCGTGCATGACATCGCGGACGACGATTGGAAGCGCGCCTACACCCGCGCCGAGGGTTGCTTCCCCGCGGGCACCTCACGAACCGACAAATATTGGTCCCCGGTCGGGCGCGTGGACAACGTCTATGGCGACCGCAACCTGGTGTGCTCCTGCCCGCCGGTGAGCGATTACGCGGAGGCGGCGGAGTAACCGTTTTGTAGGGTGGGTTAGCCACCGGCTGCGCGAAGCGCAGTCGCTGGCGTAACCCACCACTTCTGTCTCTGGCGAAATGGAAGAGGTGGGCTACACTTCGCTAACCCACCCTCCGGCACGGAACACGCATTTAGGGCGCAACCAACGAGCGGGTCTCGGGGTCCCACCGCCAGAGTCGCTCGTTGGTCAGGTGAGTGCCGCCCCACCAGCGATCAATCCGGTTGTGCCGGCGAAAATCCTGGTCGCCTCCCAACACCGCCTTTCCGAACTCGGTCAGCGTCAATTGCGACCGCTCGTACCGATCGAACTGACTTGAATCGTCGTGCATCTCTAGCGAAAACGGACCTTGATCCAGTCCCGACACGGCCGGCCTCTCGCACCGCGCAAGGCCGTCAAGCAGCGCTCCAACTTCCCAATAACCATACACATCCAGCCCGTTGCACTTCTGATGGCCCGGAAAGACATCGAAAGGCTGCATGCCGCCTCGCGCGATGAGCTGGAGTATCCGCGCTTCCGTGGCTCCAAGGCCTGAGGCGGGACGCGGAAGTTCGTTGAGCAGAGCCCTCACGTGAGGGGCGAGTTGTGGCAAACAGCTCAAATTGGTCTTGAAGAGATCCCTCCAACTTTGCGGGGTCGGCGCGCGATAGGCCCGCCATGCACGCTTGGCCGATTTGAGTTGACGAGGTGTGATCGCAACAGCCGGCGGGTAGAGTTCGCTTCGCGGTGGGTCGACATCCCTGACACCCAAGAACAGGGAGCGCACGACAAAGTCGGGATTTGCATCGTGTTGGCGGCCCCAATGATCGAGCAGCCAGAGCAGGATCAATTGCGCATTTGGCTCCGGCCCTCGCCAAAACTCGACCGTGTCATATTCCGCGAGCAGTTCAATCAGTCCTCGATCCTTCACGCCTGATTCCTCGAGACGCCAGGACGGCGTATCGTCGAGCCAGTGAAGCCCGCGGGGCTGTGTCGTACGCGGCGCAAAGAATGCGTCCAGCTCTGCATCGGCTGGCAACGGTCCCCAGACCAGCCGGCGCTCGATGGCAATCACGAGGTCGGCAAGGCCCGCCTGTTGAATAGCGCCGGCGATGGACGAGTCGGTCGTGACAATGAGCCGCGTCATGCCGTGGCCTCAAGGCTTCGTCAAAACATTACCGTAACGCCACAGCCGATCATTGGTCAGGTGCGTGCCGCCCCACCAGCGGTCGATCGGATTGTGGCGACTGAAATCTTCCTGATGGGCCAGGACGGCCCTGCCGAACTCGGTCAACGACAACCGGCTGCGGAGATAGACCTCGTGCCGAGCTCTTAAATTTTCGCGATCGATCGTGCGCAGTTCGTCGCCCAACCCGGCCACTACGGGCTTGGGGCCGAGCGCGAGCCCCTCGAGCAACGAACCCAACTCAAATTCTCCGAACACATATGTGCGCCGTTGCGAGCGCAGGTGAAACAACGCATTCGTGTTTGCAAACCCTCTGGCAAGGAGCTCCAGAAATCGCATCTCGGTCGCACCGAGACCCGTGAAAGGCGACGGCAGTTCTGCCAAGAGATCGAGCAAGGCCGGGCGCAGCATCAGCAATGCACTGAGATCCTGGTGAAGGAGATCGACGCACGCCTCAGGGGTCATCGCACGGTAGGCCGACCACGCCAACCGGGCAGTCTCGAACTCCTGGGCCCTAACAGGCACGACATGGATGTGCGGCTCGGACGCAGCGAGATCCTCACCGTGTGCTGTCGTCAGCTCGGATGACACAAGTCGAAGTCGAAGCTTTGGCACCAGCGAGGAGCAGGAGCTGAGGTGGTCCAGCAGGCAGACGAGCTGCAATTGATCCCGGGGAGCTGGGTCGAACCAAAGTTCAACGACGTCATATCGCTCGCAGAAGTCTGCCAGGGACAAGTCTTTGCGGTCCTTGATACCCTTGGGCCAGCGGATGCCCCAATCGGACCAATGATCACCCGGCCCGAGATTCGCCGAACGCGCCGCGAAATAGGCTGCGAGCTTCTCGGGTGAGGGCAGCGGTCCCCAACCAAAGTGAAACGAGGATGAGATGACAAGCTCCGCCAACCCCGATCGTGCGAGCTCGCTCCCGGACGAACTGGTCAAGATCAACCGCTTCATCGCGCCCCCCGAGCACGACCGATCCTAAACGAAACAGGCGCCGAAGACGTCGGCAACTCAACGTCCTCAGCGCCCGCTCCTCGCGAAAAACTTTACTGCTGAAGCTTACTCGTCCGCCGGCTCCTCGCCGTCGGCGTCACGCTCGGGGCTGCCGGCGAGAATCTGCTCGGCGATCAGGCCGGAGTTCTGGCGGATCGAGGTCTCGATCTTGGCGGTGATGTCGGGGTTGGCCTTCAGGAACGCTTTCGAATTCTCGCGGCCCTGGCCAAGACGCTGGCTGTCGTAGGAGAACCAGGCGCCGGATTTTTCGACGATGCCGGCTTTGACGCCGAGATCGAGGATCTCGCCCATCTTGGAGACGCCCTCGCCGTACATGATGTCGAACTCGACCTGCTTGAACGGCGGCGCCAGCTTGTTCTTGACGACCTTGACGCGCGTGGTGTTGCCGACCACTTCGTCACGCTCCTTGATCGCGCCGATGCGGCGGATGTCGAGGCGGACGGAAGCATAGAATTTCAGCGCGTTGCCGCCGGTGGTGGTTTCCGGCGAGCCGTACATCACGCCGATCTTCATGCGGATCTGGTTGATGAAGATCACCATCGTATTGGACTTGTTGATGGACGCCGTCAGCTTGCGCAGCGCCTGGCTCATCAGACGCGCCTGCAGACCCGGCAGCGCATCGCCCATCTCGCCCTCGAGCTCGGCCTTCGGCACCAGCGCCGCGACCGAATCGATCACCAGCACGTCGACCGCGCCGGAGCGCACCAGCGTGTCGCAGATTTCCAGCGCCTGCTCGCCGGTGTCCGGCTGGGAGATCAGGAGCTCGTCGATATTGACGCCCAGCTTGCGCGCATAGACCGGGTCGAGCGCGTGCTCGGCGTCGATGAAGGCGCAGATGCCGCCCTTCTTCTGCCCTTCCGCCACCGTGTGCAGCGCCAGCGTGGTCTTGCCCGAGGATTCCGGCCCGTAGATCTCCACGACGCGCCCCTTCGGCAGGCCGCCGATCCCGAGCGCGATATCAAGCCCCAACGAGCCCGAAGAGACCGCCTCGACATCCATCGAACGGTCGTTCTTGCCAAGCTTCATCACCGAGCCCTTGCCGAACTGACGCTCGATCTGGGAGAGCGCGGCGGCGAGAGCTTTACTCTTGTCCATGGAGGATCCTTCGACGATACGCAGGGCAGTGGTGGACATCGGGTCGTGCTCCTTATGACGAGGATTCGCGTGAGGGACAAACGATTGGCGAGGTGGCGCGGCGATAAAAACAATGTACCCTATTTGTTCTAGGTTCGCAATATGTTCTTTTGCGATTTTGGCTGCCTGACGCGCATCAAAGACGGATGCGCTGTGCGCCGTCAGAATTCCGCAATCGTCCGGCACCGAACCTTTCGCGGTCTGCGGCCTTCTCCTGGATAGCTCTTGGACGAGACCGCAACTCTGGGGACTTCAGTCATGACGAACAACACGCATCACGATACGACCCGGCGCACTCCGCTGCTGGAGGCGGCGCGGGAGGAGCTGAGCAAGTTCGAGCGTAAGGAAAACGAGTTCCGCAAGAAAGACCGCGAAGAGCGTGCCGCCGAACTCCGCTTGCCGCTGGACGCGATCAAGGTTCATTAGGCCGCTGGGACTGCGCTGGCGACGGTGCCGGAGCGGCCGCCCGTTGATCTCAGGGAATCGGCACGGGAATCGGGATTCGGATGGCCGTGAAAGGCGAATCTGAGCCGATATGGTATCCAAATACTACCAGTAAGCCATTGATTGGGTGGGGAAATTTGTAGGCACGCTACTGTGCATGGGGTTGTTTTCGCGTTTTTGAAAGGCGCGCACGGGCCTTTCCACCCTCGGAGCCATCTTCCGCACCCAACAGCGCCTACAGCAGAACCAGCAACCCGATGCCGATTACCAGCACGACGAAGCCAGCCGCCGTCGCGGCGGCGAATGACCGCTCTACGTTGTCCATGATGCCACCCCGTTGCCGGCACGCCACGTTTTCCCCTATGGCAGCACCGTCGCCGCGAAATCTCGCCTGCGGTTGTGTCCTGAGTTGTGCGAACGGATGTCGAAATTGGGACCGGTGCGGGGCCAGTCTGCGGCCCCCGCGCTCCGGCTTTTGCTGCCATCATTGCGCCTTGTCAGGCTGTCGTAAGCTGAACCGGCTAGGGTCGCCCGGCTATGGTGTTGCAGCCCAGCACCTCAGCCTCCAATAACCTTCTCCCCGCTTGGTTCTCCCAAGCGGGGGTTTTTTCATTCCGATTTTCATGCCGGCCGGCCGGTTTGCGAACCGCCCTCCTCCTGCGTCAGCCGCAGCGAGAAGGCGCGGATCGCCGGCGCTGCGAGCAGCACGATCGGCAGCATCGCCGCCCATGCGATCAGCCACGACACCATCCAGTGCGCCAGGAAGTCCAGCGCGTTCCCTGCGGGAAAGCTGGCGATGCCCGCGGCGATCAGCGAGGTCAGTCCGGACTGGATGATTCCGAACACGAAATGAGAATAGCGGCGGGGAATGCCCGGCATGACGCGTCCATGTTGCTTAGCCGCATCGGGCCAAGCAAGGCACATGCCGCCGCGTTCCGGAAGGCGCCCTTACCCATTCTCGGAACTCTGTTCTTGGCCGGAGAACCACGGGCATGAGGTCTCGCGCCGACGCGCGCGGCCGACGTCTTTCGAATTTCGATTTCGTATGTTCCGGAGCACGTGCGTTTGCGCGATAGCCGTGAGCGATCCGGGGCTTAACGACAGGTTTGGCTTTCCCTTGGAATATTATGCCGCCCAGTATGTTCTCAGTGATGGAAGTGAATCGTGGGAGATGGCCATGAATCACAGGGGCATCGAGTTCACCGTCGCCAAGACGGCAATTCCCGGCATCTGGCAGTGGCAGTTCCGCATCGGCGAGCAGATCAGGACCGGCAGGACCGAGACCAAGATCGATCTCTTGGCGATCCGACGGGTGCAGCTGCGCATCGATCGGGAGCTGAAGGCGATCGGGCGCAAAACCGCCTGAACGGCCGGGCCGAGATCGTCGGCGGCATGCGCCCCGGCGCGCCGCAGCCGCCATGACTTGAGCGCAGCATGACTTGCGGAGCGCAGCATGGCTTGCAGGGCGCAAGCCGCGCCCATGGGGCTATTCCGTAGCCGCCCGGAATTGATCTGCCGCTGGTTTGGGATTGGACTGCCCGCGATTATGGCCGAGGGACGGAGCCATCAGGCGCGATCGGTGCGAACCATGCCGCTCTACTTCTTTCGAATCCGGAACGGCCGCTATTCCGGCTGTGCCGACCAGGCGTCGGAATTTGCCGATCGCGATTTGGCCTGGAAGGAGATGACAAGCGTCTGCGCCGACATGGCCGCCGGCATCGCCCGCAAGCTCCAGGAAAATTCCGAATGGAACATGGAGCTGCTGGACGAGGCCAAGGAGCCCGTGTTCCGGATCCGCATCACATCCGAAACCTTCGAATAGGGGCCGGCCCTAATCCGCGCTGGGCAGCCGCCGCATCGTGAATTCAATGTCGCCTCCGGGCAGCTCGCGCCAGGTCTCGACCGCGCTCATATAGCCGGCCTTGGGGTAGCGGGCGAAGAAAGCCTGCGCCCTCTCCCGTGCCGCCGCGCGCGGCAGCGTGAAGGTCTCGCGCAGATAGCCGTCGCCGGCCCTCGGGCCGGGCTTGCCGCCCATCTTGCGCCGGCGCGCCATCCGCTCGGCGAGATCCCGCGGACGATCGGCCATGTTCTGCTCTCCTCGACGCGATACACTCCCGCGCAATGTAGGAAGCAGGCCGATCAAAGAGGAGTCCCGGCCGGAGGCATCAACCGCCGCCGATCGGGCGGAAGGTCAATTGGCAGTCGTGCCGGACTTCTTCTTCGGCGCACCGGTTGCGGCCGACGCCTTTGGCGCCGCCGACGCCTTCGGCGGGTCGGAGCGCATGCCACCCCAGGGATCGTTGGACGCCTTGGAGTCTGGAATCTTCTTCAGCGTTTCCTTGTAGGCCCTGTCACGCTCGGCCTCCGCGGCCTTCTCCTCGGGGGTCTTGCCAGGCCCCTCCTGCAGCAAATTGAGATTGGGCATTTGCGCATAAGCCGGTCCCGCCAGCACGGTCGGTCCCGCCAGAACAGCCAGCACCGCGGCCATACGGAAAAGCTTCATCATTGACTCCTTGATCATCCATGGCGGCGCGGGTCGCCCGCGCCTTGTCACCCCTGCCACAACCGCAGGGGCCGCTCGGCCCGCTAGAGCCGGTCCGATCTGCACGATTTCGGCGCGTGGAGCCAGTCGTCCCAGATCGGGCCGCACTTGGTGCACCCGTTCAGCAACAGGCCGAGCCCGGCCAGACAAAACACGAGGACATACCTACGCAACATCACCCACCCATACCCACTCCATGGCATCATACCGGGCGAAGTCAGGCATTTTCAAGCCGACGGGACCCGCGGCAGACCGGCGACTTTGCCGCGCCGGTCCGCTCGAAATGCCGAACATCCGGCAATACAGGAGGGAACGACAGCAATGCCATCGCAGCCAGAAGCCGAGTTCGGCATCAGTGAGGCCCGACGCATCCTCGGCGAAGTCTTTGCGCCCTGGGTCCAGGATCTCAACCTGTCGGTCGAGCGCATCGATCACCTGCCGCCGCCGGACGTGCCGGACTGGCAGCCGGCAGCGCTCCTGCGCATGCCGTTCTCGGAGCGGCTGTGCCGCAACGGTGGTGTGGTCTGCGGCCAGGCGCTGATGGCGCTCGCCGACACCGCGATGGTGATCGCGAACCTCGCCGCCAACCGCGGCTATCGTCCGATGACGACGGTCGACCAGACCACGCATTTCATGCGCGCCGTCTCCTCGTCGGACGTACTGGCCGACGCCCGCGTGGTGCGACTCGGACGCACCATGAGCTTTGGCCGGGTCACGCTGCTCTCGGCCACCGACAACAAGCCGGTGGCGATGGTGTCGAGTGCGTTCGCGATGCTGCCGGGATGAGCATCATCCGAAAGAAGAAAGCCGCGTGAGCGCAAAGCGCACCGCGGCTCTCAATGGCGTCATGTCGAGACGGGAAGCGCGGTTGTGATCGCGCTCGTGCCGACACGCGGCAGAAATTACTTGCCGAGCACTTCGTCAGCCGCGGTGACAATGCTGACGTTGGGATTTTTTCCGCAATAGCTGCCGAACTGCTTGGCGTTCTCGACGAATACGTTGGTGTCGATGATCGCATTCTCTTCGTCGCCCTTGTACCAGCCGTCCATCCAGGTCAGCACCATCTTGATGGTGTCGTCGCCGCTCTCCAGGAACTGCTTGCAGCTCATGGTCGCGAGATCGAGCTTGGTGGCGTGGGCGGGCATGGACGAGAGCGAGAGCGCTGCGGCGAACAGAAGCGAAAACGTGGTCTTCATCAATATCTCCATCGGCGCGTAGCGCCACAAAGGAACGGCTTGGGGAAATCCGCGGAGTGACTTCCGCTTCGACGTCGTAAACGAAATCTGAAGCGCTCTGCAAGTAGCGCCAGTATTGAGTTTAGTTCAACGTAATTTCTATGCACTACTTCACAAAGATCATTATGGATTAACGCGGATGATCGAGAAGCGTGCTGCGCAGCGTCACCGTGTTTTCAAGGGTGGAAAGATCACCTTTGAAAACAGCGGCATCACGTGCACGGTGCGAAACATGTCGGCGGACGGCGCCGCAATCGACCTCGATGCCCTCGTCACATTGCCGCAATCGTTCACGCTCGCGATCGCGCGCGACAATTTCGTGCGGAAATGCCGCCCTGTCTGGCGTAGCGACAGGCGCATCGGCCTCGCTTTCGTACAGTAGTGCATACGATGTGAACGATCATTCGCATCGCGCGCGCGACGCTGCGTCATGTTCGCGCGACACGACGTCGGCGACGCCAGCGCAGGCTTGCAACCACGAGCGCGACGATCGCGAGCGCGATCGCCGATGATGCCGCAAAAAATCGTCCACCGGGGCGATCGATCGTACGCGACCACAGCGACGGCCCCTCGCCCGGCCGTGCCAGGCGAAACGCAACGAAGCTGTCGCCGATCGAGGTGCCTGCCTCGGAGTGGCCGCCGGCGCCGATCGCGACATACTGCTCGCCCTTCCAGAGATAGGTCATGGGATTGGCGACGCCGGGCACGGGCAGCCGACCCTGCCACAGCTCCCTGCCGCTGCGCGCATCGAAGGCGCGCAAATAGGCGTCCATCGCTCCGGTGAAGACGAGCCCGCCTGCCGTGACCGCGAGCCCGTTGACGAGCGGCGCACCCCACGGCAGCGGCACGCCGAGCGGGGCGAGATCCTCGGTGGTGCCGACCGTCGAACGCCAGAGGATCTTGCCGGCCTTCAGATCGACCGCGACCATCTCGCCCCAGGGCGGCTTGTTGCAAAGAAGCCCGAGCGGCGACATTGCCACCGCACGCGACATCGCAAACGGCGCACCCGTCTGCTGGCCGAAATCATGACCGGGCGGAGGATCGAACCCGGCCGCCTCCGCCCGCGGAATCAGCTTGATGAGATGAACGGCCCGGCTGGTGTTGGCATAAAGGACCTGGTTGACGGGGTCGAAGGCCGCACTTCCCCAGTTGACGCCGCCGCCGGTGAACGGAAACTCCAGCGTGCCTTGGGTTGAGGGGGGCGTGTACAGGCCCTCGTTGCGTGCCTCCGCAAACTCCTTCTCGCAAGCTGAGCGACGCAGGCTAGGAATGAGCGAGAGCGCATCCTCAGTCGAGATTTTTTGTGACATCAGAGGCGGCACATGCGTCGGGAATGGCTGCGTGGGCGACAGCCGTTCGCCTTCCGCGGCCCCCTGCGGGACGCTGCGCTCCTCGACCGCCCATACCGGCTTGCCGGTGTCGCGATCGAGCACGAAGACAAAGCCTTGCTTGGTCGGCTGGATCACGACATCGCGCTGACCATCGCCGGTGTCGATGCGCGTGAGCGTCGGTTGCGCCGGCAGATCGTAATCCCAGACGTCGTGATGCACGGTTTGGAATGCCCATACGAGCTCGCCCGTCTCGATGCGCAGCGCGACCACCGAATTGGCATGTTCGTTGTTGCCCGGCCGCTTGCCGCCCCAGAAATCCGGCGACGGCGAGGACGTCGGCAGGAATACCAGTCCGCGCACCGCGTCGACCGACATCGGCGCCCAGACATTGGCGTGACCGGCTTCGATGCCGTCGCGCTTGAGCGGCTCGAACGTCCAGCGCGGCTGACCGCTACGCGCATCGAACGCACGCACCACACCGCTCGGCGCGTCGACGCGGCGGTTGTCGCCAATCGCGGAGCCGACCACGACGACCCCGCGGCCGACCGCCGGCGGCGAGGTGATCTGGAATTCGCCGGGCCATTCCAGCTTCATGCCAATGTCGGGCCTGACCTCACCGCCCTCGCCGAAGCCGGCACAGGGGATTCCCGTCTTCGCATCGAGCGCGATCAGGCGAACATCGTTGGTGCCCATGAAGATACGCGATCGACATGCCGCATCTACAGGCGCCTCATCGTCGATCCAGTAAGTGACGCCGCGGCAGACGTAGCGGTTGGCGGGACGCTGGTTCATCGCGATCCTGGGATCGTAACGCCAATTCTGCGCGCCCGTACCGGGATCGAGCGCGATCACCTCGTTGAAAGGCGAGCAGAAGACCAGGCTGTCCTCGACGAACAGCGGCGTCGCCTGGAATTTGGTTCGCCGCATCACCCCGGGCGGCCGCGCCGCGAGATCGCCCGTGTGGAATTCGAAGGCCCGAACCAGGTTGCCGACATTGTCGGGCGTGATCTCTCGCAATGGCGAGAAGCGCGAGCCACCGGGATCGCCACCCCAGCTCTCCCAGGCGATGCCTGGCCGCGACGAAAACAAGAGGAGCGTGATGAGAGCGGCCAAATAGCAGGAGCGGGTCGCCAAGGCCCGCCTCACTTATTTCGGCTTCTTGCCAGGTTCAGGCGGACGCGCCCCGCTCCACGGATCGTACTTCTCCTTGGACTCGGGAATGCGCTCGAGTGCGGCCTTGTAGGCCTTCTCGTCTACCTTGGGCTTGTTGTCCGCCTTCTGGCCGCCCTCGTTAGGCTGACGCCTGCCACCGCCCATCTGCGCCTGCGCGGAGGCAACCGCCAGCGCAAGCACGGCGGCCGCTATGACCAAAATCCTCATGGGCGCAATCCCCCTCGTCCGGGGTACAAACTAGCCGGCAATTATGGAATAGCCAATGCCGCGGGCTCCAGGGCTTCAGGAAATCTTCTCCAAGAATCCTGGCTCCAAGGAATTCTGGCTTCAGCAAATTTTGATCGGCCGGGTCTTCGTCGGATCGCATTCGTGCCTATGTTTTGGCCCGCAGGGGACCTTCACGGATGTTACGGATTATTGCTCATGCCGCGCTGCTGGCCAGCGCGCTCGCGCTCGGGGCCTGCGGGTTTGCCGACAGCCGCGCACCGGTGCCCGAGTTCATGCGCATGAAGGAGGCCGAGCAGCCGCCGCCCGAATCGCCCCCCGACGTCAAACGCGTCGTGCGCGAGCAGATCGAAGTCGTCTTCCTCAGCACGTCCTATCCGCGTGAGGTGCATGTCGCCACACCCCATCGTGAGGTACGAGGACCGGGCTGGACAGCTTGCGTCCGCGCGCAGCTCACCTCGGCGACCGGATCGCCGCTCGGGCCACAGACCTACATCGTGACCATATCAGGCGGAAAGGTGGTCGATCGCCGCCGCGCCGAAGCGGACGACATCTGCGGATCGGAAAGCTACGAGCCGATCTAGGAACGGATCAAGCCGACGTCCGATCCGGTTCCGGGAAAAACCTGTAATTTTGCCGGAACGATCATGGCCTCCCCTTCTTGTTACCGCCGAGGGCAGTTTCGAGGAGGACATGATGAGGACATTCACGATTGCGTTGCTGGCTGGCGTCGGAGCCTTGGCAGCGGTGAGCGGCGCGAAGGCCGCCGACGTCTATACGACCAGCGAATACACCAGCCCCGATCTCGTCCAGCAAGTGCGGCTGGTCTGCGACGATTCCGGCAATTGCTATCGCACCCGCGGCGGCTCGCGTGTGATCGTGCGCGACTCCTACGCGACGATGCCGCGTGACCGCTACTATGAGCGCCGCACCTATCGCGACTGGGACGATGGTCCGCGCGGCGGCGTCGGCATCCGCGCACCCGGCGTCAGTGTTGGCGTTGGTGTCGGCGATCGCTGGTAGTCGATGAAGCCATGAAATGCAGGACCGGACGAGATAACTCGCCCGGTCCTGTCCATGTCAGATCTCGAGCGGTTTTCCCGGCGTGACAATACGCGTTGCCGACGAGAGCTGCGCGATGAAGCGGGCGAGCACCATGCCGGCACACATCGCGACGACGAAGATGAAGGCGGAGGCCGAGCCAAATCCGAGCGCGGTCAATGCCGGGCCTGGACAAAAGCCTACGAGGCCCCAGCCGATACCGAAGATGGCGGGACCGGCGATAATTCTCGGATCGATATCGTTTCGCGTTGGGACATAGAAGCGGTCGGCGAAGACAGGCCTTGCGAGTTTCAAGACGCGGCTGAAGCCAATGAAGGTCACCGCGACCGCGCCAGCCATCACCAAGGCCAGGCTCGCGTCCCACGTTCCTGCCGGGATGCCGCCAATGTCCAGGAAATTCAGGACCTTTGCCGGGTTCGACATACCTGAGACGATGAGGCCAAGCCCAAAGACCACACCGATCCCGAATTGAATGAGGATTGTCATCGCGGTCAGCTCCAGTGCCGCATCACGAATACGGTCGCCATGCCGGCCGCCATGAAGGTCATGGTCGCGACCAGCGATCGCGCCGACAACCGCGACAAGCCACAGACGCCGTGGCCCGAGGTGCAGCCGCTGCCCCACACCGCGCCGAAGCCGGTGAGCAATCCCGCGACGATCAGAAGCGGCGTTCCGGCGCCGATCGTTTGCGCCGGCAGGCCTCCCGTGACAAGGCGCACCAGAACGGGCGCGACGATAAGGCCCGCGACGAAGGCGAGCCGGCCGGCGAATTGCCGATCCTCGTAAGGCGGAAACAGCCGCGCCGCGATACCGCTGACCCCGGCGATCCGTCCCGTCGTCCACATCAGCAGCACGGCGGACAGGCCGATCAACGCGCCGCCAAGGAGCGACGCAATCGGCGTAAAAGATGTGGCGACCATGATGATCCTCCGGGTCGAGAGCAATTCTGGCGTATCCATCGGCGCATCCGGCCGGCTCGCGGCCGGATGCTCAACGAAACGTTAATATTACCACTCGAATTGAGGCGGTGTCCCAACTGTATTTTCCAATCTTTGCGCTAAGCATGGCCTCCTGAACGGGGACGACGGGACGTGGTCGATATCGCGCACCAGGCTGCGATCAATCCGGCATCGGCAAAGCATGCCGCGACGGCGCGCGCGCGCGTCCCGCTCACGGCGATTGAACCTGGCCAGTGGCGCGCACTCGCGCAGCGCGCGATCGAGCCGAACGGATATTACCTGCCGGGCTGGGAGCTCGCTGTCAGTGCAACCGCGTGCGGCCGCACCGATGCCTCGGCGCTTTCCGCATACGATGGATCGCGGCTGATCGGGCTGATGCCGGTGATCTCGCTCTGGCGGGCATGGAAGATCCCCCTGCCCGCGCTGGTGAGCGCGCATCCCTATGGTACGCTGTGCAGCCCGCTGATCGACCGCGATGCCCCGATCGAGGCAGCGGCGCGCCTGTTGCAGCAGGCCCGCGCAACCGGGGCGCATGCGCTCGTGCTGAACGATGTCGCGCTCGATGGGGCGGCAATGACCGCCCTCAGCCAGGTTCTGAATCGCGACGGCCTGAAGCCGCGCCTCCTCAACTCCTACATCCGCGCCAGCCTCGACGCGACCCAGGACGGTGAGACGCTGCTACGCGACGCGCTCGGCACCAAAAAGCTCAAGGAGCTACGCCGCCAACGGCATCGCCTCGAAGAACACGGCGCAATCGTGTTCGACGTCGCGCGCAGCCCCGACGAGATCGGGCCGGCGCTCGAGACATTTTTGCAGCTCGAAGCCAGTGGCTGGAAGGGGAAGCGCGGAACCGCGCTGGTCCAGCATGCCGGCGATGCAACCTTCATCCGCCGCGCCGTTTCCGCGCTGGCAGAAACCGCGCAATGCGAGATCGTCACCCTTCGCGCCGGCGCGACGCCGGTGGCCGCCGGCATCGTGCTGCGCCACCAGGATCGCGCTTTCTTCTTCAAGCTCGGCATCGACGAGCGCTTTGCAAGATATTCGCCGGGCGTGCAGCTCACGCTCGAGCTCACCCGCCGCCTCTGCGCCGATCCAGCCATCGCCAGCGCGGATTCCACGGCGAGCGCCGATCACCCCATGATCAATCCGATCTGGCGCGGGCGCTTCGCCGTCGGCGACGTGCTGATACCGTTGCGGCGGAACGACCCCATCGTGGCGCTGGTTCACGGAGCGCTCGCGGCGCACGGCATCGCCTACGCGGCGGCGCGTCGCGCAGTTCGCCTGCTTCGTAAATAGGATGGCTCCTACTCCGCCGCCTGGGCGTTGATCTCCGCCGAGACCTCGCGGATGGCGCGCGCGAGCATGTTGGGATCCTGCGCGCCGGAGACGGCGTATTTTTGCGCGAACACGTAGGTCGGCACGCCGGAGATGCCTTTCTCGGCGGCTTCCTGCGCGTCCGCCGATACGCGCGCGACGTCCTCGTCGGTGGCGAGGCGCCGGCGCACGTCGTCGGCATCGAGGCCGACATCGGCAGCCGCCTGCACAAGCACGTTCAAATCGGTGAGGTCGCCGCCGTCGCGGAAGTAGAGCTCCATCAGGCGCTGCTTCATCTCGGGCGCCTTGCCGATCGCCTCGGCCCAGAGGATCAGGCGGTGGCAGTCGGTGGTGTTGGGCTGACGCGCGACAAGCTCGGGCCGATAGACGAGCCCCTCTTCGCCCGCGGCCGCAACGACGCGTCCCGCAATGCCCTTGTAGGCCTCGACCGAGCCGAACTTCTTGGTGAGATACTCCTCCCGGCTGATGCCCTCGGACGGCACCCAGGGATTGAGGAAGAAGGGACGGAAATTGAGCTTGACCGGAACATCTGGCACCAGCGCCAGCGCACTCTCGATCCGGTGCTTGCCGATATAGCACCAGGGGCACACCACGTCGGAAACGACGTCGATCTGAAGCGGTTTCAACGTGCTCATCTCGGACGTCTCCTTCGGACGGTACGGGTTCGTCGGAAGATAAACCGAACCGGAGGCGGCGCAAGGCACCGGTCCTGCATGGCTCACGACTTCACCTCTGCGGTTATTGTGACAGGCCTCACCCGACCCGATACTCGCGGCCACGATCAAGCACGAGGGGAAACCGCGATGACCGCTATTTTCAAGCCGGAAGGCCAGCAGTTCCGGGCTACGGAGCATGCCGGCGGCCCGTGGTCGCCTGACATGTTGCAGGGAAGCGCCACCACCGCCCTGATGACCCGCGACATCGACCGTCTCGCCACCGAATCCGGCTTCGCGGTGCGGCGCCTGACCTTCGACCTGTGGCGACCGGCGGGCCTGCGCGTCTTCCAGACCACCACCGAATTGTTGCGCGACGGCCGCAAGGCCAAGACCGCCCAGGTGCGGCTGATGGACGGAGAGACCGAGATCGGCCGTTGCACGGCGCTCTTGACGGCGCCGAGCGGAGAATCGCCCGTCGATCCCTTCGCCAGGCCCGCGACTATCGACAAGACGCCTGAGACAGGCGCAGCACCGGCGGCCTTCGCGCAGAAATGGAGCCGGTATTTCCAGAACGTGTCGGTGCGGCTGATCGAGGGCGCGCTGGAGAAGCCCGGCCCGGCCGCCGCCTGGATGCGACTTGATGCACCCCTGGTCGAGGGCGAACCGAACACACCACTGCTCCAAGCGGTGCAGGCCGCGGACTTTTCGAGCGGCGTTGCGCAGATCGTCGACATGCGCAACTGGACCTTTATCAATCCCGAGATCAGCCTCTACTTCTTCCGACCGCCGGAGAGCGAATGGATCCTGATCCGCGCCGCCACGCGCGTCGGCACCAACGGCGCGGGCCTGACCATGGCGACACTGAGCGATCTCAAAGGTCCGTTTGCGGAGGTGATGCAAGCCATGAGCTTTGAGCGCCGCGACGCCGAGCGAGCTCAGGCCTCCTGAGCCGCAAGCGCGATCAGAGTGGCCTCGGACACGGCATCCGCCGGCATGAACATTTCAACGCGAAGCTCCTGAAGCGTCACGTCTTGCGGGGTCCCGAGCGTCAGCACCGCACCGATCAGACCGATGCGGGCGTCGCCCTTTCGTAAGCGCACTTCGCAGAGCGGCCCCGGCGCGACGTTGTCCTCGATCCTGAGTGCGGGAAGCTCCGGCAGCCGCGTCAATTCGCGCCACGTCGATTGCAGGGCCTCGTCGAGCGGTGCAGCCATCGCTTCGTGCCGCGCACGCGACAACAACGCGGTCGCGACGATGGGCCAATTCTCGACGAACGGCTTGAGCTCGTCCGGCGCGAGGAACATGCGCATGTGATTGAGCGGCCGCTGCATGCGTTCTTGCCCAAGCAGCATCGTCATCAGCCGCGACGCGGCGCAGTTGGCCTCCATCACGTTCCAGCGCCGATCGGTCGCGATCGCGGGAAACGGTTCGTGCCGCCGGAGCAGAAGATCGATCGCGCGCCGCGCGTCGGCAAGCTCCGGCGCTGAAAGATCGCGCTCGCCGTATAGTCGCGCGAAACCCCCGGCCTCCAGCAGCGCATTGCGATCACGCAGCGACAAACCGAGGGCGGTCGCGAGCTGCAGGAGGATCTCCCGGCTTGCCGCCGAGTTGCCGGTCTCGACATAGCTCAGATGCTTGATCGAAATGCCGGCCTCGAACGCCAGCTCCGCCTGGCTCAATGCACGGCGCATGCGCCAGCGGCGCAAAAGGTCGCCGACCGGATTGGCCGACCGTAATGGCCGGGACGAGCGTGTGTCCATCCGCGGATTATGCGAGCGTCACCGCCTCCTGTAAACGGCACTACTGCAAGCCAGCCGCCATCTGCTTCAGCCGCTCGGCAGTGCGCTCGTCGGCCGGGAAGAAGGTTTCCAGAGCCAGCTCCGACAGCGTGATGTCGACGGGCGTACCGAATACCATGGTGGTGGAGAAGAAACTTAGTATCTCCCCCTCGTGGCGCAGCTTGAAGGGGATCGCGACATTGTCGCTCGACAGCGGCGCCGCGCGCGCCGGGATCGGATAACTCTTCAAGTCGTTATACAGCTTGATCAGCTCGGGATCGGCCGTGGCCTCGCATTGCCGGTGCAGCCGCTCCAGGAGATGTCCGCACCATTCCGCGAGATTGACCGTGCGCGGCGCCAGCGCCTCGGGATGGAAGGCAAGCCTCAGCACGTTGAAGGGCTGACCGAGCAGCCGCTGCGGGATGCCGGCGAGCAGCGGCGCCAGCATGCGGTTGGCGGAGACCAGATTCCAGTGCCGGTCATAGGCCAGCGCCGGATTCGGCTCATGCGCCCTGAGGACGAGGTCGATCGCCTGGCGGGCTGATTTCAAGGCGGGATCCTCCAGCGTGCGTTGCGGAAAGGCCGGGGCATAGCCGGCGGCGACCAGCAGCACGTTGCGTTCGCGCAGTGGCACGTCGAGACGTTCGGCGAGTCTGAGCACCATGTCGCGCGAGGGCGCGGCGCGGCCGGTCTCGACGAAGCTCAAATGCCGCGCCGAGATTTCGGCCTCACCGGCGAGATCGAGCTGGCTCATGCGGCGGCGCTGCCGCCATTCGCGCAAATGGTCGCCGATATGGACCGGCTGGCTGCGTTCGGCCTGTGCGGTGGATGCATGTGCGTTCATGGTCGAAAACCTAGCACGCAGATTTCGGCCCTTCCATTACGTCGGAGGTAATCGAATTGGGGCTCGGGCCGGCGCATCTTGGGTCGCAACAGGAGACGACCATGATCGCATTGCTGCTCTACCGGACCGTCACAGACCAGCTAGTTCCCTGGGCCATGGCGCTCGCAACCCGGATGCTGGCGCGCAGCCTCAACATGCCGGAGCCGCTGGTGCATTCGACCGGCGACTACGTCGTCGCGCAGGTCACGGCCTTCGAGCACAGCGTCGGCAGGAGCCTCTGCCCGTTCCGCCTCGCCCGCCTGCTCCGCGCCTGGTGGCGTGGATTGCACTGAGTTTCACCTCGAGCCCACCCCAACCATGGAGACCCACGATGATCGACGCATCCACCTTCCTTCGCCGCGCGCTTCTTGCCGACGCGATCTTCAGCGGCGTGGCCGCTCTCGGTTTCACGTTCGGCGCCAGCGCGTTCGCCTCGCTGTTCAACCTACCCGAAGCGCTGCTGCGCGAGACCGGCCTGTTCCTGATCGCCTACACGGCGCTGGTCGGCTGGCTCGCCTCACGCGCCTCCGTGGCAAAGCCGCTCGTGCTGCTGGTCGTGGTCGGCAACGCGGCCTGGACCGTCGGCAGCATTGCGCTGCTGCTCTCGGGCGCGGTGTCGCCGAACCTTGCCGGCGAGCTCATGGTCGTGGCGCAGGCGATCGCGACCGGCGTGTTTGCCGAACTGCAATATGTGGGATTGCGCAGGAGCGGGAGTGTGCTGGCTGCCTGAGGCCACATCACTCGCGCTCGTTGCCCGGCTGGACCGGGCGACCCAGTATTCCAGAGGTAGTCGTCGCATACGGAGCTGCGGCGTACTGAATGCCCCGCTTTCGCGGGGCATGACAGTTATCCCAGAAGCTCGAACTCAGGCTAGGCCCGCGCGCGGCCCTTCGCCTTGCCGACGGCATGACCATTAAGCTTCTTCTTTTTGGCGGACTTCACGCTCGCCTTCTCGGCTTTGCGCTCCGCGCGCGCCTTCACCTTGGCGCGTTCGGCCCGCGCCTCGGCGCGCAGCTTCTTGCGCTTCTTCTCGCAAGATTCGCACTTGCAGCCGATCGGCTTCAGGTAGGCTTTGAAATAATCGGTGCCGTAGTCGTAATTGATCTCGTCGCCCGGCTCGATGTTCTTGATGGCGCGGATGAAAACCTTGCGCTCGCGCGGCCGCACGTCGGATTCGGCGTTGGGCCTGCACGAATGGTTGATGTAGCGCGCGAGGTTCTTGCGCACGGAGCCGTCAATGGTCCAGCGACCGTTGAGCTCGAACAGGTATTTGTTCTCGATGTCGTCGTGCTCGGGAATCCGGGAGTCCAGGATCGGTCCGTAATAACGGATGATCCGGGTGCCCTTCTTGATCGGCTTGGTGGCGAAGAGGCCGAGCCCGGTTTTCGAGCGGCCGACGCGATAAGGTTTGTTGGACGAGGTGGCTGGCATGATCACGAAAAACGAGGACGCGAACGAGGCTGAAAGAGCCCAAGCGAAGCCGCTCTTCTAGAACGATTCCGCGCCGCTGTCAGGTGTCTGTTGACCCCGTTTGAACCTTGCCCACAATCAAGACGTCTGATGGTACGGAGTTCCCACTCGATCAAAGGCGTCGTCATGTTCCGCATCACCACCGCAGGCTTGGCCATATTGCTCTTGGCCATGTTGCTGATGTGCAGTGGTCTCGACCGCGCCGACGCCCGATCCGTGGGCAGCCAATATACCTCGACGGCCCCGAAGGATTGCGGCCAGATCGGAAAGCCCAGCGAGCTCGACGGCAGCACCACGCGGGTCTGCAAGGGCAAGGATGGCCTCGTGGTCCTGATCGCCGAAGACGATCTTCGCGAAATCGTCTCCGTCGGCCGCAATCGCGAGGCCGCGGCCGAGGAACCGGCGGCTAAAGTCTGGTTCGCTCCGTTCAACTCGTCCGAAACCACCGTCGAATGGCGCACCGCTGGGGCCAAGCCGTTTGCGATGATCCAGCGCTGGCACATCGCCGATGGCACCGATCCCGACAAGCACGGGCGGCCGAACACCAAGGCCATGCTCATCGTGACCCGGCTGCCACCCGGCCCCGTCTGCCACGTCGCCTATGTCGACGCGATCGCCAACCCGAACGCCAATGAGCTCGCGCGCAAGGCCGCGGACGAGTTCGCCCGCAGCTTTACCTGCGGCAAGGACGAGGTGAAGATCATAGGCGCACGCGGCCGCGCGGTCGAGCCCGCGACGATGCGCTAGGCGCTCGCCGGCAATCGATCAGGGGCCCGGCGGCTTCCCCGTCACGGGCGACATCAGCATGGCCTCGAGCAGGCGTTCGGGAGTCGTGCCCTCGGGCAAACGCCCCAGAATATCCTCGAGCCGTCCATCGAGCAGCAGCATCGTAAAACCGTGCACCATCGACCAGGCGCGCGCGATCGCAGCGCCCTGATTGAGCGTCAGCGCGTCGCCGCGGATCTGCTCCTGCCGCATCATGCCGACGGCATTGGCGAGTCCCGCAAAGGACGCCTCGGCGGCCTCGTGCAGCGACGGCCTGGAATAGTCGAGGCGCTCGGTGCGGAACATGATGCCGTACATGCCGGGATGAGCCTGGGCATAGGCAACATAGGCTTTCGGCCGCGCCAGCGCGTGCTCAAGCGGGGTGGTGGCGGTGTCAGAGGACGACGCCATCGCCGCATTGAACTGGCGGAAGCCGACCGCCGCGAGCTCGCTGAGAAGCCCGGTGAGGTCACCGAAATGATGGGTGGGCGCGGCATGCGAGACGCCCGCCTCGCGCGCCACCGCGCGCAATGTCAGGCCGGCGAGCCCGTCACGCTCCAGCACCCGTTCGGCGGCCTGGAGCAGCGCCTCGCGCAGCGCGCCGTGGTGATAGGGCGCCTCGGACTTGACGCTCGCCGGTCGTCGCGCGGGACGCGCCGGCGCGCTCGCCTTCTTTGAAGTACGCGCACCGCGCGCGGTTTCTGTCCTGATCTCACTCTTGCCCATGGGCCAGCTATAGGACGCAATATTGACAGTGTAAAGATTTCACTTGACCAAAACCCCTCGTACGGCTATTTGATCTTTACGATGTAAAGATAAGGAAGGGATACGCCGTGCAGCAGGACGCCGTTGCCGAACGCCGCCACAACCTCGGTCCGATTCCGTTCGAGGCCGACGCGCCCTTCCTGAAAATCATCGGTGAATTGCCGCGCGAACTGAACGGCACGCTCTATCGCAACGGCCCCAATCCGCAGTTCGACTCGCCCGGCGCGCACTGGTTCGTCGGCGACGGCATGCTGCACGCCTTTCACCTCGAGAACGGCCGCGCCAGCCATCGCAATCGCTGGGTCCGTACGCCGAAATGGCTGGCCGAGCACGATGCCGGCCGCGCGTTGTTCGGGGGCTTCGGCCGCAAGCTGCCGGATGCGCCGCAAGACCTCACCGACGGCGGCGTCGCCAACACCAACATCATCTTCCATGCCGGCAAGCTGCTTGCGCTGGAAGAAGCCCATCTGCCGACTGAGATCGATCCGGGCACGCTCGCAACCCGCGGCTATCACAATTATCAGGGCCGTGTCGCCGGCAGCTTCACCGCGCACCCGAAGATCGATCCCGTCACCGGCGAGCTGGTGTTCTTCGGCTACAACGCCGCGGGTCCGCTGACGCCTGCCCTCTCCTACGGCTCGATCGACGCGTCCGGCAAGGCGACGCGCTTCGAACGTTTCGAGGCGCCCTATGCAAGCATGGTGCACGACTTCATCGTCACCGAGAACCACGTGCTGTTTCCGATCCTGCCCGTCACCGGCAGCATGGAGCGCGCGATCAGCGGGCGGCCGCCCTATGCCTGGGAACCGGACAAGGGCGCCTATGTCGGCGTGATCAAGCGCAAGGGCAGCGCGAAGGACATCGTCTGGTTTCGTGCTGAAGCCTGCTACGTCTTCCACGTCATGAATGCTTGGGAGGACGGTGACCGCATCATCGCGGACGTCATGCAGTTCGAGGAAGCACCACTATTTACGCATCCCGACGGCACGCCCACCAATCCCGAGAAATCCTTCGCTCGCCACTCCCGCTGGACCTTCGATCTTGCCGGGAAGACCGACCGCTTCCAGCAGACCTATCTCGACGATCTTACCGGCGAATTCCCGCGCATCGACGACCGCCGCGCCGGATTGAAGAGCCGTCACGGCTGGTACGCCTGCGCCAATCCGAAGCTGCCGATGTTCGGCGCGCTGTCCGGCGTCGTCCATGTCGATGGCAATGGAACGCGCCTCGGCCATTATCTGCTGCCGGCCGGCGACACCATCTCCGACCCGGTCTTCGTCGAGCGGTCGAAAGATGCGGCGGAAGGCGACGGCTGGCTGCTGGCGGTGGTCTGGCGCGCGCGGGAAAACCGCAGCGACCTCGCCGTGTTCAATGCCAAGGATGTCGAGGCCGGCCCCGTCGCGCTGGTGCAGCTCGGCCATCGCGTGCCCGACGGTTTTCACGGCAATTGGGTCGGCGCGCGGTAGCTCTCCTCTCGACATCGCTGATGTCACCAAAAGGTCTCTCATGCATATGCCCTCGATCACCGCGGACCGCCTCGCTGTCCTGATCCTGTTCCCGATCTGCGCCGGGATCACGCTCCCGATGATCCGGCCGCGGCGGAGCGGCCAAACCATCTTCAACGGCGGTATCTTGCTCGCCTTCGTCCTCTCGATCGCCTGTGCGTTACCTGTGCTGCCGCACCTGTCCCGGGCCGGCTTCATTGATGAGATGGCCGACCAAGCCGTTGCAGCAATCCAATTTTTGGAAGTCGCTTACGTCATTTTGACACTGTAAAGATTCTACTTGACCTCGCCTCGCTCCTGACATATTGATCTTTACACCGTAAAGATAAGGCCTGACCGAGGCGAACCATGGCGATTTTCCTGATCCTCGCGCCCTACGGCGCCTTCACTTTCCTGATGCTGATGACGTCTGCCACGATCAGCGTATTCGTAGCCTCGGCAACCTGTCTGGCCACCGTGGCGATCGATGTCGTGCGCGGTCGCTCGCTGAAGATCCTGGCTATGGGCTCGGCGCTGCTATTCGCCGCAATCGGCCTCCACCTCGCGCTGTTCGACCCGGCGCTTGGCACGCTCGGTGTCAAGCTGTCGGTCGACATCGGCATCTTCGTCATCTCGCTCGGCTCGATGCTGGTCCGGCGTCCCTTCACGCTGCAATACGCGGTCGAATCCGTGCCGGCCGAGACCGCGGCAATGCCCGGCTTTCTCTATGCCAATTACGTCATCACGGGCGCTTGGACCGCGGCTGCGCTGCTGATGGCGGCCGCCAATCTCGTGCTGCTCTATGTCCCCGGCCTGCCGCTCTGGTCGAGCCTTGCGGTCGCCTTCGCCGCCCGCAACAGCGCGATCTATTTCACCAAATGGTATCCCGAATATCGGCAAATCAAGTACGGTGCGCCGGCCAGCCCAATGTCCAACTCCCGCTGAACAGGATCGACGATGAAGGACGTATTCGCCCGCCTCGCCTCCGACCTCTTCTCTGCCATCGTCTTCCTGGTCATCTACATCATCACCGACAACGTCGTCCTGGCAACGTCGGTGGCGATTGCCGGAGCGATCGCGCAGGTGATCTACGCGCGCGTCAAGGGGCAGCAGCTCAATTACATGACCTATGCGAGCGTCGCGCTCGTCGTCGTGCTCGGCACGGTCACGCTGCTGACCAACGATCCCCGCTTCATGCTCGCAAAGCCCTCGATCGCGCATTTCGCGATCGGCGCCATCATGCTCAAGCGGGGCTGGATGCTGCGCTACATGCCGCCGATTGTCGTCGAGACCGTTCCGGAATATGTGACGGCTGCAGGTTATGCCTGGGCCGCGCTGATGTTCGTAATCGGCGCCGGCATGATCGCCGTCGCCTCCACAGGCGATCTGAAGCTGTGGGCGTTCTACATCACGGTGGTCGCGGGCGGCGCCAAGATCCTCGCCTTCGCCGTGCAATACGTCGTGCTTCGCCTCATCGTCACCAGCCGACGACGCGCCGCCGCCCGCGCCTAAATGCCTCCAACGGAGCGTTAGGCGCGAGCGGCGAGTTGCGCTATACGCTCGGCCGGGACTGGCCCGCGGATCGTCGCGGTCCGCCGGGATCTTGGGAGACGCGAATGGCCGTCGACGGCAACTGGACTCTGACCCTGACGACCCCCATGGGCGAGCGCAAGGCGACGCTGAGCCTGGCGGCTGCCGGCGGCACGCTCACGGGGACGCAGGGCGCGGAAGGCGATACAGCCGAGATTTTCGATGGCACCGTCAGCGGCGATGCCGTCAACTGGAAGGTCTCGATCACCAATCCGATGCCCTTGACGCTCGAATTCATCGGAACCGTCTCCGGCGACAGCATGAGCGGTGAGATGGGCATCGGCCCGATGGGCAGCTTCCCGTTCACCGGCACGCGCGCCTAAGCCGCGCGGCAACGGTGCGCGCGCTCGGTCTCATCGCGGCGACGATCCTGTGTGTCGCGACACAAGCGGCTAGCGCGGACGACGCCGAACCGGCGTGGCGGGCAAGCGCGCTCGCCATGCTACCGGCCGGCTATGTCGCCGGCACGGCCTATCGAACCGAAGGGCCGACGGGCTACCTCGCCGTCTATCCGATCTCGTCGAACGATCCGAAGTCACCTGCAAGCGTGTTCGCCACGCGCCAGGTTCTCGTGGTCGCGCTGACGCCGGATGCGACGCGCGCAATCTCGGCCGAATTGAAGCCGCGTAGCGGGCCCGATTCTGACAACGACGACACCGACTTCGCAAAGCTGCATGCCGATCTCGCCGCCAGGCGCTCAACGCTTCCCGACGGTACCGAGCCCTGCGATTTCGGCGCATGGTCCGTCGACAAGGATCCTGATGGCCTCAACGTGCGTGCCGAACCATCGATCAAGGCGCGTGTGCTCGGCACGCTTCCGCCGCCCTACCGGCTCAAGCTCGGCGGCAGCGAGAATACGCCGGATGGCGGCTGGCTTACCGAATTCCGCATCATCGGCTTCAAGAACGGCTGGTTTCTGATCGAAGGCGCCAAGCCGCCGGGCAAGGACTACGAGGACGACAAGAAATATCCGCGCAGCGCGCCAAAGCCCTATGCCGGACGCGGCTGGGTCGCCTCCAACAAGGTCGGCGCGTCCTACGCCAATGGCGCGACACGCATGGGCGGCCTGTTCCAAGCACCCTTCGTCGATGCGAAATGGACGCCCGCCCAGCGCGAGCTCGGCGGCGCGATCGACACCGACGGCGGACCGAAGCACATCTTTGCCTGCAGCGGCCTCTGGGGCTTGGTCGAGAGCCAGGACGGCGTCCGCGGCTGGTGGCGCGGGCTGTGCTCCAACCAGGTCACGAATTGTAGCTGACGAGAAAATCCCGCTCCGCGACAGTCGCCGCCCTTGCCTTCTTAACAATTCAGGGTTGTAGTTAAGCATTGCACGCGGGAGGGAAAAATGCCGCACAACGACACGCTTTCATTTCATCGATCACTGACCGCCACCTTCGTTTGCATTGTGCTGGCAGCTACGGCGTCGGCCGGCCGCGGCGAACCGTTGCCGCCGAAGATTTCGCCGGAGGCGACTGCCTGGAAGCCTGCCTCGATCTTTGAGAAGGAAGACAAGGACGACAAGTTCGAGGATCAGCCGCGCATGAATCTGAGCGGCGCGGCGTGCGTGCCGACGACACCAAAATTCACGTCGTGCCTGATTGCCAATGATGAGAAGAAATACGCGCAGTTCTTCTCGATCGAAGGAAACGTCCTCGTTCCACGGAAGCTCATCCGGCTTTCCGATGAAGACAAGGATCCCGATGCCGAAGGCGTCGCCTACGAAAAGGGTTTCTTCTATGTGACCGGCTCGCACGGCCGCAGCCGCAAGAAAGACAAGGAGAACCTGTCGAGCTACGTCGTGTTTCGGATCGCTGTGGATCCGCAAAACGGTATTCCCAAGACCGAACCCAACGCTAAGAAGGTCGATGGCGTGGAGGCGAGCCCGCGGATGCGCGAGGTTATTGAAAACGACAAATATGTAAAAGCGAAATTCAACAAGCCTCTTGCGGAGGGCGGCGTTGATATCGAAGGGATCGCGGTCAGGAACGGACGCATGTACTTCGGGCTGCGAGGACCGTCGCTCGACAAGCAAGCCTATGTGCTCAGCGTCGATGCGGGAGCACTGTTCACAAAGGCCGACGACCTCAAGCTGGACTAGATCCCGTTAGAACTCGGGGAAAATACCGGGATCCGGGACCTTGCCGCGGTGAACGACGGCATCTTGATTCTCGCAGGCCCGACGCGGAATGAAAAGGTTTTCCTATACAATTTGGTTGTGGGACGGCAGCAGCAAGACGGCAAAGCCGTTGGCAACGCTCGACCTCAGCACCGTCACAGCGGACGCCAAAGCGGAGATTCTACTTCCCCTCGAGGAAGACTCAGCCAGCATTCGCGCCCTCGTCATGTTCGACAGCGTGGAAAATGGCGGCGCTGTATCGTTCAGCATAAAGCGCTGAGCGCAGGCTGCGTAAATCCTCCGCCGGTCCAAGAACCGGCGGAAGGACGCAGGACCTGGCTAGCCGAGATTCAACTCTTTGAAGAAGTCATTGCCCTTGTCGTCGATGATGATGAACGCCGGGAAGTCGACGACCTCGATGCGCCAAATCGCTTCCATGCCGAGCTCGGGATATTCGAGCACCTCGACTTTCTTGATGCAGTGCTCGGCAAGATTCGCCGCGGCGCCGCCGATGGAGCCGAGATAGAAGCCGCCATATTTCTTGCAGGCCTCACGCACGGCTGGCGCGCGGTTGCCCTTGGCGACCATCACCATCGAGCCGCCGGCGGCCTGGAACTGATCGACAAAGGAATCCATACGGCCCGCAGTGGTCGGGCCGAACGCACCGGAGGCATAGCCCTCGGGCGTCTTGGCCGGGCCCGCGTAATAGACCGGATGGTTCTTGAAATAGTCCGGCAGCGGCTCGCCCTTGTCGAGCCGCTCGCGCAGCTTGGCATGCGCGGAATCGCGCGCGACGATCATGGTGCCGGTCATCGATACCCGCGTCTTGGTCGGGTACTTCGAGAACGTGGCAAGGATATCCTTCATCGGCTGGTTGAGGTCGATCTTGACGACCTCGCCGCCGAGCGACTGCTCGACCTCGGGCAGATACTGCGCCGGGTTGTGCTCGAGCTCTTCGAGATAGACGCCCTCCCTGGTGATCTTGCCGAGCACCTGGCGATCGGCCGAGCAGGACACGCCGAGCCCGATCGGGAGCGAGGCGCCATGACGCGGCATGCGGATCACGCGGACGTCGTGGCAGAAATATTTTCCACCGAACTGCGCGCCGACGCCGAGCGACTGCGTCATCTTCAGAATTTCCTGCTCCATCTCGAGATCGCGAAACGCGTTGCCGTCGGGCGAGCCGTGGGTCGGCAGCGCGTCGAGATAGCGAGCCGACGCCAGCTTCACCGTCTTCATGCAGAGCTCGGCCGAGGTGCCGCCGATGACGATCGCGAGGTGATAGGGCGGGCACGCCGCGGTGCCCAGCGTCAACACCTTCTCCTTCAGGAAGGCGAGCAGCCGGTCCTTGGTCAGCACCGAGGGCGTCGCCTGGAACAGGAAGCTCTTGTTGGCGGAGCCACCGCCCTTCGCCATGAACATAAACTTGTAGGCGTCATCGCCTTCGGCGTAGATCTCGCACTGCGCCGGCATGTTGTTGGCGGTGTTCTTCTCCTCGTACATCGACAGCGGCGCGACCTGCGAGTAGCGCAGATTGCGGCGCAGGTAAGCATCGCGCGCGCCTTCCGACAGTGCCGCCTCGTCGTCACCATCGGTGATGACGTTGCAACCCTTCTTGCCCATGATGATCGCGGTGCCGGTGTCCTGGCACATCGGCAGCACGCCGCCTGCAGCGATGTTGGCGTTCTTGAGGAAGTCCAGCGCGACGAACTTGTCGTTCGGGCTCGCCTCGCCATCCTCCAGGATCGCGCGGAGCTGCTTCAGATGACCCGGTCGCAGATAGTGGTTGATGTCGCCAAAGGCCGCTTCCGACAGGGCCCGCAGCGCGTCGCGGGACACCACCAGCATGTCCTTCCCCAAAACCTTCTCGACCCTGACGCCCTCGGACGAGACCTTCTTGTAGGGCGTCTCGTCCTTGCCCAGCGGAAACAGCGGCGTGTGCTTGTAGGGCGGAACGGGCTTTGCGGGATCGGGAAAGGCGGTAGGAGCGTTCATGGGCGGGAATCTCGGGGTTTTGGAGCCCTCGCATGGGCCCCTTTCATAGAAGCGTTCTAAGCTTTTTTGCTGCAAAGGGAAGGCGCTCTGGTGCGGTCGGGGCATCCCGATTCGGCGACACGGCGACCTATTTTCGGCGGCTGTCGGCGGACACCAAGCTCTCATGATGCCGGTGAAGACCCTGGGTGCACCCCTTGCGCTACGCGCCCGACGACGGTTGAATGCGCCCGCTAAGGGGCCTTTCATCATGACATTGAACTTGCACGTCCGCGGCGCGATCCTGGTCGCCGCCGCCATCACCGGCCTTGTGACCATCGCCTCGCCCGCCCGCGCGGACCGCTGCGATGACAGCGCCAAGGAGCTGGCGAACCAGGTCGATCGCCTCAAGGTGAATTTCCGCGCCGCCAACGTCGTCTACCTGACTCATCCGGCGGCCAAGGAATTGTCCGTGGCCTGCCGTGGCGACAAATATTCGATCGAGCTCTATGCCAAGGGCGATCGCAAGCCCAAGCCGGAGTTCTTTGCGCTGGTGGGGTCGATGGCCGCGATCGTCTTCACCGTGACCAAGGACGATACGACGACGGGCGCGACACGCTGCCTGAAGCGGATGGGGCTCTTGCGCGGCGACAAGATCAGCATGCGTTACCGGCGTCTCAACATGGAATGCGCCCGCACCAAGACGGATGCGTCCATCGCGATCACGCGCGGCAAGGACGAATAGGCGGTCCCCGCGCGGTGTGCGCCTGACAGCACACCGCCCACTACAGACCGTCATTGCGAGCGTAGCGAAGCAATCCAGAATCCCTCCGCGGAGACAGACTGGATTGCTTCGCTTCGCTCGCAATGACGAGGAGAGGTCTGTCCTCTCGCGGAAGCAGCGCGTGTGGCGGCACGAAAGCGGCCTCTCCACCGCACCGGATCCCTCGCATTTTAACGATTGGCTTGAAGGAAATTTTGCGTCTCGCGGCGCAGGGTCAATTGTTCCATATGTGAGGATTTGTGGATGAGCGTTTCTACCGTTACGCCGCCGCCGATCGCGATCGTGGTGCCGAGCTACGACACGACCAAGCAGCAGGACGATCAGACCAAGACCAAGGACAACGACCCGACCTATAAGCCGCCGCCGCCTGCGCCGCTGCCGCCGGGTCAGGGTACGCGGATCGATCAGCTCGCCTGATCAGCCGTGTCGAAGATGAAATGCCCGATCCGGTCGATCGGGCTTTTCGCGTGTCCGGCCGCAACTTCGCCGGATAGCGGGACCAATATCGTGCGCGGCTACCCTGAGACCTGCATGATCGCAAGACTCCTGTTGCAGAGCACGATCACCACCGCCGCCATGGGCGCGCTGCTGTTCGCGTCCGCCGGCACCCTGCATTGGCCGTCGGCCTGGGTGTTCCTCGCGACCTCCGCCCTGCTCGGCCCGCTTTGCGGCTGGTGGCTTTACCGGGTCGACCCCGCACTGCTCGCCGAACGTCTGCGGCCGGTCCTGCAAAAGGACCAGCCCGCTGCCGACAAGGTGTTCATGACCGTCTTCGTCGTCGCGATGCTGGTCTGGCTGGCGGCGATGGGGCTCGACCGGCGTACGCGGTCCTCCGACATGCCGATGGCGCTGCAGGTGCTCGGCCTCGCCCTGTTCCTGCTCTCGACGCTGTTCATCCTCTGGGTTTTCCGCGAGAACTCGTTCGCGGCGCCCGTGGTGAAGCTGCAAGCCGAGCGCGCGCAGCACGTGATCTCGACGGGGCCTTATGCCCATGTGCGCCATCCCATGTACAGCGGCATGATCCTGTTCTTCGCCGGCGTGCCGCTGCTTCTGGGCTCATGGTGGGGACTTCTGATGGTGCCGCTATTCCTCGTCTTGTTTGCGGGCCGCATTCGCATCGAGGAGCGCACGCTGCGCGAGGGCCTGCCGGGCTATGCCGACTATGTGACGCACGTGCGCTATCGCCTGCTGCCTGGCGTGTGGTGAGCGCGCGCATCACTCTGTAAATCGCAGAAAAGTGTTCCCTCCGATCGACTGACGTCGGCGGAAGCGTTCGCAGGCGCTCTAGCCATCCAATTCGCGGTAGCGGCGGAAGATGCCCTGCTCGTTGAAGGGAATACGGCGCTCGCTTTCGAGATAAGCCTTGATGTTCGGGCGCGCCGACACGCGGTCGTGCATGCCGACGAGGGCCGGGATATCTGTCTCGAACGCCTTCATCCGCTTCGGAAACGCATAGCGTAGTCCCGCGACGAGCTGGAACAGCGAGAGATCGACATAGGTCAGCTTGCGGCCGGTGACATAGGCGCCGCCATTGTCCTGAAGGAGGTGCTCGAAATAGCCGAGATATTTCGGCACGCGCTCGCCCCAGAAGTCGGCGGTGCGCTTCTTTGCCGGCGGTTTCTGATCTTCGTAGTAGAGCGAGGGCCCGAGCGGGTGATGGGTGTCGTGAATCTCGACCATGAAATCGGTGATCGTCAGCTGGAGCTGATGCACCCAGAGTTGACCCGCTTCCGACTTCAGGGCGAGGGCGTGGCGGGCGCCGAGATAGAGCAGGATGTTCGCGGTCTGGCCGATGACGAGCTTGCCGGCTTTGAGGAACGGCGGCGCAAAGGGCGGCGTGCCCTTGTGTGCGTCCATCATCTTCATCATCGCAGCTGTACCGCGTGGGCCACGCGCCACGTCGATGTAAGCCGCGCCAGCCTCCTCGAGCGCGAGCCGCACATATTCACCGCGGCCCTGGATCTCGGGCCAATAATAGAGCTCGTATTTCATGGAAGGGTCCGTGAGCGTGGAAGCGACGGGACCAATCTATCACGCGCGACAAGGTTCCGTCAGGATGGGGCGGAAGGGCGGCACCCCACGCTCCGTCATTGCGAGCGCAGCGAAGCAATCCAGACTGTCACCCTGGAGGGACTCTGGATTGCTTCGTCGCTGCGCTCCTCGCAATGACGGAAGCCTCAATTCGACGCGAAGCAATACAGCAGGCCGTCGCCGCCGGTGCTCTTCAGATCGGCCTGCGAGCAGCCGCCGTCGGGTCCGCGCGAGGGGTGTGCGGTGTTCCAGGATTTGACCGTCGGGTTGGTCGCAGGGCCGTTGATGTCGGAGTGGCCGAGCATCGCCGCGCCTTGCGTACTCGACGTCCAGTTTTTGCAGGTGCGGTCGTCGGGACCCGCAAACGCGGTGCCGTCGGACTGCGATCCCGTGAGAATGTCGTGCCGGTTAGGCTGGTCGCCATAGCCGTTTACAATCTCGCCCTTCTCGGTCAGCGCTGTCTCCTTGCTGATCTTGTTGGCGCTGTGCAAATCGGCCACGTCCTTGGCGATTTCCACGCCCTTGGCGTTCTGCCACGGTCCCTTGCCGATGCGGTCGCGCGCGTTGACGGCCGGCTTGCCGTCGGCGGCCTGCGTGGAGAGATAGGCGCGCCAGGTCTTACTGCCGGCGCCGCCGGCCTGGGCCAGCTTCTGGCACTGCGCATCGGCCCCCTCCAGACCGCCGAGATCGGCGCCTTTGCCAGGACCGTTGGAAGTCACGAAGAACGTCATGTTGGCCGACTGCGCCTGCGCCGATGGCGCCGCAAGCAAGGCCGCAGCGAGCGCGAGGCCTGAAATCGTCATGGTTCTCTCAATGCGGATCATCCTGTCCTCCATTTGTGTTGTCGTTGGCCGCCAGATTTCAACCCGACGCAAGCCCGCTTATTCCGATGCCGCGATGCGAGACGCCCAAAAGAAAAAGGCCCCGTGCAAGGAGCACGATGCCCTGTTTTTTTCATGTCGTCTGCGATCAGTTGGTCGACGGGATCGCCGACGATTCCCAGCCGCTTCCCGACTGCCATGTCGATTAATTGCTTCCCGGGACAATGGTGCCGGGCGAGCATACCAAATGGGCCGATCCTCAAGTGATCGTCCAGGGGAGGACGCGGGGGACTGTGGCGGGACCGTTCAGGGCGGCATCCGCGATGACATCGGGGCTGCGTAGCGCGCGGCGCAAGGGGAGATCGTTCATGCACCGGACCACAATCCGCCCAATCACGACAATTGCCGGCCGCGCCACCCTTTGCTGCCTTGCCGTCGGTCTTGCCCTGGGTCCGAACTGCGCCTTGGCCGCGGAACTGCTCAAAGCCCGGCTGGCGCAAAATCTCGCACCGATCTCCGGCCTTGCGATCGTCGCCAAGTCGAAGGGAATCTTCGAAAAGCACGGTCTGGACATCACGGTTTCGAACTTCACGTCCGGCAAGCAGTGCCTGGACACCGTGATCGGGGGCGGTGCCGACATCGCGACCACGGCGGAGGCGCCGGTCACCGCATCGACGATGGCAAACCAGCCCATCGCCTTCATCGCCGGGATGGAATATTCCGATCTCAAGACGCTCGTCGCGGCCAAGGCCGGCGTCAAGACCAAGGCAGATCTTCGCGGCAAGCGAATCGCCTTCACTGCCGGCACCGGTAGCGAGGTTTACACGGCGACCTTGCTGAAGTCGGCGGGATTGACGCCCAAGGATGTCACCCTCGTCAATCTGCGGCCGCAGGAGATGCTGCCGGCACTCGCGGCCGGAAGCATCGACGCGATCGACACCTGGGAGCCCCACGTCGCCAACGCGAAGAAGGCAATGGGCGAAGCCGTCACTGAGGTAGATACAAAAGGCACCTATTCCGAGACGTTCAATATCGTCGTCATGAAGCCGTACCTGGACGCCAACCCAGTGCTGGTCGAGAAATTCATCGCCGCACTGATCGATGCCGAGATCTGGATGAAGGCACAGCCGGATGAAGCAATCACGACAGTCGCGGACGCAGTTGGAATGAAGCGGGACGAACTCGCCCCCATCTGGGCCGACTATGTTTACCGGGTGCGTCTCGACGACCGGCTCATCGAGATTCTGAAGACCCATTCCGCATGGCGCCTCGAGAGCGGCAACCATCCTCCGGGAGCGGCGATGCCCGACTTCAGCAAGGTCGTCGTCACCGAGCCACTGAAAAAGGTCGATCCCGCACGCGTCACCCTGTCGTGGAAATAGGCACCCGCGCGGCCATGCAGGAAGCCACGTCAGCAGGACGCGATATTGCCATCCGCACTGGCGGTCGCGCTCGGCCGAATTCAGTTCGGCTTCGCCGCCTCAATATTCTGGTCGGGGCGCTTTCGCTTCCCTTGTTCATTGGGTTCTGGGAACTGGTCTCCCGTTCCGGGACCGTCAACATGGTGCTGTTTCCACCGCCGACGGTGGTTGCTGCGGCCGTGCTTGAGTGGATACGAAGCGGACAGTTCTTTAGCGATCTGTTGGCCAGCCTCTTTCGCGTCACCACGGGATTCATCATAGGCGGCGCGCTCGGCATCCTGCTCGGTGTTCTCACCGGCCAATTCCCCGTTATCTCGAGCTTGCTGTCCCCGCTATTCCATATCTTGCGGCCAATTCCGCCGATTGCGTTCGTGCCGATCGTCATCCTCTGGTTCGGCCTGTCGGAGGCGGGAAAATTGTTCCTCGTCGTATGGGGCGTATTCTTCACGGTGTGGCTTTCGACTCACATCGGCGTGCAGAAGGTCGACCGCGGCCTGATTCGGGCGGCATTGATGCTCGGCACGCCCCGACGGCAGATGCTGCAGGAGATAGTGCTGCTGGGCGCGCTTCCCTACATTGTCGTCGGGTTGCGCACCGCCGTCAGCATCTCCTTCTACACGCTCGTCGCGGCTGAACTGGCCGGCGCTTTCGCCGGCATTGTCTACAGGATCGAGATTGCGCAGCAGAATTTGCAAACGGGCCAGGTCATGGGCGGGCTCGCAGCGCTCGGGTTGATGTCGTTCATCGCCGACCGGCTGTTTGCGGCTCTTGCCGAACGTATCGTCTGGTGGCGCTGATGTCGGGATCTCGATCGGGCATGAAACTGGCACTGGCAAGTTCGCCTGCCTCCGTCGAATCGGCGCGAAAACAACCGGCCATTCAAGTCTCGAACCTGAGCATCGTTTTCGACACCAAGCGCGGGCAGATCATCGCGGTCGATCGCGTTTCGTTTGACGTGGCGCCTGGCGAGTTCGTTTGCATCGCCGGTCCCTCCGGCTGCGGCAAGTCGACGGTGCTCAATACGATCGCCGGGCTGGAAGTGCCGTTCGAAGGCGAGATCCTGGTCGAGGGTGCGCCCGTCTACAGTCCGCGTCCCGATGTCGGCATGGTGTTCCAGCAGCCGCATCTCTTCCCCTGGAAGTCCGTCCGCAGCAACATCGCCCACGGTCCCAGGATGCTCGGAAAGTCCACGACGGAAGCGTATGCCATCGCCGACGATCTGATCGCGATGGTCGGCCTCAAGCGTTTCGCCGACGCTTATCCGATGACGCTGTCCGGCGGCATGCAACAGCGCGTGGCGATCGCGCGAGCGCTGGCCAATCAGCCCCGTGTGCTGCTGATGGACGAGCCCTTCGGGGCGCTCGACGCGCAGACCCGCGCCGTGATGCAAGACAATCTGCTGGCGCTGCGCGACCGGATCAAGGCGACGATCGTGTTCGTGACGCATGACATCGATGAAGCCATCGTGCTGGCCGACCGCGTTCTCATCATGAGCGCGGGACCTGGCCGCATCCTGCGCGAAGTCGCGGTCAAGCTGCCGCGCCCGCGGTCGAGTTCTGTCATGGTCGAGCCAGCATATCTTTCGCTCAAGAAAGATTGTCTCGACGTCATCCGCGCAGAAGGGTTGCGGGCATTCAATCAGTCGGACGCGGACTGATGACGCGGAGTCCGCGTCTGAGGCGAACGCAGGGAGCTGGCATGGTTCTTGAATAGCCGATGCCAGGTCTCACATGCGGAGCCGGCCATGCACAGGGCGAACAGCGCGATAGCGGCAGGTGTGATGCTCGCGGAGTCGGACGATCTCGTCAGACCGCTGCCCGGCTTATTGGATGGTCTCAACCGGGCTGATTGCAATCGCTTGCGTGCGATCGGACGCGAAAAGATCCTGGAAGCCGGCCAACTGGTGTGGTCCCAGGGCGACGCACAGGCCGGGATCTACCTGATCAGCGAGGGGCGCATACGCAGCTACTATGCCGCACCGTCGGGGCGCGAAGTCACGCTCGCCTATTGGTTTCCAGGCAACTTCGTCGGCGGGCCCGACATCTTCGGGACAGGCCCGCATATGTGGACATCGGTTGCGGCCGAGCGCAGCCGGTTGACGTTCATGCCCGGACTGGCATTGCGGCGGCTTGCGCTCGAATCGCCGGCAATCGCCGTCGCCTTGCTGGATGCCCTCGCATTCAAGGCGCGATGCTATTCGGCAATGGCCCAGATGCTTGGGACGCGCTCGGTCACCGAGCGGCTGCATAGCCTGCTGATCTTCCTGTCGCATGTCTACGGCGTGAAACGCGACGGCGAGATCGTCGTCGGCATGCCGTTTACGCACGGCGACCTTGCCAATCTGATCGGATCCACCCGCCAATGGGTGACCGTGCAACTCGCGCGGCTCCAGGATGAAGGCGTGATCAGATACGAAAGATCCGTGATTGCGATCCTGGATGTTCCTACACTTGGGCAGGCGATGGGATAATGTCCGCCCGTTAGCCGCCAGACTTCAATTCGAATGCCGATCCGTCTGCGCCGGCCTCGAACCGCCGTGCGAGTCCGATCAGCGCGCGATCGTGCCAGGCCGGCGCCAGCAGGGTCACGCCCATGGGCATGCCGTTCGGCAATTTCGTATTCGGAACGGCGACGCCGCAGAGATCGAGTAGATTGGCAAAGTACGAGTAGTAGCCCAGACGATTGTTGAGGGTGATCGGATCACGATGCATCTCCTCCAGTGTGAACGGCCGCGGTGCAGTCGGAACCACCAGGGCATCGATGCCGGCAAAGATTGCTTCGGCGTCGCGGCGAAGCCGGTGCAGCCGGTGAATGGCGCCAAACGTGTCGATCGCCGAATACCCGGCGGCTGAGCCCAGCACGGTCCTCGTGACATCAAGCAAGGCGCCGGATTCGACGTCGATGAGCGAAGCGATGGCCGAGTGCCGCTCCGCGACCCAGGGACCGCTGAACATCAACTCCCCGGCCTGGCGGAATGGGGCGAAGTCCACCTCGAGCGCCGTTCCTCCGATATGAGCAAGACGTTCGCAGGCACTCTCGTAGAGTTCGCCGCATTCCGACATGCCGAAGCATTCGAGATCTGCTGGCGCAACGCGGCCGAACCGGAATGATGCCGCCGCACCGTTGGCGGGGAAAAAGGTTCTGGGCAGGCGGCTGTAGGGATCTTCGAAATCAAACCCTTCGATGATGTCGAGGATTGCTTCGCCGTCGCTGACGGTATTGCAGAATACCGACACGCAATCGATCGTCGGACAATTCGGCACCAGGCCACGTGATGACACCAGCCCAACGGTCGGCTTGATTCCGACGATGTTGTTGAACCCGGCAGGTATGCGCCCCGAGCCGCCGGTATCGGTGCCGAGCGCAAAGGCGACGTGCCCCGCCGCCACGGCGACCGCGGAGCCGGAACTGGAACCGCCCGCAACATAGCGCGCATCGGCAACCGACGCGCAGGGGCCATGGGGCGAGCGCACGCCGGACAGGCCTGTGGCGAACTGATCGAGATTGGTCTTTCCGAGGCAAATTGCGCCGGCTGCGGTGAGGCGTTCGACGCTATGCGCGGAATGCCAGGGCGTATAGCTGAACGCCGGACATGCGGCAGTGGTCGGCATTCCCGCGACGTCGATGTTGTCCTTCACACCAAATGGAATGCCGAGCAGCGGAAGATTTTCGCCCGTCCGCGCGCGCGCCACCAGCTTATGGCATTCTTCGAGTGCCTCCTGCCGCGGGCGAAGATAGATCCAGCAATTGCGGTCGCGCTCGGCCTCGATCCGGTCATACGCCGTTCCGATCGCCTCCAGCAGCAGGGACGAACTCCTGGCAATGCCTTCGTAGTTTGTCCTGAGGCGCGCGACACACTGGCTCACGGAATATCTCCTCATCCAACCGGCAGGCGCGAAATTGCGGCAGCTCTGCGCGGCCAACAAGCAATTAAGTGCTTCCCCCAAATGGCCGCCTGACCGGAAACGCGCCGCTCAAACAAAAAGGGCGCCGTGCCGAAGCACGACGCCCTCGTTTGTCGCTATACGGGCGATCAGTTGGTCTGCTGGATCGCCGACAATTCCCAGGTGCCGCCCGGACGTCGGGCAAAGGTCCAGACTTCGGTGGCCTCGCCCGGCTGCTCGCTGCCGGCGACAATCGCGCCGGTATTGCGGTCGAGCGTCTTGTCGGTGAGCGCGAAGCGCAGCGCCACCGTCGCGTAATCGGTCTCGCCTTCGCGCCAGGATTCCGCGAGGTCGCCCTGCAACAGCTTCACACCGCTGACCTTGTTGACGACATTGCGCGCGCGGTTCTGGCCGAGGTCCTGCTCGAAATAGGAGACCATTTCCGGCGTCGCGAGCGTGTGCAGCTTGGCCACGTCCTCGTTGGACCAGGCCGACTGGACGTCGCTGAGCAGGCGCTCGAACGCTTCATAGTCGTCCGGCTTGATCTCGAGCGGTGCGTTGTTGGCGCCGAAGCCGAAGCCACCGCCAAGACCACTACGATTGTTCGCCTGCGGTCCCGGACCGGCACCGGCGTCAGCATTGGCATAGGCCGCCTGCGGGGTGTGGCGGCGCTGCCACCAGGACATCGCCAGCCGAACCACGAGCACCACGAGGACGATCTGGATGATCAGGCCGATGATCGACGACAGGCCACCGAGGCCGCCGAACAGGCCACCGCCGAACAGCATGCCGAGCAGGCCCGCGCCGAGGAACCCGGCCGCAAGGCCGCCCATGAAGCCGCCGGCCCGGCCGAACAGACCGCCACGCGCGGGTGCGGCGGCAGCCGAATTCATGCCTGCGCCCGGCTGGGTGTAGGTCCGATTGAACTGCGAGGTCGAGCCCGGCGCGGTCGTGGTCGATGGCGGGGCCGAATAGGTGCGCGAACCGCGCGAACCCGACGACATACCGCCACCGACGCGCGCGTCGGCGGACGAGATCGCCAGCGCAGTCGGCAGCGCAAGCGCCAGCACGACGGCAATCGTCTTGAAGAGACTGCGGGAGCGTTGCGAGAAATTCATGTTGGTTTCCCAGATCCCCGGCATGGGGATGTGCCCCTAAGATGGGCAGCCTTCCGTAAAAAGGAAGCCACTATCGGAACTTATGGCTGCGGCCCTCAGTCGCGGGGATGTGGCAAAAGCCCATATTTGGCGGCGGCTTGGCCGGGTGTGCAAAGGAGCCGCGGTCGCCGGCTACCGGTCGGTTTGGCGACAGCAGTTCAGCTTTTTTCCGTCATTGCGAGCGAAGCGAAGCAATCCAGGCTGTTTCCGCGGAGGCAACTGGATTGCTTCGTCGCTTCGCTCCTCGCAATGACGGAGAATGTGGAGCCCGCGCCCTCACCCCGCCTTCGCCATCGTCTCCTTCACGGCCGCCACGAGCTGGCTAAGTGTGAACGGCTTGGGCAGGAAGTCGAACTGCTGGCCTTCGGGCAGGCTCTTCTCGAACGCGTCCTCGGCGTAGCCGGAAACGAAGATGAACTTGATGTCGGGGTTCTTCTCGCGCATCGCCTTGAGCAATGTCGGGCCGTCCATCTCCGGCATGACGACGTCGGACACGACGAGATCGATTCCGCCGCTCTGCTCTTCCAGCACCTCCAGCGCCTCGACGCCGTTCTCGGCCTCGACCACGGTGTAGCCGCGCGAGCGCAGCCCGCGTGCGTTGAGCGCGCGCAGACCCTCCTCGTCCTCGACCAGGAGGATGGTGCCCTGTCCGGTGAGATCGGTGCGGGGCTTGGCGTCCGCCACGGACCCGGCCTCCTTCGCGGCACCATTGCTGGCGCCAACGACCGGCGCCGGCTGCTCGACCTGCACCTCCGGCTCGGCATGATGGCGCGGCAGGAAGATGTGGAACGAGGTGCCCTGCCCGGGCTCGGAGTCCACGTAAATGAAACCGCCGGTCTGCTTGACGATGCCATAGACGGTGGAGAGCCCGAGGCCGGTGCCCTTGCCGACCTCCTTGGTCGAGAAGAACGGCTCGAAGATCTTGTCGCGGATGTCGGCGGGAATGCCGGTACCGGTGTCGGCGACCTCGATCCGCACATAGTCGGCGGCTGGCATGCCCTTGTAGGCCAGCCTGGCCGCTTCCTCGGTGGTGACGTTTGCGGTGCGGATGATCAGCTTGCCGCCGTCGGGCATGGCGTCGCGCGCGTTGACCGCGAGGTTGACGATGACCTGCTCGAACTGGGAGACGTCGACCTTGACCGGCCAGAGATCGCGGCCGTGGATGGTCTCGTGCTTGACCTTCTCGCCGATCAGCCGGCGCAGCAGCATGGCGAGATCGGAGAGCGCATCGCCGAGGTCGAGCACCTGCGGCCGCAGCGTCTGCCGGCGCGAGAACGCCAGCAACTGTCGCACCAGCGTGGCGGCCCGCGTCGCGTTCTGCTTGATCTGCATGATGTCCTGGAACGACGGGTCGGTCGGCTTGTGCGCGTTCAGCAGGAAGTCGTTCGCCATCATGATGGCGGAGAGCACGTTGTTGAAGTCGTGGGCGATGCCGCCCGCGAGCTGGCCGACGGTCTCCATCTTCTGCGACTGGTTGATCTGGTTCTCCAGCGCGCGCCGCTCGGTGGTCTCGAGCATGTGCACAATGGCGACTTCGGCGTCGTTCTCGGCCGCATCCACCGGCGTGACGAAGAACTGGCCCCAGCGCTCTCTGGTTCCTTCGAGCGCCACTTCGACCGGCGCGACGTCGGCCTGGCCCTCCGCAGCCTGGTTGATGGCCGCGATCAAGAGATGCCGGTCGCGCGAATTGACCGCGCGGAAGATCGACTTGCTGGCGCTGTCGAGCCCCAGTGCCTGCCCGAGCTTGGCGTAGCGCGCATTGGCGCGCACGACGTTGCCGCCGCGGTCGACGGTGGCGATCGCCATCGGGGTATGGTCGAAAAAGCGCATGAAGCGCACTTCGGCGGCGCGGTCGGGATCGCTGCGCTCGTCGCGGGCACGGCTGATCACCAGCGTGCGCGACGGGCCCGGCGCACCGTCGGCGCCGAAGGCGAGCTTGTGATAGAGCCGAACCGGCATGGTCTTGCCGGTACGCATGCGCAGGTCGATGTCGAAGACTTCCGTCTTGACCTCGCCCGGCACCGCCACGATCGCGGTGAGCAGCGAAGCACCGTCGCCGGAGACGATGTCGGTGAGCTTCAGCCCGCCCGAGCCGATCTCGGCGAGGTCGTAGTCGAGCCAGTTCGCCAGCGTCGCGTTGACGTAAGCGAGCTCCCCGGCCGGATTGACCGAGAAGAAGCCGCAGGGCGCGTGATCGAGATATTCGATCGCGTGCTGGAGTTCCTGGAACACGTCCTCCTGGCGCTCGCGGTCGCGGGTGATGTCTGCGATCGACCACACCGCGTATCTCGTCTCGCGCTTGCCGGTGCCGAGGGGCCGCACCCGCATGCGGAGCCAGCGGCCCTGGCTGCCATCATTGCCGGAGATGCGGACCTCTTCCTGCTGCCGCTTGCCTTCGCGCGCGGCTTTCAACAGGCGGAACACCGCCTCGGAGACGTCGGGGTTGCCGATGAAGACGCGCTCCACGGGGCGCACGTCCTGCGGACCGGCGGCGCCGGTCAGCGTCAGGTAGGCCGCATTGGAATAGACCACATGGCCGCGCGGGTCGGTCACGGCGAGGCCGTCGAAGGCGTGGTCGGCGATGCGCCCCATCACGGGATCGTCGAGATTGCGGTCGACGAAGCGGATGATGCCGGCGGCGAAGGCGAACAGGTTGAACAGGCCGACCATGGCCAGCACGGCGAGGATGCCGAGGATATAGGGCTGGGCCTGCGCGCGCCCAAGCGTCATCAACCCCACGGCAACGGCGACGAGACCGGCGGCCACCAGCAGCACCAGCGCAATGCTGCCCGAGCGCGGCGCCGGCTCGTGCGCCGCAACGGGCTCGCGTGTGAGGTCGTGGTCGGTCTCGGCAGTCATCTCAAGCTGGCACAGCCTGTCGGCAGAGAATCAACGCGCTACAGGGCGCGCAGGGTCCTCCCTGCCTGAATCGGACCCGCAGGCGCAAGGGCAGCAGGGGCGAAAGGTACGCTGATTCCCAGATTACGGCCATTTCCAGTACTTTTCAGGGGTTTTATTGCCGGGTGGCACCGAATCCGCTCTTTAGACGCATGACGTAGCCGATGACTTCGGCGACCGCATGGTAGTGCTCGGTCGGGATTTCCTCGTCGATCTCGACGGTGGCGTAGAGCGCGCGGGCGAGCGGCACGTTCTCGACGATCGGGATGTCGTGCTCGCGCGCGATCTCCCGGATCTTGAAAGCGAGGTTGTCGACGCCCTTGGCGACGCAGATCGGCGCCGACATGCCGCGCTCGTAGGACAACGCGATCGAATAGTGGGTCGGGTTGGTGATGATCACCGAGGCCTTGGGAACCGCCGCCATCATGCGCTTCTTGGAGCGCTGCTGGCGCAGTTGCCTGAGCTTGCCCTTGATGTGCGGGTCGCCTTCGGACTGCTTGTACTCTTCCTTGATCTCCTGGAGCGACATCTTCTGCCGCTGGAACCAGCTGCGATACTGGAAGAAATAGTCGCCGATGGCGATGATCGCGAGCGCCGCGACCACCGCGCCGAGCAGATGAATGGTCAGGCTGGTGGAGGCGCCGAGCAGGGCAGCCGGATCGAGCCTGACCATCGCCTCCATGCGATGCCGCTCCGGCCACAGGATCACGGTCATGACCGCGCCGAGCACGATCAGCTTGCCGAGACCCTTGAGGAAGTTCGCCGCCGCTTGCTTGCCGAAGATGCGCTTGAGGCCTTCGGCAGGCGACAGCTTGCTGAACTTGGGCTTGAGGGATTCGGCCGACCAGACCAGTCGGTGCTGCAGCACGTTGCCGGCAATTGCCGCCAGCACCAGCATCAGTAGCGGCACGCCCACCGCCGCCAGCACCGCGACTTCGATCTGCTGCATCAGGGCGAGCAGAGCCCTGCCGTCGGTCTTGATCATCCAGGAATTGGCGAGCAGGTTGCGCATCGGCGCCAACAGCCCGCTGCCGACCGATCCCGAGAAGCTCGAGACGACGAGCGTGGCGCCCGCGATCATGAACCAGGTGTTGATCTCCTGGCTCTTGGCGACGTCACCGCGTTCGAGCGCCTCTTCGAGACGTTTTTGCGTCGGGTCTTCTGTTTGACTCTCTGGATCGTTGTCTTCCGCCATCGATCACCCGGTCACTTGAGTGGCATCATCTGGTGCATGACACCGATGAAGTAGTCGAGAAAGGTGCCCATCATCGCCGTGAGCACGACGGCAAGCACCAGGAAGCCGGCGAAGATCGACAGCGGCACGCCGACGAAATAGACCTGCATCTGCGGCATCAGCCGCGCCAGCACGCCGAGTCCGATGTTGAAGACGAGGCCGAACACCAGGAACGGTCCGGAAAGTTGCAAGCCCAGGCGGAACGCGGCGGCAAAGGCGCGCGTCGCCAGTGCGGCGACATCGCCGCTCGACACGGTCTCGCCCGGCGCGAAGATCGTGTAGCTGTCGTTCAGCGCCGCGATCACCAGATGATGGCTGTCGGTGGCGAACAGCAATGTCACCCCCAGTATCGTCAGGAAGTTGCCGACCAGCACGCCCTGCTGTCCCTGAGTCGGATCGACCGAAGTGACGAAGCCGAGCCCCATCTGCTGCGCGATCACGGCACCGGCAACCTGCAGCGCCGACAACGTCACCCGCGCGGTCGCTCCCAGCACGATGCCGATCACGATCTCATGCAGCATCAGGACCAGCAGCGGCGCGATCGAGCCCATGTCGACCTGATAGGCATTGCGATGCAGCGGCAGGATGATCAGCGTGAGCAGCAGCGCGATCGACAATTTGATCCGTGTCGGGATATTGGTCTCGCCCAGGCCCGGCAACAGCATCACCATCGCGCCGACCCGGGCAAAGGCGAGCATGAAGGAGGCGGCAAGCGCCGGCAGCAGCGAGACGTCGATGCGCATGATAGGCGCATAGTGCCTCAGCCGCCGATGATTCGCGACGATATCCGCAGCATGTGGGAATGCAGTGCGTCTGCCATGAATGGCAAGGCCAACAGCATTGTGGCAAAGATGGCCAGGATTTTCGGCACGTAGATCAGCGTCTGCTCCTGGATCTGCGTCAGCGCTTGGAACAGCGACACGACGACGCCGACCACGAGGCCGACCACCATCAGGGGCGACGACACGATCACGATCGTCCAGATCGCATCACGCGCGACGTCGAGGGTTTCCGGTCCGGTCATTTCGCAGTTCCTTTATTCAACTCTCATCCCCACCTCTTGATGAGGACACACGAACCAGAAAAATCAGATCGGCATCTTCATGATGTCTTCATAGGCCGCGATCACGCGGTCGCGGACAGAGACCAGCGTGGACACGGCGACGTCGGTATCTGCGACCGCCGTCACCACGTCCATCACGTTGGCCTTCCCGGCGGCCATCGCCACCGTCTGTGCGTCCGATTTACGGCCGGACTCCAGGACGCTGCCGACAGTATCTTTCAGAAGAGAGGCGAAGGACTGCCCGCTCGGCTCGCTGCCCTTGCCGGCACCGCTGTTCTCCAGCACGCGAGCGAGGTTTGCATAGGCGTTGGCGGCAATTGTCGGTGTTGCCATGGTTCAAATGTCCTGTTCAGCTCTTGAGGATGTCGAGGGTGCGCTGGATCATCCGGCGCGTCGCGCTGATGATGTTGAGGTTGGCCTCGTACGACCGCTGCGCGTCGCGCATGTCGGTCATCTCGACCACCGAGTTCACGTTGGGATATTTGACGTTACCGGTCGCATCCGCCGCCGGATTGTTCGGCTCGTATTTGGTGCGGAAATTGGACTGGTCGGGCTTGATCCTGCCGAGGGTGACGACCTGCGCGTCGAGTGTACGGTCGAGCGCGGAGGAGAAGGTCGGCACTTTGCGCCGGTAAGGATCGCCGCCGGCGGTCTGCGAGGTCGAATCCGCATTCGCGATATTCTCCGAGATCACCCGCATGCGCCCGGCCTGCGCCCGCAGACCGGAGGTCGCGATCGCCATCGAACGGGCAAAGTCGCTGCTGTCATTCGCCATGGTCTATCTCCAGCCCTAGCCCTTGCCGATCGCGGTCTTGAGCAGGTGCAGGCTCTTCGAATAGAGCGAGGTCGCCGCCGCATAATCCATCTGGTTGCTGGCGGCCTTCATCATCTCCTCTTCGAGATTGACGGCGTTGCCGGCGGGGCGTGTCTCAAAACCCGCATTCTTGTTCTGGTCGAATCCGGAGGCCGCGCCCGACGGCGCCATATGGGAACCGCTGGTGCGGGTGAGCGCCAAGGGACCCATCGAACCCGTGACGGCGCCGCTCTTGTCCAGCTTCGGCTCGACCAGGTCGCGCGGACGGAATTTGGGCGTGTCGGAATTGGAGACGTTCTCGGACAGGACGCGCTGGCGCTCCTGGTGCCATTGCATCTTGGTGCGAAGCGCCGATAGCACCGGAAGATCGTTGATGGACATCGTTGCGGCTCCTTCCGCCTCGCAGGACCCATGGTCCGAAGCTAGGCAGAATTTGCCGCCTGTATGGTTAACAGCCGGTTAAGGAGGTCGCAGGCAGCTGTCCCCCGGCGGGACACCACTGCGCGTGCCCCGTGATTCTACGCCTCCAAAAGCGGCATTAACCCAACCGCTTGGCGGCGCATTCACAGGTCAAGAAGTCGTTTTGGATCGAGCGATTCATGGGTTATTAAGAGTTGGGGACGGCAAAACTTGCCGTGGGACGTTAAGAAATCGCAGTTTGGGGCAACGTAAGCCGGTGGTTGGCGCATCTGACCACTGGCCCGAGACAAGCGCCATTTGTCGGGGACAAGTATGCAAGGCAGCCCTATCACCTTCATCGTCGCGTTCATCGTCGTTCTGGCGTTGATCGGCGTCGCTGCATGGCTGGTTCGCCGATTCGCCACCAGCCGGCTTGGCGCAAACACCCAGCGCGGCCGGATGCCCCGGCTCGCCGTGATCGATGCCGCCGCGGTCGACGGCCGCCGCCGTCTGGTGCTGGTCCGGCGTGACAATGTCGAGCATCTTCTGATGATCGGTGGCCCCACCGACATCGTCGTCGAACCCAACATCGTGCGCGCAGCACCCGGCCGCGACCAGCTCCCGCAGCGTTCCAATGCCGCCGAGCCGCCGCGTCTTGCGCCGATGCATGATACCAGCAGCTGGGCCGACGAAGCACCGCGGCCCGAGCTGCTCGATCATCCCGAGCCGCAAATGCCCGAGCCGCCACCGCGGCCCGCGCGTCCCTCCTTCGCCGACGAAGTGCGCCGGCCCGCTCCCGGGCTGGCCGAACGCCGCAACGAGCCGCCACTGGCCGGCTTCACCTCCGAGCCGCTCGCGCCGCGCCCCGAGCGCGAGCCGCGTCCCGAACCTATTCCGCCGCGCGTTGCGCGCAACGAACCCCCTCTGATGCCGCGCCCGCCCCGCCAGAGCGAGCCGGTAAAGGCGCCTCCGGTGCGCTCCGAGCGCGTAGCCGCGCCTCCTCCGCCTGTGCCGCAGGCTCCGCCCGTTCCGCCGCCGGCGTCCGCTCCTGGGGGGCCATCGAGCGCCGAGCAGAATCTCGCCGAGATGGCGCAGCGGCTCGAAGCTGCGCTGCGCCGCCCCGCCGGCGAGACGCTTGCCCCACCGGTCGCCCCGGAGCCCCCGGCCGCTCCTCCGCGTGTGGCCCGCAGCGAGCCGCCGGCGCCACCGGCACCTGCCGCAAAGCCGGCTCCGGAAAAGACCAGCTTTGAAAATCTCGAAGACGAGATGGCCTCGTTGCTCGGCCGTCCGAAGCCGTCTTCGTGAGGCTGCCGGCCCTCCCGCGTAGAGTTTTTCTTCTTTCTGTCCTGATCGGCGCGGCTTCGCTCGCGATGCCGGCACATGCGCAGGACATCAGCATCAATCTCGGCGGCGGAGGCGCCGGCGGTGGCGGCGTCACCGAGCGCGCGATCCAGCTGATCGCGCTGCTCACGGTGCTGTCGATCGCACCGTCGATCCTGATCATGATGACGTCGTTCACGCGCATCGTGGTCGTGCTGTCGCTGCTGCGCACCGCGATGGGCACAGCGACCGCCCCGCCGAACTCGGTGATCATCGCCCTGGCGATGTTCCTCACCTTCTTCGTGATGGGACCCGTCCTGCAAAAATCCTACGACGAAGGCATCCGTCCGCTCGTCGCAAATCAGCTCGGCGTCGAGGACGCGCTTCAGCGCGCCTCCGTCCCCCTGCGCGGCTTCATGCAGAAGAACGTGCGCGAGAAGGACCTCAAGCTGTTCCTGGACCTCTCCGGCGAGCCGCCGCCGGCAACCCCCGACGAGCTCGGCTTACGCATCCTCGTCCCCGCCTTCATGATCTCGGAGCTGAAGCGTGCCTTCGAGATCGGCTTTCTGCTGTTCCTCCCCTTCCTGATCATCGACCTCGTCGTCGCGTCCGTGCTGATGTCGATGGGGATGATGATGCTGCCGCCGGCAACGATCTCGCTGCCGTTCAAGTTGATCTTCTTCGTGCTGGTCGACGGCTGGTCGCTGGTGGCAGGCAGTCTGGTGCAGAGTTACGGGGGGTAGCGGTCCTGGGCAGCGGTCAGCGACCCTATCCTCTCTAGCCCGATGCTTGTAGGCGTGCACTTGAGCTTACCAGCGTAAGGCGGAAGCCTGCCATCGTCAGCGCGTTCGGCGGCTCGTGACATATCGGAATATGCTCAGGTTGCGCATTCATTGGGTCATTGATATGATGGTCATCATCCCTAGATCCGAAGCGGCTTATGACCAGCAACGTCGAAAACCATCTGCTCGCTCGGGTCGTGCCGCTTGGTCTTCAGGTCGCCGTTCTTGCTGCGTTGTCTGCGAGTGGCACGTTGGCCACCAACATTCTGTTGCCTTCGCTACCGAGTATCGCCGTCGCGGTAGGCGTCACCAGCGCTCAGGTAACGTCAACTATCACCATATTCCTCGCCATGTTCGCGGTCGGACAACTCGTTGTCGGTCCGTTGTCGGATCGTTTCGGCCGGCGCATACCCGTGATGATCGGGTTTGCTGTATTTTTCGCAGGTAGCATATGGTGCGCGTTAGCCAATGATTTGGCGGCACTATTGATTGGTCGCGTTGTGCAGGCCGGTGGCGCATGTGCCACGTCTGTCCTTTCGCGAGCTATCGCAAGAGATCTTTTCCAGGGCGAAAAGCTAGCGCGCGTGCTCACCTTTGTTATGGTTGCGATGGCAGCGGCGCCCGGATTCTCGCCCCTGGTCGGTGGCGCGCTGGATCATTTTTTTGGCTGGCGTTCAGCCTTTGTGTTCGTCGGAATCTTCGCCGTCGTCGCCGCTTCAGCATTTCTTGCGGCTTTCGGAGAAACGCACCACGCGCCACGGGCCGAGTTCGATTTCTCGACGATCTCCAAGAATTACTGGTCGCTATTGACTGACCGCCGTTTCCTGGTTCCTGCCGCAACTGTTAGCCTCATCTTAGGTGCGCTGTTTGCAATGTTTTCGGCGTTGCCGCGTGTCTTGATAGAAGGCCTCGACTTCACACCCATGCAACTCGGCCTGTTCTTCGCAGGCACTGTCATGATCGTCTTTAGTGCTGGCATTATCGCTACCAGAATTGTTCCGCACCTTGGTCTCGACCGATCGATTTGCATCGGTCTCGCGCTGGCCTGTGTCGGCGGCGGCATGGTGTTGCTATTCGCGCTTTTCGACGGGCGCTTTTTGCCATTTCTTGTCGGCGCATGTGTATTCCTGCTGGGCATGGGCATGGTCAATCCGCTCTGCAGCGCGCAAGCTCTTTCGCCATTCGGCGATCGCGCCGGTGCTGCCTCGGCCCTGTTAGGTTTCTGGCAGATGTTGGCCGCGGCGCTAGGCGTATCGCTTGCGGCGGTGATCGCAAGCAACCCCATGATCGGGCTTGGTCTTGTGCTAGTGCTTGCCTCGAGCTTGGCCTCGGCAATTTATCAGGTGCGGGGAAAGCTCAATTAGGCCCGTTAACGTCGCTTGCTGGCCTTAGCTGCTTCCCTGTTTCCACGCCCTACGATCGGTTCACGGGGCATATGTTTCTCACAAGGGACCTGGAGCCCTCAGCCGACTAGCAAAGGCAAACGGGCGATGTCCGGTCTCAAAGACTGAATGGACAAGGCCTACGTCCTCGCGGACTGATCGGGTTGATGAGTACGCGGGCGATAGTCTTCGGCCCTGCCCGTCACTTGAGAGCTGGCTCACGGGTCCCTGTCGCGAGGCCAAGAAGGAGCGGCGATCCTATCGCGGCATCTTGATCTGGCGCACGACGGGGATCGTGGGCAGCGAGCCGGTGTGGTCGGACTCGTCCTTGGCCTGTGGAGAGGCCGGCGCGCGGGCGGTGGCGTCGGGAAAGCGCTGCTTCATCTCGCGCAGGAAGCCGTCGAGCGTGTCGACGCTGGCAGCCAGCTTGGCGATATCGGCAAATTCGGCGCTGGAAGCGCCGGTCGGTTTGCTCGCGATGTCGAAGGCGAGCCGATCGGCGCTCTCGCTCATCAGCGGCGCATATTTCTCGCGGAAGCGCGACATGCCGATCGAGTCGTCGGCGAGCGCATAACCGACGGCGGCGCGGATGATGTCGCTTTTCTCCACCGCGTTGAGCGGCTTGAAGTCACGGAAGCGCTCGCCGTAATAGAGCTCGATCTGCTCGGCGGATTCACGCCAGCGCCGCGCCGCCCAGAAGATATCCGAGCGTAGGCGCAGCACCTCGCGGCCTGTAACGTTGGAGACGATATCGAGCGCAAGATCGTGGCGGCCGACGTCGCTCTGTGCACGCGCCTCCAGCAGCAGGCGTTGCTGCCTGAGCTCGCCTGAGAGGTCGCTGATCCGGCTCGCGCGCAACGCCGTGATCGCCATGTCGGGTCTGCGATTGGCGAGATAGATCATGGAGAGGCGCGCGGCGACTTGCGCACGCGCCGCGCCTTCGAGGCGATGGTCGACCTGGTATTGCAGGAGCTCGGCGGCCTGGTCGAGCAGATCGATCGAGGCGAGACGGTCGGCGAGGCGTCGGATCAGTTCGTCGCCGCGGCGGCCGATCGGCGTCAGCTCACGGAACTCGTAGAACATCCCGAGCGATTCGATCGGCGGCAGCTCGTCGCCCTTGGGTCCCAGGAAGAGCTGCGTAAACAGGTCGGAGGCGAGGTCTTGCGCCTGGCGCGAGGCTTCCGCGTTCGGCTGCAGCTTTGTCGCGGTGCGCGCCGCGGTGAGCGCGTCCCGGTAGCGTCCGTTCTCTGCAAACATCTGCGACAGCATCTGCAGCGTCTTGACCTCAATCGAGTCGCCGCGCCAGGTCATCGAGAGCGTTTCGAGCTCGCGCAACGCGTCTTCCTTGCTGATCTCGTCGCGCTTCTGCCGCAGCGCGACCTCGAGCTGCTTGGCCTCGGCCGCAGCCGGCCGGTCGGACGAGCCGACCGCGAACTTGTAGTCGTCGAGCGCGTCCCTGTCGTGGCCGAGCGCCTCGGCAAGCCGGCCGCGCAGCACGGCAAAGCCGGGCGCGGCCTCGGGCGAGACGCCGACCACCTCGAGCTCGCTGCGGCGCTTGGAGGCGCCCGCATAGTCCTTCACCTCGAGCGAAGCCCGCATCGCCTCCATCGTCACGATGCGCTGGATGTCGAGCGGTAGCGAGGCGATGGCGAATTCGACGTTCTTGAACTTCTCGCGCGCGTCCGCCCATTTGCCTTGGCGCGCATAGGCGAGCGCTTTCCAGAGCTGGGAATCGTGGCTGTTGCCGATCACGGGGTTGGCGAGGTCCTTCAGGCCCTGCGCCGGCCGACCGATCAGGATGCTCGCGATCGCATGCATGATCAGCGCACCGCTCTCCTCCTTGTTGAGAGGATCGGCGAGCATCAATTCGGTGACGGCCTTCGCCTCGTGATACATCGCGCGCGACATGTAGAATTGCGCGAGGTCGAGCCGCGGCAGCGAACGCATCGCCGGTTCGAGGTTGGCGATCGCCGTGATCAGCTCGTTCTGGCGCGCTATGAAATTTTCCGACTGGCCCTTGCGCCAACCTTCGGGGCTGAAGACCGGCCGCACTGCGGTCGGCGCGCGCTCGGCCGAGATGTCGACCGGCGACAGCGTTAGCCCGCCCTTTTTGCCGAGGATGACCTTGTCGGCCCCGACCTCGACGCCGACCTCGTCGGAATTCGGCCGGATCGCGATGCCATGCGCGGATTCCAGCAGCGCGAGATCGACGAGGTCCTGCCGCTTGATGAAGCCGCGCACCGGCCGCTGCGCGGTGATGACATAGAGCGTGTCGCCGGCATCGGGATCGGTGAGCTTGTGCAGGAGCCCCGGATTGGCGAAGGGGATCGCGATGTTGGCGAGCGCCGGGTCGGTGATGTTGCGCGAGATCATCAGCGGCAGCGGCGTCGCCTGGATCTTGTCGGCGAGGGTCAAGAGCCAGTTGGTCTGCTTGCCGACCTCCTCGCTCGACAGCGAATAGACCAGCGGCCGGGTGAGACGGATGCGCACCGCCTGTCCCTTCTCGAGCGGGACGCGGCCGACCTCGCCGATCATCGCGCCGCCCTTGGTGCGGATCGCCTCGACGTCGATCGGCTTTGCCGTATCGAACACCAGCCAAACGGTGTCGCCGCGGCGGAACGCCGCCGCAGGGGTTGCGACCTGAAGCGGGAAAGTTACCCGCAGGCCGTCGCTGTCGCGGCGGACATCGACGCTGGCACCAGTCGGCTGCGGCGCAGCGAGCGCCTCTGCTGGCGCGGCCTTGACGGGCTCCTTGACCGGCTCTTTGGCAGCATCCTTCACGACCTCTTGAGGCGCTTCGGCCATGACCGGCTTGGCGGGCGCGACCGCAGCGTCTGCAACTGGCGCGACAGACTTCGAAACTTCCTTGGGCGCTTCCTTGGGGGCTTGCGCAGCGGGCGCGGCTTCGGATGCAGGAGCCGGCACCGATTTCGGCGCTTCAGCGGGCGGCATGGCGGCGGGCGCTTCCGGCTTCACCTCGGGCTTGGCATCGATCCTGGCTTCGCGCGCGATCGTCTCGGACGTCGGCGGCGCGATCTCGCGATGCGCGTCCTTGGGCTTCTCGGCCGCCGGCTTTTCAGGCGCAGGCGCCGGTCCATGAGCGGCGGGCTTGGCCTGCGCGATCGCAGCTTCCGCCGACGTGGCCATCTTGCCCTTGTCCGGCTGGAAGGAGATGTCGACGACGTAGTTCTTCTCGTCGCGGAACGAATGCACGTCGGAATCGCCGATCAGCGCGATCTCGACACTGGTCTGGTCGATGTCGGCCTTCTGCTTGATCGAGGCGACGTTCGGCGGCGCTGCGACGACCGCGTCCGCCAGATCGAAATTCAGGTTGGCGTTGAAGGCGAGCGTGAGCTTCTGTTCATTGAGCACGGAGGATACGCCGACGCCATCCGGCATCTCGAACACGAAGCGGACGAAGGTCGGCTGCACCGACGCGCGCACGCGGATCTGCGGCCGTTTCTTACTCTCCGCCGCGGCGCGCTGGGCGCGCAGCGCGCGTTCGGCGACGCGCGCGCGCTCGGCGAGTTCCTTGACCACGTCCATCGGCAAGCTCGGCGGCGGCCCCTTCCAACCCTCCGGCAAGAGGTCGATGAAGGTACGTTCGCCGGCATTCATGGTGTTGACGGTGACGCGCCGCGCCAGCGACAGGCGGATGGCGCCGCCATCGGGATCGCGGCGGGCGGAGTTGACGTAGTCGGGCGCGCCTTCCGGGACGCGATCGACGGGAACGTCGACCGCCCGGTCGAAACGGATGACGAGAATGGAGCCGGCCGTCGTAACCTCGGAGGGGACGTCCTCCCCGAGCTTGATCACGAGACGGGCAAAGCCGCCGCTGGCCGAGAAAGTCGCCTCGCCCCTGATCGCGTCGGCCGCCCGGACAGGCGCCGTGAAGCCGATCAGCAGGCTGGCTGCCAGCAGCGGCGCCGCGCGGACATGACGCGACAGCCTCCGCGCCAGGGCGCGGGCTCGCGACACAAATCCAGCGGCAGCGTCTCGCGCCATTGGCGGCATTACTTCCGGTTCGACGGTCCACGCCGGCATTGCTGCCGGCCCCTGCCCCAGACTGTAGATTTTGGCAATTAAGGACTTCTTAAGTATGAGCCCTCAATTCGGCTTTTGCGTCGGCTTGCCGTCGATCTTGGGCAGCTCGCCGGCCGAGGCGGACTGATCGCCGCCGCCACTGGCCCTGCGGGCCATCTCGACCGTCAGCCGCTCGGCGGCCTCCGGGGACATCAATCCCATGATGTCCGACATTTTTCGCGGCGCGATCTGCGAGGCGATCTCAATCAGCACGCCCATCTCGAGCCGGTCAAAGACCCGCGCGGCGTCCTTGGGCTTCATGCCCTCATACATGGTGACGAGGCCCTTCATGCGCTGGGCTTCGGCGGCCTTCTGCTCGGCCTGCGTCGCGGAGATACGGGTTTCTACCGCCTTCATCTCCTCGACCTTGTTTTCGATGCGCTTCTCGGCGGATTTCAACAGGCTCTCGCGGATGTCGATCTCGCGCTGGCGGGCCTCGATCTCCTGGCGACGCGACTGCAGGCGTTCCAGGATCGCGCGCTCCGAGGCGGAGATCTGCGGCTGGGCTTCCTCCTTGACCGCGGCGCCTTCGGACTTGGTGTCGGGTGCGGCCGGCTTCGGCGCCTCCTTCGGCGCGCCATGGGTCGAGCCCGTGATATCGGGATCCTCGCGGCTGGCCGGGAAGTTCAGATTCTCCTGCGCCCACGACTTCTTGGTCTGGCTCGGCTTATAGTCGAAGACATAGCCGCCGTTGATCACAAGACCCGTGACCTTCAGCGTGGCCAAGCCAGCGACGGCAACCAGCACGATCGGAATGACGCGGATGTTGCGAAAAGACTTCATACCCTGACTTTATGCCGCAAGACCGTTGGATCGTCGGCGCTCGGAGAAGGCTTCGGCCGCAGCCGCCACCGCCTTCGCCGATGAAGGCTTGGCTGCGGGCGCGGCGACCGTTTCCGGGTTCGTCACGGGGCGCGCGGCGATCGCGATCTTGGACAGGCGCCGCACCACGTTGTCGGCTTCGCCGAGCTGCTTGTAGAGCTGCTCGGACATCTGGGTCGCCGCCGCAAGCTGGCTGCCGAGGTTCTCGTTGACGTCGCGCACGGCGAGCTTCAGCCCGCCGATCGCGCGCTCGGCGATCTCGGTTGCGGTGATCAGCTCGCCGATGACCGCCTTCAGCGAATGCTCGTCCGCCTTCAGCCGCGTCAGTCGCTTGTTGAGCGTGACGCAGTAGACGATGGTCAGCATCAGCAGGATAGCCACCAGCGTCTCGATCGCCATTCCCAGGGAGTGGTTCATGGGGCCTCCATCATCTTGTTCTGCTCGTCGACCTTTTCGAACATCGCAAGTGTCGTACTTGGCTTGCGCAAGGGTTTCGTCACCCGTATCGCGACGCGGTCGCCGACCCGGCCCATGCGTCCTTCGGTGATGGTGACGTCGCCGCAGCGAACGGTGACGCTGGCATCCGCGCGCATGTCCAGCGGCAGCGTGTCCCCGACCTTCAGCCGCATCAGTTGCTTGAGCGGAATGTCGGCTTCGTAGAGCACGGCGTCGACGGAGATCTCGGCCTGGACGATCTCGGTTGCGAAGTGGCCTTCCCAGATCTGGTCGCGGCCGAACTTTTCGCCCATGAACATCTGGAGCAGGACGCCCCGGATCGGCTCGATGGTCGCGTATGGCAGCAACAGCTCGATGTTGCCGCCGCGATCTTCCATGTCGATGCGCAGCCGCACCAGGATCGCTGCGTTGGCAGGACGGCTGATCGCGGCGAAGCGCGGGTTGGTCTCGAGCCGGTCGATGGTGAAGGTCACCGGCGACAGCGGCCGGAACGCCTGTTCGGCATCGGCCATGACGACTTCGACCAGCCGCTTGACCAACTCTGTCTCGATCGTGGTGTAGGGCCGGCCCTCGATGCGCAGCTGGCTCGAGCCGCGGCGGCCGCCGAGCAGCACGTCGATCATCGAGTAGATCAGGCTGGAATCGACCACGGCCATGCCGAAATTGTCCCACTCTTCGGCCTTGAAGACGGTGAGGACGGCGGGCAGCGGGATCGAGTTCATGTAGTCGCCGAAGCGCACCGAGGTGATGCGGTCGAGCGAGACTTCGACGTTGTCGGAGGTGAAATTGCGTAAGGACGTCGTCAGCAATCGCACCAGGCGGTCGAAGACGATTTCGAGCATCGGCAGACGCTCGTAGGAGACCATTGCCGAATCGATGATGGCGCGAATGCCGGAATGATCGTCGAGCGTGACGTCGCCGACCGCGAAGCCGAGGAGGTTGTCGATCTCCTCCTGCGACAGCACGCGTTCGCCGGAATTCTTGCCGGCGCCGAGATCGCGGCTGCCATCCTCGACCATGGCCGCCCATTGCAGGGCCATGGTCTCGGATAGTTCGTTTTCGGCAGCAGCCTTCGCGGCCTCAGCGGGATCCTCGGAATCGAGCGAGGCCTCCCATTGGGCGGCAATTGCATCCTGGTCTGGTTGGTCGGTGCCTGCCATGATCCCTAGCCCGTCATGCTCACTGGATCACGACTTCCTTGAACAGCACCGCGCTGACCTGGACCGGAGCCACCGCGGCGTTGACGCGCTTGGTCAGCTCTTCCTTGAGGCGGAAGATGCCGGCGGAACCGTTGAGGTCGGAGGAGCGCAGCTCGCGCGCATAGGTCTGGAAGATGTCGGTGATGCGCGGCATCGTCGGCTTGATCGCCTCGACCTGCTTCTCTTCCTTCAGCTCCAGCACGATCTTGAGCTTCAGATATTGCACGCGCTCGCCCGGCGCGCCGGCGAGGTTGACCATGATGTCGGGAACCTCGACGAAAGCCGGCGGCTTCGGCGGAGGCGCCGCCTCGGCGTGATGCTCGTCGTCGCCGTGACGGAAAAAGAAGAACCACGTCGCGGCGCCGCCGCCGAGAACGGCGAGCAGGCCCACCACCATGATCATCAGCTTGAACTTGTTCTTGGGCGGAGCGGCTTCCGCGCCCTCAGCGGCTCCGCCGCCTTCCGCTTCATTCTCTGCCATGATCGCCGCGCTCGCTCATCTCTCAAAAGGGTCGAAAGAGCGAAGCTCCTGGCAGACAGTGACGCGATACAAATGCCCCAGCGCAGTGCTCCTCTTACGCGCAAACGCTACGGTAATAATGGTTAACGGAACCTTTCGATTGGGCCTTCACTAGGAAAAATCTGCCGGGCAAACATGGCTAACAGACCCTTTCTGCCGCCTCCCCGCATCCTCGAAAAACAGACAAGGCATTGAAAGTACATAATTTTCCCGCCTGGCACGAGTTTCGCTGAGAAAGGACCGAGACCCAGGGTTTGGGAGAACCCGAGGTCTCGTTCACGGGATCGGCCAATGCGCTTGGGAGAGCGAGCTGGCAGATCTCACTCAGGGGAGATTTCCGATGCAGAACGCGCTTCTGATCGGCTTGTCACGACAGATGACGTTGGAACGGCAGATGGATGTCATCGCCAACAACGTCGCCAACGCCAACACCAACGGCTTCAAGGCCGATCATTCGCTGTTCGAGGAGTACCTCAACTCGAACGCGCGTGAGGACAATTTCGTCGGCTCCGACCGCCGGGTCTCCTATGTGCAGGACCGCGGCACCTTCCGCGACGTCGGCCAGGGGCCGATGGAGCCGACCAAGAATCCGCTCGACATGGCGATCAGCGGCAACGCCTATTTCGCGGTTCAGGCCAATGGCGCCGAGCGCTACACCCGCGACGGAAAATTCTCGCTCAACAGCACCGGCCAGCTCGTCACCTCCGACGGCAACCTCCTGCTGGGCACCAGCGGCCCGATCACCTTCCAGCCGACCGACCACGACATCAACGTCGCGCCGGACGGCACCGTCACGGTGCTCGAGGGCACGGCCAAAAACGATTCGATCCGCGGCAAGATCCGCATGGCGTCGTTCGACGATCCGGCCAAGCTGACCAAGCTGGGCGCCAACCTTTATGACATCGGCTCCGCGGTCCCGCAGGCCGACACCAAGTCGACCGTGCAGCAGGGCTATGTCGAGAAGTCGAACGTGAACTCGGTCGGTGAGATGAGCCGCATGGTCGAAGTCATGCGCAGCTACACCGCCATCGCCAACCTGCTCCAGCAGCAGAGTGACATGCACAAGTCGGCGATCGAGAAGCTCGCCGACGTTCCGGCCTGATTGAGGGAGAACTGACATGCAGGCGCTTCACACCGCAGCAACCGGAATGGCGGCACAGGAACTCAACGTTCAGGTGATCTCCAACAACATCGCCAACCTGCGCACCACCGGCTTCAAGAAGCAGACCGCGGCGTTCCAGGATCTGATTTACGAACACGTCCGCCGGGTCGGCGCCCAGTCGTCCGACCAGGGCACCATCCTGCCGGTCGGCGTCGACATCGGCGGCGGCGTCAAGACCGTCGGCACGCCGCGCAGCATGACCCAGGGCACGCTGTCGCAGACCGGCAACGACCTCGACATGGCCATCACGGGCGAAGGTTTCTTCAAGATCCTGATGCCCGACGGCAGCTACCAGTACACCCGCGACGGCACCTTCCAGATGGACAATCAGGGGCGCATCGTCACGGCGCAGGGCAACCCGGTGCAACCGACGATTACGATCCCGAACAACGCCTCGGGCCTCACCATCAACGTGCAGGGCCAGGTCTCGGTGACGCTGCCGGGTTCGTCGACCTCGGCCGTCCAGGGCCAGATCGGCCTGACCCGATTCATCAACAAGGCGGGCCTCCAGCCGGTCGGCAACAATCAGTTCACCGAGACGCCCTCCTCCGGCCCGCCGCAGGACGGTACCGCGAGCTCCGAGGGTTTCGGCAACATCACCCAGAGCAGCCTCGAGCAGGCCAATGTCGACGTCGTCTCGGAGATGAGCGACCTGATCGCCGCCCAGCGCGCCTACGAGATGAACGCCAAGGTGATCAGCGCCGCCGATCAGATGATGCAGTCGACCACGGCGTTGTTCCGCTGAGGTGATGACGATGATCCGCACCACCCTCGCCACGATCTCCGCTCTCCTCGTGCTGGCGCTGCCCGCACGGGCCGCCGACGACTTCATCGCGACGCCGACGCTGCGCGCGAGCATCACCGTGACCTCGGACGTGGTGCGGGTCGGCGATCTCATCGACAATGCCGGCTCGGCCGCGCTGATCCCGGTCTACCGCTCGCCCGATCTCGGCACCACCGGTGCGCTGCCGGTCGCCCACGTGCTGGCGGTGTTGCGCGCAAAGCAGGTGATCGGCGTGATGACCGGCGACATCAAGGAGGTCCAGGTCACCCGTCTCGCCCGCACGCTCGTGAACAAGGACCTCGAGACCGCGGTCGCCTCGGCGCTCGAGCGCCGCTTTGGACTTGGCGATGCCGCCAACATCACCGTCACGTTCGACCGCGGCATTGCCGACATGCGGCTGGATGCCTCCAACACCGGCGTGCTGCAGCCGGTGGCAACCCGCTACGACGCCCGCAGCGGCCGTTTCGACATCGCCTTCGAGATCAACAACGACAACAATCCGGCACCGACCAAGCTGCGTTTCACCGGCACCGCGATCGAAACGGTGGAAGTGGCCGTGCTGACGCGCGACATCGACCGCGTCGATCTCCTGAAGGCGTCCGATGTCGCCATGGAGCGGCGGCCGAAGGCCGAGGTCACCGGTGAGGCCGCCTCGCGCGATCGCACGCTCGGCATGCAGCTCCGCCGGCCGATGCGGGCGGGGACGCCGATCCGCGTCGCCGACATCGTCAAGCCCGACTTCGTGCAGCGCGACCAGAACGTCACCGTCATCTACCAGGTTCCCGGAATCTATCTCACCACGCGCGGCAAGGCGATCGAGAGCGGCGCCGAGGGCGATACCATCAGCGTGCTCAACCTGCAGACCAAGCGCACGCTGAGCGGCGTCGTCAGCGGCCGCGGCCAGGTGACGGTCCAGGGCGCCAGCCAGGCCGCGCCGATGCCGGCCGCGGTCGAACAGACCTCCTCGCTCAAGCGCGACGAGGCGCCCGCCCCCGTCGATACCGCAGCCCTCGTCCGGAACCTGGTCCAAGCCCCGGCATCCCCGGCCCAGATCGCACAAGCCCAGATCCCGCAAGTTCGCGTCTCGCAAGCTCCAGCCAAGTCAGAGTAAGTCATGTCCACGTTCAGTTCGGCTTTTCGTCCCCGTCGCATCGCGATCTCTGCCCTGCTGCTGGCGACGTGCGCGCTGGCGAGCGGCTGCTCCTCGATCGACCGTCTGTCGCAGATCGGCGAGCAGCCGAAATTGTCGGCGATCGACAATCCGACGACGCAGCCCGGTTACAAGCCGGTGCAGATGCCGATGCCGAAGCCCGAGGTCGCCTCCTACAATCCGAACTCGCTGTGGCGCAGCGGCAGCCGGGCCTTCTTCAAGGACCAGCGTGCCCATCAGGTCGGCGACATCCTGACGGTGGCCGTGAACATCACCGACAAGGCCAATATCGAAAACGACACCCAGCGCAGCCGCACCAACAAGGAAGATTCCGGGATCACCGACTTCATCGGCGCCAAGACATTGGGGGCCCAAGCGCAGAAGGTGTTGCCCGGCCGCATCCTCACCGCCGACTCGACCGCGTCCAGCGAGGGCAAAGGAAGCGTGGACCGCAAGGAAGCGTTGCAGACCAACGTCGCGGCGGTCGTCACCCAGGTCCTGCCGAACGGCAACCTCGTGGTCGAGGGCAAGCAGGAAATCCGCGTCAACTACGAAATCCGCGAGCTCATCGTCGCCGGCATCGTCCGTCCCGAAGACATCCAGAGCGACAACACCATCGATTCCACCAAGATCGCGCAGGCCCGCATCGCCTACGGCGGCCGCGGCCAGATCATGGACGTGCAGCAACCGCGCTACGGCCAGCAAGTCATGGACGTGCTGCTGCCCTTCTAGCTTCTCCCGAGCTCCCACATCGTGTTCGCGAACCTAGGCGCGGACGACGATGTACGACGCGGCCCTCGCTAGCTCCCCTGGCGAGGGCCGCATGTATTTTGGCGATGGCTGCATACAGCGCTCGGCGACGCGCGATTGTAGCGACGCCGCTATCCCCTCTCCGCCCCTTCGACTGTCATCACCCGCGAAGGCGGGCGATCCAGTATTTCGAGACGTCAGCGATGAACCGAGAAGCCGCGGCGTACTGGATTCCCCGCCTTCGCGGGGAATGACGACGCGGTGCCCGCAGAGCCTACGTAAACTCCGCCTCCACCACGCCCAGCCCGTCCAGCTCCATCCGCACCTTGTCGCCGGCCTTCAGCCACAGCGTCTTGACCAGACTCCCCGTCAGGACGAGCTGTCCCGCGTGAAGACCCTTGCCCTCGGCGGCGAGATGGTTGGCGAGCCAGGCGAGTGCGTTGTGGGGATGGCCGAGCACGTCGGCGCCGGTGCCGTGGCTGACCTCTTCGCCGTTGACGATAGCGCGGCCTTTGACGGCCTTCAGGTCCGGCACCGACGAGCGCGGCACGATCTCGCCCAACACGCAGCCGGCGGCGAAGAAATCGTCGGCGATCAACGTCGGCGCGCCCATCGTTTCCCACTTCACATAGCGGTCGTCGACGATCTCGATCGCGGGATGATAGGCCTCGACGGCTTCGCCGACCCATTCGGCCGTGAACGGCGCCTCGCCGGCGGCGAGATTGCGCTTCAGCCGCACCGCGATCTCGCATTCGACGCCGACGCGGACATAGTCGGCAGCCGCGAGCTGCACGCCGCTGTCGTGCACGCCTTTCTGGAACACGCCGCCGCCGCATGGGTGTGGAATCCCGATGTAATCCTGCATCACCTGGCTGGTGCAGCCGATCTTGTAACCGACCAGCGGGCCGGCATGCGGCAGCAGCAGATCGTGCAGCGCCCGCTGGACCTGATAGCCCTCGGCTTCATCGGCCGGAGGAACTTCGAGCGCCGCTAGCGGCGCATGGTTGCGGCGCGCCAGCGCGATCGCCTTTGCGGCTGCGAGAATTCTGTCCATCGGCGCCGGCTCCTACACACCACAATCGAGGGCGGCACTTCAGCATCCCCGCCGGGGCGTGACAAGCGCAGGGCGCCGCGCGGCAGCACGTCATGCCAGCCCAGGCTGGATGAGATGCGGACGCTGATCGTTCCACATCATGGCAAGCCTCACGGGCGGCGCCGGCGTTTAAGGAAATATTGAGCTGGTCCGGGCTTTATGGGGATGCACGCCTTGTAGCGTCGCAACAGGCCTGATTGCAGCAATGTATGAAGCTGCTGGATCAGCGCCTCAGCATTCGAGTCGATGTCCTTGATGCGACTCGCAAAACCTCTCGCACCTGAAGTGAAGGCTGTTTCTCATCCGAACTCACGTGAGTTCGGAGGAGTTGAGTCTAGCCCATTGATCGCGATTCACTTTTCGCGATTGCGCCCGCGCGCCGAAACGCGCGGTTGCAAGCGACAGGCAAAATGCTGATCACGGCGCGAAAAGGCGCACCTTGCGTTCAAAAAACAAAGAGCCGCATCGCTGCGGCTCGGACTCTATTCGTCGCGATAGACCTTCTCGCGTTTCTCGTGGCGCTCCTGCGCCTCCACCGAAAGCGTCGCGATGGGACGGGCCTCGAGCCGCTTTAACGAGATCGGCTCGCCGGTGTCCTCGCAATAGCCGTAGGTGTTGTCCTCGATACGCTGGAGCGCGGCGTCGATCTTGGCGATCAACTTGCGCTGGCGGTCGCGGGCACGGAGTTCGATGGCGCGGTCGGTTTCGGACGATGCCCGATCGGCGAGATCGGGGTGGTTCACATTCTCCTCCTGCAGGGCTTGCAGGGTGAGCTTGGACTCTTTGAGGATCTCATCCTTCCAGGCGAGGAGCTTCAGGCGGAAGTACTCCTTCTGCCTGTCGTTCATGAAAGGCTCTTTTTCGGTCGGTCGGTAGTTTTTCAACTTTTCCAAGGGCGGCCTATCTGTCTAAGCAACGACTCGTACACGGAACGGGGTCCGCTGAGCGGGGCGTTATATAGCGGCCTCCTGTGACAGACAATGTTTCCCTGATCGCCTGACCGGCGCCCCCAAGCCCTTGCACAGGAAGGTTTATCCTGGAGGGCCCGGGAGCGGCCGACGGCCTAGTAGCCGACCGTGAAACGCTGGCTCTCATGGGCCGGCCGCTCGATCTCGTCGGCGAGCGCGATGGCGTAATCCGCGAAGGTGATCCAGCTCTTTCCGTTCGCATCTGCGAGAAGCTGATCCGTCCCAAGCCGGAATTTGCCGGTGCGCTCTCCCTCGATAAACAGGGCCGACGGCGAGATGAAGGTCCAGTTCAGCTCCTTTTCCTGCCGCAGCAGGTCGAGAAAGGCTGAACCCGCCTCCGCCTCAGCCTTGTACTGAGCCGGAAAACCGGGAGTTGTCACCAGCTTGACGCCCGGAGCGACCTCCAGACTGCCGGCCCCGCCGACGACGAGGTAACGGCCGACCTTGGAGTCCTTGGCCGCGCCGATCAGCTTGAGCGCGTCGCTGGCCAGGAAGTGCACGGAACTCACGGCGACGTCGTGCCCGGCCCACAGCTTGGCAAGGGCTGGCTGGTCGAGCACATCCCCCTTGGTCGGCGTGGCGTTCGGCAGGACCGCGATCTTCTCCGGGTTGCGGGCGATGGCCGTAACCGCGTGGCCGCGGCGGGACAGTTCCTTGGTGATCTCCGACCCGGCCCGGCCCGAGGCGCCGGCAACTGCGATTTTCATGCAAGGCTCCTTTGCTTCTGTAGTAACCAACGGTGACTAAATATCGCAAAGAGCGCTGGTGTTAAGAGAGCACTTTGTGCTTACCTGATTACACGGGAGTAACCGGCGGCGGCCGGCAAATCAGCGGAATGGATCGTGAGGACCCGACGATGAAGCCAGACGTCTATGCAGCGAACTGCCCCACGCGACAGATCCTCGACCGCGTCGGTGACAAATGGGCGGTGCTGATCCTGCTGCTGCTGCGCGAGGATCCGATGCGCTTCAATCAATTGCGCCGCACGATCGAAGGCATTTCGCAGAAGATGCTGAGCCAGGTTCTCAAGTCGCTCGAGCGCGACGGATTGATCAAGCGTCACGCCATCGCAACCGTGCCGGTGACCGTGGAATATTCGATCACGCAGCTCGGCGTGACGCTCGCCGCCGCCGTCGATCCGCTGCGCGATTGGGCCGAACAGAATCTGAAAGACGTGCTCGCCGCCCAGCGCCGCTATGACGCGCAGTTGAAGGATGAAGCGGCGTAAGCCGCTACGCCTGCCCGGCCTTGGCGAGCTCGACCTCGACGCGCAGCTCGATCTCGGACAGCACCGAATCCAGGCCGGAATCGCCGGAGGACGATTTCAGGTTCGCCGCAGCGTCACGCAGCCGCATCACGGTCGAGGCATCGAGCTTGCCGGAGAGGAGCCCCATCTTGAGATCGTCGAGCACGTCGAGCGCGGTCTTTCCGCGCACGACCGAGCGCTTGCGACGCTCGACCGGATCCTCCTCGATGCCTTGCAGCGCGAGCAGCCCGTCGATGTTGGCGGCCGCCTTCGGTGCGGCGGCGCCTCGCGTCTCCGGCGCCGACGAGGTGTCGGGCAGCACGAAGGTGCCGGAGCTCGTCCGCCTGGCCTGGCTGGCCGGCGTTCCAAGCGTGGTGCCATTCGGTCCGTAGATGCGCATCCGAAGCAATCCGGGTGATCGATGCGCCACATTCGCCGTTTTATGGTTAACGGCCCGTAAACAGCCCGGCAAAATCTGCCGACAGGCGGCAGTTTCGCTCCTCAGGGACAACGCAGGCTGAGGTCGCTCGAAACAGATTTATTCAACCTATTCAGCGACCTACCCCCGCTGCCCCGAGTTGGCACAGCGCTCGCAAGGACAGCGTCGGACCAGCTCGTCATGGGAGTGTCGTGATGGTCCTTTGATTTGAGGAGCCTCGGGGAGCAGAGGATGCCAAGCGTTCGTTGGGTGAGACTTGTGGGGGTGGCCTGCGCCGCGCTGTCAGCGCTGGCGCTCTCGGTCAATTCTGCAAGCGCGACATCGCGCATCAAGGATCTCGCCAACATCGAAGGCGTGCGGCAGAACCAGCTCATCGGCTACGGGCTCGTCGTCGGTCTCAACGGCACCGGCGACACCCTGAACAACATCCCCTTCACCAAGCAGTCGCTGCAAGCGATGCTCGAGCGCATGGGCGTCAACATCCGCGGCGCCACCATCCGCACCGGCAACGTCGCCGCCGTGATGGTGACAGGCAATCTGCCGGCCTTCGCCACCCAGGGCACGCGCATGGACGTCACCGTCTCCGCGCTCGGCGACGCCAAGAATCTCCAGGGCGGCACCCTGCTCGTCACCCCGCTCCTCGGCGCCGACGGCAACGTCTATTCGGTCGCACAGGGCTCGCTCGCGATCTCAGGCTTCCAGGCCGAAGGCGAGGCGGCGAAAATCGTGCGTGGCGTGCCGACCGTCGGACGCATTGTCAACGGTGCCATCATCGAGCGCGAGATCGAATTTGCGCTCAATCGCCTGCCGAACGTCCGGCTTGCGCTACGCAATGCCGACTTCACCACGGCCAAGCGGATCGCCGCCGCGATCAACGACTATCTCGGCGTCAAGACCGCCGAGCCGATCGACCCATCGACCGTGCAGCTTGCGATCCCGCCGGAGTTCAAGGGTAACGTCGTCGCCTTTCTCACCGAGATCGAGCAGCTCCAGGTCGATCCGGATCTCGCCGCCAAGATCATCATCGACGAACGCAGCGGCATCATCGTGATGGGTCGCGACGTCCGCGTCGCCACCGTTGCGGTCGCACAGGGCAACCTCACCGTCACGATCTCCGAGAGCCCGCAGGTCAGCCAGCCCAACCCGCTGTCGCGGGGGCGGACCGTGGTCGCACCACGCAGCAGCGTCAGCGTCACCGAGGACGGCAAGAAGTTCGCCGTCGTCAAGGACGGCGTCTCGCTTCAGCAGCTCGTCGACGGCCTTAACGGTCTCGGCATCGGCCCGCGCGATCTCATCAGCATCCTGCAGGCGATCAAGGCCGCCGGTGCGATCGAAGCCGACATCGAGGTGATGTGATGCAGACCGGCATGGTCAACACCGCACGGCTCGCCAGCTCCGCCTTCTCGGTGGAGAGCCGCAATGGCCGGCCGGACTTCGATCTCGCCGCGGCACTGCAAAAGGTCTCGCCGAAGCAGCAGGCCAAGGCGCAGAAGATCGCCACCGACTTCGAGGCGATGTTCCTCAACAGCATGTTCTCGCAGATGACCTCGGGCCTGAAGGGCGAAGGCCCGTTCGGCGACACGCCTGGTACCGGCGTGTGGCGCTCGATGCTGACCGAGCAATATTCCAAGAACTTCGCCAACGCCGGCGGCGTCGGCATCGCAAGCGACGTCTATCGCACCCTGATCATGCAGCAGGCAAAAACGATCCGCACGGCATAAGGTCAAACGAGATGAACCATTTCAACGCCTCGCGTCAGCCCGTGCAAGCGCAGCGCCCGAACACCGCACCCGGCAGCGCCGAGTCGCGCAAGATCGCCGAGCAGTTGATGGATGCGATGAGCGCCCTGCTCGGTCTGATCGAGCGCGAGACCGAGCTCGTGCGCGCCGGCCAAGTCCGCGAGGCGATGACCCTCGAGAGCAAGAAGCAGGAGCTGTCGCGAAACTATGTCGGCGCCGTCACCCGGTTGAAGGCGAACCAAGCCCAGCTCGCCAAATCCGCGCCCGAGCTGCTCTCGACGCTGCATCGGCACCACGATGCATTCCGCGCGATGCTCCAGGTCAACCTCACCGTGCTCGCAACCGCTCACGCCGTGTCGGAGAGCGTCGTGCGCGGCGTCAACGCCGAGATCCAGAAGCGCAACGTGCCGAACACCTATACGGCCGCGGGACGACGCGCCACGCCGGGCCCGCGCCACATCACGCCGCTCGCGGTCAGCCGCTCGCTCTGAGCGCGCGCAACAACAAGCGACAATTTTATGAAAAACCGCGCGGCAACATCGTCGCGCGGTTAGGCACGTTTCCTTACCGGATGTTCAATCCCGGTGTTCCATGGTTGCGTATTGAGAGGGGTTGGGATTTGACTCACGTGAGGCAACCAGGAGGCTGCCATGAGTACAGATTTCAGCATCAGGCCGGTGGGGATACCGGTTGCCGTGCAGATCGTAGCGACGTCGAATGCGGCGGCGAACGAGGCCGTACAAACCGATCTGCCCGTGAGCCAGACAGTGGCCGCTGGCGAGGCGAGCGCGCCTGCACGCAATGATTTGCGAAGCAACGAGAACGTCTCACGCCAGGTCGTGTTCGACCAGGCGGCGGCGTCGTTCGTCTTCCAGGTCGTCAACGACAGGACCGACGCGGTGGTCAACCAGTTCCCCGACGAAGCAATGCTGCGCCGGCGGGCCTATTTCCATGCGCAGGATTTGAAATCCGAGCCCTCGCGTCCGGCCAGCACGGACCGCAGCGCCTGACAATCAGGCGTCGAGCGTCGCAACGGCAACATCGAGATCGCTCGAACCGGTCGCGGGACCGGTGACGACGTTCCTGATCTGCGTCTTGCCGGTATACGTCAGCATGAATTTGGTGTTGCCGAAGAAACGAGCCGTGCTCGATCACGGACGGCCGGACAGACCAGCGGCGATATTGCGGTTGATCTCGATCAGCGGACGGAAATGATCGAACTGCGGGCTCATCTGCAGTGCGGCGGTCTGGCTCAGCACGAACACGCTGATGTTGGCGATCTTCTGCCGGACGTCGATCGGCTGCGGATTGTTCTCGCGCATGGCCTCGCTCAGGAAAATCGTCCAGAGCTTGCGATTGAACATCAGAGCCTGCGTGGTCTGCTCGCTGAACGGCTCGGCGCTGTTGATCGCATCCTGAAGCTTGTTCGCGGCCTTGAGCAGGGTCTGCGCTTCGATGTCGCGAGGAGATGCGGTGGTCGTTGCAACACGCGCGTAGGCCGAGGCAGCGGAATTCGACATCAATCACACCCTGGAGGTTACCCAGCCCGTTGAACGCGCTTAAGGATTTCTTTCCCGACCCTAGGCAGCACCGCTTAAGATTTGCTTACGTGAGTGCTTGGAGGGGCTCCGGATAAATACGGGCCCGGAGTCCTTCGTCGTGAAGCTAGATGCGCGGATGCATGCTGTAAACACGCTTCCATGATGCGCATCAATCGCGATCCTGCCTTACCGATCTCAATAAAAACGGCGGAGCATGAGCCCCGCCGCGATATTCCGATTCAGTATCTTGCGCTCCGAGATTAGCGGAGCAGCTGCAGCACGCTCTGTTGCGACTGGTTGGCCAGCGACAGCGCGGACACCGCGATCGACTGGCGGGTCGACAGCGCCTGGCTGTTCGCCGCTTCCTCGTTGGTGTCGGCGAGCGTCAGGTTGGATGAGCCGGTCTGCAGCACGTTGATCAGGTTCTTCGAGAAGTCCTGGCGCACCTGCACGATCGAGAGGTTGGAGCCGAGCGCGGAACCTTCCGAGCGCAGCGTGCTCGAGGCCGCGTTCAGGCTCGTCAGCACCTTGTTGGTTGCGCCGTTGTCGATGAAGTCCGTGCCGGGGACGAGATTGCTGAGGCCGAGCCCCGCTGCGTTGAACACCACGCCATTGATTCCGAGCGTCGAGCTGCCGGTCTCGTTGAAGACCAGCTTCAGCGTGTCGCCGTTGAGCAGGTTGACGCCGTTGAAGGAGGAGTCCTGCGAGGTCGTGTCGATCTGCGCCAGGATGTTGTTGAACTGGCTGACCAGACCGGAGCGCGCCGTCTGTGCGACGGGATCCTGGATCGGGGGCTGTGCGGTGGTGAAGGCGAGCACACCGGTGAGCGTACCGCCGACCGCGCCGCCCGCGGCCGTCGAACCGAGTGTCGAAGAGGCGTATTCGTTGACGGTGGTGACGGTCAGCACGCCATTGGCGTCGATCGTCGCCGTCAGATGGTTGGCCTGAAGCTGCACGTTGAGCTGGTCGAGCGTCTTGACCGTGCCGTTGGTGCCGTCACCGAAGGTGACGTTCACCGGCGTGCCGCCGTTGAACGAGCTGAAGGTGAGCGTCTTGCCGCTGACGCCGCCAACGCCGGAGGTGCGCGCCGCGCTGAAGGCGGTCGCCGTTCCGGTGTTGCCGCTGAGGCCGAATGCGGCGAGCGCATTGCCGGTGCCGGTGATCGAGAGGTCGGCGTTGATGCCGGTCGAGAGCGCCAGCTGGCCGCTGGTATTCACCGAGGACGGGATCTGGCCTGCGGTGGTCGAGAGCGTCGCGGCACCCAGGAAGATGCTGGCGGTCTTCACGCCGGTAGCAAGGTCGATCGAATTGAGCAGGTCAGTCAGCGTCGCGCTCTGGAGATAGATGGTCGAGTTGCCGTTGCCGTCGGTGACGATGTTGCCGCTAACGCCGCCGGAGGTCACGCTCGTGGCCGATTGCGGCGTCTCGGCGTTCTTGAAGGTAATGGTGTGGCCGTCGATGTTCAGCGTCGAGCCATCCTTGACGAGACTGCCGAGCGAACCCGCAGTCGTCTGGCGGTTGGCGCTCACGCTGGCATTGCCTGCGCCGGTCGCCGAGGTCAGTCCGAGCGCCTTCAGGAAGTCGGCCTTGCCAGTCACGCTCAAATCGGAACCGGTCGAGCTCTTCAGCGTAACCGCGCCCGCGGTAATGGACGACGGCGTCTGGGCCGTACCGACTGTCGCGCCGCTCGTCGCGATCGTGGCGGCGCCTGCGCTGATCGTCGCTGTCTTGACCCCGCTGGCAAGGTCCACCGCGCTGAGGAGGTCATTGACCGTAGCTGTGGGAGCGCCAGTCGTTCCCATGTAGATGATCGAATTGCCAGTGCCGTCCGTGGCGATATGGCCGCTCGGGTCGAGGCCCCAGCCGGTCGGCTGCGCCGAAGGTGCAGCACCGGTGCGGAACGTGACCGTCTTACCGTTCACGGTGATCGAGTCGCCGTCTGCCGGCGACGATCCGAACGTGGTCGCGGCGGTCGCCCCGATCAGCGTGTTGGTGCCGGCGAGGTTCGTGGCGTTGTCGGCTGCCTTGGCAACCGCGCCGGTCAGTGTGCCGGCGGTCGATCCGAGCGACGCACCGAGCGAGGCGCCTGACGTTACCGGCGTCACGCCGCCAGGTGCGCCGGTATAAAGCACGTTGCTGTTGGCGGTCGCGCTGGCATAGGAGGTCGTGCCGCGGAGATCGGCGGGCGTCGCACCGGGAATCGTGGTGGAGACGTTCGATTTGGTTGAGTAGCCGACCGTGGTCTGCAGCGCCTGGTTGGCGATTGACTTCGCAGAGTCGATCAGCTTCTGCAGCGAGGTGATGCCGGTGTTGGCGGCCTGGAGCACCTGGACACCGTTGTTGATGCCATCGAGCAGGTTGCTGATGTCGCTCGCCCGGTTATCCAGTCCCTGCGCCGTGAAGAAGTTGGTGGGATTGTCGAGCGCGGTGTTGACCTTCTTGCCGGTCGACAGCCGCTCCTGCGTCGTGGCCAGCAAGTCGGCCGTCGACTGCAGCGACAACAGGTTCTGGCGAACGGACGCCGAGAGAACGATGTTGGACATTGGCAGGTCTTCCTCTTGAACCGGATACGAATCGGCCACGCGGGTCTGGAAGCGGGCTTTTGTCCAGTATTAGAGCCTGTCCTTTAAAGTATGGTTAACGCCGGTTTAAGGGATACGGTTAATGCGGGGTTAGCGCCCCCTCCCCCGGTCTCACGCGGTTCCTGCGCCAAAAAGAAAGCGGCGGGGCCGAAGCCCCGCCGCTCGTAGTTATTGTTGTAATTACAGATACTTATTAGCGGAGCAGCTGGAGCACGCTTTGCTGCGAGGTGTTGGCCAGCGACAGCGCCGAGACCGCGATGGACTGGCGGGTCGACAGCGCCTGGCTGTTGGCCGCTTCAGTGTTGGTGTCGGCCAGGGTCAGGTT